>NZ_JBTVPY010000018.1:0-123224 GCF_054720805.1 Pseudomonas sp. MT3
GGCCTGCGGCCGATACGGCGGGGTAGACATAGAATCTCCTACGAAAAGCAGCCGGCGCCCAAGAAAAAAACCGCCGCCTCTTGCGAGGACGGCGGCTTTCGGAGAGCCCGCCAGACTTACAGCAGCGGGATGGTGTAGCTGACGATCAGGCGGTTCTCGTCCTGGTCGCGCTGGGTCGCGGTGCCCGTGCCGCTGGTCGGCAGGCCACTGCGCAGGGCAGCGTTCTTCCAGGTGAAGCCCAGGCCCTTGAAGGTGCCGTCCGGGATCACGTAGGCCAGGGAGATGTCACGCTCCCACTCGCTCTTGTCGCCATACGCGGTGTCGATGTTGTCGCCGCGCAGGTACAGGGTCTGGAAGGTCAGGCCCGGCAGGCCGGACTGGGCGAAGTCGTAGCCGTAGCGGACCTGCCAGGTGCGCTCGCCGGCGCGCAGGAACTTGCCGATCTGCACGTCGGTGATCAGGTAGGCCGTGGCGCCGTCACCGTTGTTGATGAACGGGAAGTCGCTGTCGCCGCTGAGCTGCTGGTAGCCGGCGCCGAAACTGTGGCCGCTCACGGTGTAGGTGAACAGGCCGCTCCAGGCGCGGTTGTCGACCTCGCCCTTGGTCACGCCGCTGCCGTAGTAGCCGGTGGTGTAGAAGTTCTTGTCGTGGCCGTTCTTGCCGTCGTCGCTGCTGTGGAAGTAGCGCAGGTCGCTCTTGAGCACGCCCGGGCCGATCGCCCAGCTGTGCTGCAGGCCGAGGAAGTGCTGTTTGTAGAAGTCCTGCAGGTTGCCGTAGTAGTACTGCAGCGTCAGGTCCTTGGTCAGCTTGTAGTCGGCGCCGCCGTAGTAGAACTTGTTGACGAACTCGCCGGTGCGGGCGTTGTTGGCGCCGGCGATGGACAGCCCCTCGTTGTTGCTGGAGCTGCGGCCCTTCGTGTGTTCCAGCTGGCCGCCGATCAGGGTCAGGTCCTTGATCTCGTTGGAGGTGATCTGGCCGCCGTCGAAGGTCTGCGGCAGCAGGCGGCCGTCGTTGTAGGTGACCACCGGCAGCTTCGGCAGGAGGGTGCCGTAGCGCAGCTCGGTGGAGGACACCTTCACCTTGCCGGTGGCGCCCAGGTGGGCGAAATCGTCCACCGCACGGCCATCGCTGTCGGTGGGGAAGACAGTCCCGGAAAAGTTCGAGCTGCTCGGGTTGTAATGTGTGCCCTTGCCACTGTCGAGGCGAACCCCGAGCAGGCCCAGCGCGTCGACGCCGAAGCCCACGGTGCCTTCGGTGAAGCCGGAGGTGTAGTTGAGCAGGAAGCCCTGGCCCCACTCTTCCTGCTTGCTCGGCTCGTTGCTGCCGTTGCGGTTATCGGTGTTGATGTAGAAGTTGCGCAGGGTGAGGCTGGCCTTGCTGTCCTCGATGAACCCGCCGGCGACGGCCGACTGGGCCAGGCCTGCGGCAGCGATGGCGAGCGCCAGGCTCGATTGTGTGAGAGTGCGGCTTTTCATTGGAATTTCCCCATTTTATTGATCTTGAAAACAGGCCATTCAGCGCAACAGTCGGCTCCCCCGGAGCCCGCCCGAACGGCAAGCAGCGGCCACGGCGCGTACGGATGCGCGCGGCTGCGGTATTCACAGGTTTTCAGCGCTCCCCTAGGCAGGGGTGACGCGCAGGCAAGCAGGCGGGAAGGCGGAAGAAGGAAGGGAGTGCATGGATCGGGTCTCGTGTCTTGTTGTTGTGGCGCTGCACAGGGCATGCACCACTGGCTAGGCAATCCCCAGGCCAACCGGCCTCGCCTGCCCGATCCCCCGCCAGCTCAGCCTTTCAGGCTTGCCGGCCGACCCATTCCCTCGGACACATCAGCGGGAAACCGCCACGAACCTTGGTTCCGCTGGCGGATAACCGCCACCCCAACCGCACTGGCCAACCGTCCTCGCGGCAGCGCTGGGGTCACGATAAGAGATGCTCTATAAATCAAAAAAGAATTAATTATTAGAACGTAATATCCGTATGGAATATATGTTACCACGAGGCTCCGCCCGAGGCTGCTCCTCGGACGAGGTACCTCGAATCAGTACGAAATAGAGGGAAAGCGCGAAACAGCGCATAGCCGGATTCCCACGCCAATAGGCGGGATACCCTATGGCAGAAAAAAAGAAACCCGCCAACGCTGCAACGCTGACGGGTTATGGGCATTGCTAGGGGATGCCCAAGAAAAGACGGAACCGCGGGGTGGACGGTCCCGGTCAGTTATTTCCCACCGCCGAACTGGTGCCGATGAAGGACGCCGACGGCAGCAGTTGGCTGATGAAGCGGTTCCAACGGGTAATGTTGGCCGGCCCGATGAACACCACGTCCTGCGGCTGCATGGCGAAGTCGCGCGCCAGGGCGAAGGCCGTGGGCCGCTTCGCTTCCAGGTGGAAGACCTGTGCCGTGACGGCGGCCTGGGCGCCGTTGGCGCTCGGCTGCAACTGGCCGGCGCGGATCACGTAGACCGAGTCGCCGTCGGAGGTTTCCGGGCTGAGGCCGCCCGCGCTGCCCAACACTTCCAGCAGCGTCAGGCCGGTGGTGCGGTAGGTCACCACTTGCGGACGCTCGACCTCGCCCACCACGTAGACCTTCTTGCGATCGTTGTAGGGCAGGTGGATCTGGTCGCCGCTCTTCAGGTAGATGCCGCTCAGGGTGGAACCGGTGCGGTTGAGCGCATCGACGTCGATCAGGTACTCACGCCCACCGCGCCTGAGCGTCAGCCCCGACAGGTCGGCCTCGCCGGCGATCACGCCGGCCTTGCTCACGGCCTGCACCAGCGTCGTCGGCGTGTTGTTCAGCTCCATCTGGCCGCCGTTCTGGAAGGCCCCGGACATCACCACGTGCTGGCTCGCATAACGCAGCACGGTGACGTCCACCTGCGGGTCGACGATGCCCTTCCTGGCCAGTCGGCGGGCCAGTTCGCCGCGCAGCATCGTGGGCGTCCGGCCTTCCGCCGCCACGGTGCCGGCGTAGGGGAAGAAGATGTTGCCGTCGGCGCCGACCACGCGGCCGTTGGCTTCCATCTGCTGCGTCGAGCCGGGGCTGGTCAGTTCCGGGTGGTCCCAGACGGTGACCAGCAGGACGTCCCCCGCGCCGATCACGTATTCGCCCTGCTGCGGCCGGTACGACAGCAGCTCCGCCGGCAGCCCCGGATCATTGCCGCGGGCCATTTCCTGGCTTTGCAGCACTTGCGGCGTGATGGGGACGAGGGTGATGCGCATGCCCTCTTTCTGCGCCTCTTTTTCTATATCGGAATCCGTCATGTGCTGACCGGGGGAGAACACACAGCCTTGTAGCGTCAGACTGCCGACAACAAGACCGATCACGAACAGAGTTTTCATGGCGATCCTTCCTTGAAGCAGGGTGTTGGTAGGGGGACTGACTCAGAACGCGTTACGGTGGACGAACCCTTTGAACAGGGTCAGCCCAACGATCTTCAGGTCCCACCAGACGGACCAGTTCTCGATGTAGTCCAGATCGAACTCGATGCGTTTCTGCATCTTTTCCAGGGTGTCGGTCTCGCCACGCCAGCCGTTGACCTGGGCCCACCCGGTGATACCGGGCTTGACCTTGTGGCGCAGCATGTAGCGACTGACCTGACGGCGGTATTGCTCGTTGTGCGCGACCGCATGGGGCCGGGGCCCTACCACCGACATGTCGCCGCGCAGGACGTTGAAGAACTGCGGCAGCTCATCCAGCGAGGAGCGTCGCAGGAACGCGCCCAGGCGGGTGACGCGGCAGTCGTTGCGCGAGGCCTGGATCACCTGCGCACCGTCCTCCATGACGGTCATGCTGCGAAACTTCCACACGCGGATCGGCCGGCCATCCATCCCGTAGCGGGTCTGGCGGAACAGCACCGGGCCGCGCGAGGTGAGCTTCACCGCCACAGCGATCAGCAGCATTGGCACCGACACCAGCAGCAGGATCAGCGAGGCGAGGACCACGTCCTCGATGCGCTTGAGCACTGCGTTGGGCCCGTCCATAGGGGTGTCGAAGATGCTGATGGTTTCCAGGCCGTTGATGCTCTCGCTGCGCGCGTGCAGCAGGTCGAACATGAACAGGTCGGGAATCAGGTAGACCGACACCGTGGTGTCGGAGAGTTCGCGAATCAGTTCGTTGAGCAGCGGCTCGCGGGAGAGCGGCAGGGTCAGGTAGACCTTGTCGATCTGTCCGCTGCGCGCCGCCTCGATCAGCGCCAGGCGCCCGCCCTTGACCGCCACCCGCGTATCCAACGCCATCTGCTGCGGCCGGTCGTCGTAGAAACCGACCAGGCGCAACCCCATCCACGGTGCATCGAGGATGGTCGAGGCCAGGTGCGCGCCGACTTCCCCGGTGCCGTAGATGGCGACATTGCGGCTGTTGAAACCATGCCGGCGCGCCAGGCGCAGGAGGATGCGCAACAGCAGGCGGTACGCACACATCACCAGCAGCGCAACGGCGAACCAGACGAAGCGGGAGGCGTCGATGACGATGCCGTGGCGCACGGCCACGTCCAGCAGCAGCACGGCGAAGAACGTCAGCGACCAGTAGCTGGTGACGATCAGCGACTCGCGCAGCATCGATTCGCCGCGCCAGGAACCGTAGAGCCGGTTGAGCTCGCCCAGCCAGTGGAACAGCATCACGCACAGCAGCACCGACACCCAGGCACGGGAATCCGGCAGACCGCTGCCGTCACTCAGGAGAATCGCCCCGGAGAGGACGATGACCAGCAGATCGAGCAGACGGTGAGCCAGCGCCAGGAGTGACTGGTTGGCCCGCAGTATTCCCTTCGATCGAATGGACATGGAAAACCTCACAACACTCGGCGCCCATCCCGGCGCCGCTGCCACTCAAGGCAGACGGATCGATGACGCGCCGCCACGGCCGACCGGCCAGGGCGGCGGCGAGCGGGTTCAAGGGCGGGCATCCAGCAGCAGTTGCTGCAGGTAGCGGCCATAGCCGGTCTTGCCCAGGCGCTCGGCCTGCAAGGCCAGGCCCTCGGTGGAAAGCCAGCCCTGCTGGAAGGCGATTTCCTCCAGGCAGGCGACCTTCAGCCCCTGCCGCGCCTCGATGGTCTGGACGAAGTGACCGGCCTCCATCAGCGATTCGTGGGTCCCGGTGTCCAGCCAGGCGAAGCCGCGCCCCAGCAGGCTCACGCGCAGCTCGCCGAGCGCCAGGTAGGCATTGTTGATGTCGGTGATTTCCAGCTCGCCACGCGCCGAGGGGCGGATCTGCCGGGCCATCTCCAGCACCCGGTTGTCGTAGAAGTACAGGCCCGTGACCGCGTAGTTGGAGCGTGGCAGCCGTGGCTTCTCCTCGATGGAGAGCACGTTGCCGTCGTCGTCGAACTCCACCACGCCGAAGCGCCCGGGGTCGGCCACCTGGTAGCCGAACACCGTGGCGCCGCGCTCGCGCGAGGCGGCCTCGCGCAGGGTCTGGGTGAAGCTCTGGCCGTAGAAGATATTGTCGCCCAGCACCAGGCACACCGAGTCGTCGCCGATGAACTCCGCGCCGATCAGGAAGGCCTGGGCCAGGCCGTCCGGCGAAGGCTGCACCGCGTACTGCAGGTGCACACCGAAACGTTCGCCGTCGCCGAGCAGCGCGCGGAAGTTGGCCAGGTCGGCGGGCGCGCAGATCAACAGGATGTCGTCGATGCCGGCGAGCATCAGCACCGACAGCGGGTAATACACCATCGGCTTGTCGTAGATCGGCAGCAGTTGCTTGGACACCCCCAGGGTAATGGGATGCAGGCGGGTGCCGGAGCCTCCGGCGAGGATGATGCCTTTCATGGCAATTGCCTCCTTGGCGGAATCGCCCGGAACCGGGCTATTCGAGCGAGTTGAAGCGCGGCAGACAGTCCGCGCCTTCGGCTAGAAAGGAGTCGATCAGGCTGGAAAGACGCAGCGCGGAAAGGTCCCAGGAGTAGCGCAGGACGTTCTCCAACCCGGCGTTGCGCAGGCCGCCGCGCAACTTCGCGTCCCGCAGCACGCGGCGCATCGCCGTGGCCAGGGCCTGCGTATCGACGGGGTCGAAATACAGCGCCGAGTTGCCCAGCACCTCGGGTATCGAGGCGCTGCGGGCGGCGATCACCGGGCAGCCGCAGGCCTGCGCCTCCAGCGGCGGTATGCCGAAGCCTTCGTAGAGCGAGGGGAAGACGAAGGCCGCCGCGCCGCGGTACTCCTCGATCAGCCGGCGATCGTCGATGCGCCCCAGCCAGCGCACGCGTTCGTGCTGTTCGCTGGACTGCAGCCGGTAATCGACGAAGCTGCGGCTGGCCGAGCCGACGATATGCAGGTCGACGTCCAGGTCCCGCAGCAGGTCGAACGCCTCGATCATCCGGGCGAAATTCTTGTGCGCCGCCGGCGAGGACACCGCCAGCAGATAGGGTCGACCGCCCGTGGCCACGGGGCCGGGACAGAACGCGGCGGAGACCGCGTTGCCGATCACATGGATGCGCTCGGCGGGGAAGCGGTAGTGCGCGGCGATCTCCCGGCGGGAGAACTCGCTGACGCTGACCAGCGCCAGCACCCGCCGCAGCATCAGCGGGGTCAGCGTCCGGTACAGCGCGCGGAAGCGCCAGGAAAAGCTCTCGGGATGGCGCACATAGGCGATGTCGTGGTGCGTCGCCAACTGCCGGCCGTAGGCCAGCGGCGCGGTATTGCACAGCGACACCAGCAGCGGCCGGCCGTTGCGCGCCAGCCACAGCGGCAGGTCGACCTGCTCCCACAGGTGCCCGCGGTGACGCCCGATGCGCTCGACGTTCAGGCGCTGGGCGATCTCCTCCCGCGGCAGCGGGCCGGGTGGCGCGACGAAGCGCACATCGCCGCGCAGGCGCGCCAGCGACAGCGAGATCTGCTCGGCGAAGCGTTGCACGCCGCTGATTTCCTGGGACAGGAAACGCCCGTTGATCACGATCATGGAAGTCCTCTCGGCGAGTCGTCGCGTTGTGCTCAACGCAGCGACAGCTGGTAGCCCGGGGCGCTGCGCAGCAGCGTCGGAGCGTTATCGATACGGATGCTGGCCTGGCACGCACCACCGCCCGAGGGGCAGTCCCAGGGCACTTTCTCGCCCTGGCCGGTGCTCACGCCGTCGAAGTCGCGCAGGCGCCAGAGGGTGTCGGAACTGCCCGGCTGGCTGGTGATCTTCAGGCTCTGCTCGCGGCCCAGGGTCCAGGCCACCAGGATTTCGTCGTCGGCCTTGGCGAAACGCAGCAGATAGACGTTCGGGTCATCGTTGGGCACCCGGCCGGCGAAGCGGTAGTGGCCGATGATCGCGGCCACGCTGGTCATCGCGTGGTAGGCCGGCTTGGGCTGGCCGTCGGCGGTGAGCAGGCCGAAGTTGTGCTCCATGTCGCGGCGGTCGATGCCGTCGTCCACCAGGTCGTACCACCAGGAGCCCTTCACGTTCGGCAGGCTGCGCAACAGGAAGTAGGCGCGCGCCAGGTAGGCCGCCTGGCGTTCGCGGCTGATCCCGCAGGCGCCGTCATGGGCCGGCCAGCTGAACTCGGTGAAGTACAGCGGCACCGGCTTGCCGGCGGCGCGTTCGAGCGTCTGGTTGACGCCCTTGAACCACGCCAGCCAGTTCTCCGGCGTCGCCAGCTCGCCCTCGCAATACACCGACGGGTGCAGGGACAGGCCGTCGGCCACGTCCAGCAGCCCACCGGCGACCAGGCGCTCGGCGAAGCCCTGGCGGATGCCGCGCAGGGTCACCGCGCCGGCGATCACCTTGGCCTGCGGGTCCTCCTCGCGGATCGCCTGGGCGGTGGCGCGGACCAGGGTCAGGTAGTCGTCGCTGAATGCCTTGTCGGTGGGGTTTTCCACATCCCACTCGTTCCACACCTCGTAGATCGCCACCTGCCCCTTGAAGCTGCGCACCACGTAGCGCACATAGCGCAGGAAGGCGGCGCGGGAGGCCTCGTCGCGCGGCTTGGCGTTGCCGTGGAACTGATTCTCCAGGCCGAGGATCAGCAGGGTGCTGATACCCAGGCTGCGGGTGCTGCGCAGTTGCGCGCGCCAGCTGGCGTCGATGGACAGCACGTTGGCCTCGCGCTCGACGCTGGACCAGAAGGCGTCGTCGCGGAACGACAGGATGCCGGCCCGTTGCGCCAGGCGGTTGATGCCGTCGCGGTTGCCCGGACGGAGGTTCTGGTGCGTGCTGGCGCCGACGATGAATTCCGGCGCGTCCTGTCCGGCCGCCGGCGTCTGGCTGGCCAGCGCCTGGGGCGCCTGCCCTGCTCCGGCGAACAACAGTGCCCCGCCCAGCAGCAGGCTCAGCAGCCGTCCCTTGCCTTGCAGGCGCCAGGCCTGCGGCGCCGGCGGCGTGGCCAGCTCATCCGGCAGACGCAGCGCCCGGCCGATCGCCAGGCCGAGGAACAGGCTGGGCACCTGCGCCTCCAGCACGTCGCTGGTCCAGCCGACCAGCAGGGTGCAGTAGGCGATGCCCAGCAGCGCGCGCGCCTCGCTGCCCGGCTGGCGCTGCAGGCGCATCAGCATCGGTACCGCCAGCGCATAGAGCGCGACGCCGGCGACGCCGAACAGCAGCCAGAGGTACAGCAGCGAGTTGTCCGCCACCGCCAGTTGCTCGACGCCGAACACCGGGTACGCCCCGTAGGCGCTTCCGGTCATCCCCAGCCCGGCGCCGGTGACGGTCCAACCGTTGTATTCCATCACCTTGATCAGGCTCGGCCAGGTGTTGACCAGGCGATCCACCATCGAGCCGATCAGGTTGTCGCCGCTGGAGCTGGCCAGGTACGGCTCGATGCCCCCGAACAGGCCATAGAGCGGCAGCGCCAGCGCGCCGAGCACCACCACGAGGGCGGCCAGCAGGAACAGCAGGCGATTGCGGGCGACGCTCATCACCAGCAGGGCGATGACGAAGGCGACGGCGGAGGATTTGTTGGTGGTCAGGACGATCCCCGCCAGCGCCACCAGGTAGATCAGCCCGCGCACCAGCAACGGTAGCCGGAACGAGCCCAGGTACAGGCTGAAGATCGACAGCATGATCGCCAGGCTCGACGACATCCGTGAGAAGCCGGCGATGCGATCCAGTCCGTAGGCGCTCCAGGCGCGGTTGCCGCTGATCTCGACCCCGCCCATCGAGTAGGTGTATCCCTTCCACGGCACGTTGCCGAGGATGTCCAGCACGATGCCCGCCAGCGAGGCGACGAGACAGAAGACGATGGCCCAGCCTACCGCCTTGCGGTGCATCTCCAGGTAGGGTCCGCAGAGCAGGCCGAACAACAGCGGCGCGTAGATGAACACGCTGAACGCCCCGGCCTGCCACTGGGCGCCGTGCAACCGCCCGAGCATCAGCGAGGCGGCCGCCAGCACCAGCAGCAACCACAGGCCGCGCTGCTGCGGACGGGTGAACAGCTCCCAGCCCACCGCGATCACGCAGGCCACCTTCGGCAGGTAGACCAGCGCCGACAGACCGACCTGGTCGGCATAGAAACGCAGCGCCCCGCTGAACGTCTCCACCAGCAGCAGCGACACCAGCACCGCCAGCGCCAGCAGCGAGCGGTCGAAGGCGATCCCGCGCGAGGGCTCAAAGCGTGGATACGGCGATTGCAGATCCATGACGGACTCCACGGTTGAGCAGGGTGTGGCGCAGGATGGCTTCGTACTCGTCGAGCATCCGCTCGACGCTGAGCATCGACGCCACGCTGTCCCGCGCGCGGGAGGCCAGGCGCTGGCGCAACGGCGCGTCCTGGGCCAGGCGGCGGATCGCCTCGCCCAGCGAGTCGGGACGTTCGGGTGCGCAGTGCAGGCCGTTGAGCCCGTCGCGGACGATCTCGACGAGGCCGCCACGGGTCGAGACGATCACCGGCAGGCGATGGGCGCAGGCCTCCAGCGCCACCAGGCCGAAGGATTCGGGGCCGACGCTGGGCACCACGGCCACGTCGATCTCGGCGAAGAACTCCGAGGACTTGCGGTAGCCGACGAAGTGCACGCGCTGCGGGTCGGCGGAGGACTTCAGCGCATTCACGTAGGCCGCCTCGCCGCGCCCGGCGATCAGCAACGAGGCGTCCAGCGACTGTTTCTGGAACTGCTCGATCAGCCACTCCACGCCCTTGTTCGGGGTCAGCGAACCGATGAAGCCGAAGCGCAACGGGCGACGCGGCATCACGGCGGCCGGCGCACCCTGTGCCGGTGCGAACGGCGCGCTGTTGTAGACGACATAGCGCTGGCTGTGGGCGAAGTAGCCCGCCTCGACCAGGGCGGCCAACTGGTAGCGGCTGACACCGACCACCGCATCGACCCGCGCCGACGCCTCCGCATGGGAACGCCTGAGCAGCGCACAGGAACCGCACTGCCGCTGGCAATGCCGCCCCTTGTTGAAGCGCATCCCGCGCGGGCAGGTGAGGTACTGGTCGTGCAGGATCTGCACGATGGGCAGCCCGGCCTCGCGGATCGCATCCCAGGCGGCGATGGACCAGCCCGACAGGTTGTGGCACACCACCAGGTCCGGCTCGCTCTGCGCCAGCACCTGCGCCAGCACCTCGCGCATGCCCCGGTTGTAACGGTCCAGGGCATGCCAGGCGAGCCGCCGCAGCGGGCCCTGGCGCTGCTCGGAGAACGGCCAGTACAGGTTGCGCATCCCGGCGCGCAGCACCGGCACGCCATTGTGCGAGTCGCTCCGCAGGCCGGCGTCCGGGCCGGTGCTCAGGACCTGCACCGCATGGCCGCGCGCCTGCAGGCCCTCGACCATCGACTGCAGCATCACCTCCGCGCCGCCGCCGATGTGCGGGGCATAGAGGGTGTTGAGGAACAGGAGTCTCATAGCGGATACATCCGGCTCATGCCCAGCGCGCCGGCCTCACCGTCGCGAATGGCGCGCAGCAGCAGTTGCAGGCGTCCGTCGCGGCCATGCCGCCGGGCGAAGAAGTGCAGCAGGCGCAGGAACACCCAGCGGTTGAAGCGGTACATCAGCGGCGAGCTGACCCACAGGTTCTTGTCGAACCAGGCCTGGTTGCGCGCGGCGTAGTAGGCGCGCAGGTCCGAGCTGCCCAGCAGGTAGGTCTCGTAGATGTTGGAGGTGCGCTGCTTGAGGTTCCACGAGCGCTCCAGGTCATCCAGCCCGGCGTCGGGCACCAGGTAGAGATGCCCGCCCGTGGCGCTGATGCGGAAGGTGTATTCGGTATCGTCGGCATAGAGCACCAGCTCGCGGCGCGGCAGGCCGATGCGCTCGATCAGGCTGCGATGCGCCAGCAGTCCGCCGTAATAGGCGAACGGCAGTTCCAGCAGCGGCTCCACCGGACGCGGGTGCGGCTTGCCCCAGGGCGTGCGGCGCCAGAGCTTGTACGGCAGCTGGTGCACGTGGAAGCCGAAGTAACTGGAGCGCGGCGGCGCGATGAAGCGCGTCGGCACGCCGGCGACGACATCCGCCTGGTGCTCCGGGCGGAAGCCCAGCACCGCAGTCTTGTCCGCCCCGTGGCGTTGCATGCAGTCGAGCAGGCGCTGCTTGAGCAGGGGGAAGGCGCCCGGCATCGGCGCGTTGTCGTCGTCCATCAGCCAGATGTACTCGCAGCCGGTCTTCAGCGCGGCCGCGATGCCCACGCAATAGCCGTTGGCCGAGCCGGTGTTGCTGTCCAGCTCGATCACCTGGACGCGGTTGTGCCAGAGCCTGAACAAGCGGTCCAGTTCGGCCACCGAGGCGTTGCTGACGATGATCGCGCGGCCAATGTCCGGCTCCAGGAAGGCCCTGGCCAGCAACTCCTCCAGGTATTCCAGGCGGTCGCCATAGGTCAGCGTCACCAGTACAGTCGATCCACTCATGATGGTGCATCTCCCTCGTCGATTACCGGGCGCTCAGGCCCGCCATCTGTCCCCGTCGGCCGCCGAGAGCCGGCTCAGTGGAACGCGCACGCGCTGTTCGCGCTGCAACAGGTTGAGCAGGATCAGCGCCCGTTCGGCGCCGTCGTCGCAGAGGAAGATCGCCTCCACTTCGCAATCCCCGGCGCAGTGCAGCCGTACCGCCTGGCCTTGCTGGAAGCGGCTGGCCGGCCGCTCGGGCATCGCCCGCAGGCGCTGGCGGATGTCCTCCACCAGTTCGTCGGCCACCGGCAGCGGCTGCGGACCGAAGCTGACGATGCGCGCCACGCCGCGGGTCGAGCGGATCGGGAACCAGTTGTCGTGCTGCTGATCCAGGTGGATGAACAGGTAACCGGGGAACAGCGGCTGCGGCCGCGCACCCTGCCCGACCACCGGCCGGTAGCAGGCGAAGCCCTGGCGCGTCAGGTTTTCCTCGGCGCGCAGCTCCTGGTGCGGCTTGGTCTGGATCAGGTACCAGCGATGCAGCGGGTCGGCTTGGCTCATGATTCGTACTCCTCGACGCCGGGTCGGGCGCTGCCCGGGGACGGTGCGGGACGGTCCACGCTGTAGCGCCCCAGCAGGCGCTGCATTTCATCCGGCGGGTTGAACATCAGCACGTCGATGATCGACAGGCTGGGGACGAAGTTGTCGTCGAACTGCCGGTAGCTGAGCTCGTCCATGCGCAGGAAGCGCAGCTCGACGCCGTGGGTGTGGAAGAGGTCCGGGCAGTACAGGTGACGGCCGCCCTCCGGGTTCAGGTAGACGTCGCCGCCCGAGCGCCTCACCGCCTCGATCAGGCGCCGGTCGCGGTCGATGTCCGGAGCCAGGTCCAGCTCGGAGACCCGCTCGATCGGTGTGTCGATGCCCATGTAGTGGCAGATGCGGCGGATCGAGTGCTCGGCGAAGCGCGCCAGGTTGCGCTCCGGGTGCTCGAGGATTTCCTCCACCAGCGGGAACACCTGGCGATAGCACGGCGCCCGGCTGTAGGCGTGCCGGATGGTGTGCAGCAGACGCTGGCTGGTAGGGCGCATCTGCGTGCTGAGCAACCGCTCATTGATCGCCTGGCTGCGCGAGCCCTGCTCCAGCGGAAAGCTGAAGGACCAGGGCTGGCCACCGACCAGCAGGCGGTTGCGGTTGATCCATCCACGCCGCGTGTACTGCAGGCTGTCCCCCAGGAGGAACAGGCTGCTGGCGGCGATCAGCTGGAAGTACCCCAGGTAGGGGAACAGGTACGGCTGCATCAGGCTGACGATATGGGCCATGAGTTCATCCTTGTTCGCGTCTCAATCTCGCGAGTCGTAGCGGTAGGCGTAGGCGCCGTAGTCGTAGGCGGCCGTCGAGGCCTTGCGCTTGACCCCGTTGAGGATCGCGCCCTGCAGGTGGATGCCGTTCTGTCCCAGGCGGCGGCGTGCGGTGTCGATCTCGCTGGTCGGGCTCTGGCCGAAGCGGGTCACCAGCAGGCTGATGCCGCACAGCCGGCCGACCAGCGCCGCGTCGGTCACCGCCAGCACCGGCGGGGTGTCGATGATGACCAGGTCGTACAGCGCCGAGGCATCGCGCAGCAGCTGGGCGAAGTTGTCATGCATCAGTAGTTCCGACGGGTTCGGCGCGGCGAAACCGCAGGAGATGAAGTCCAGGTCCGGCACTTCGGTCGGCAGGATCACCTCGCTCAGCGGACGATGGCTGCTCAGGGCATCGGACAGGCCGTGCCGCGGGGTCAGGCCGAAGACGCGGTGCAGGTAGCCCTTGCGCATGTCGGCGTCGATCAGCAGGGTGCGCTGGCCGGACTGGGCGATGACCGCCGCCAGGTTGCTGGAGACGAACGACTTGCCTGCGCCGGGCGCAGGGCTGGTGAGCATCACCACGTTGTTGCGCGCTTCGAGCAGGGCGAAATGCAGGTTGGTGCGCAGGCTGCGCAGCGCCTCGTTGGCCAGGTCGCCCGGATGGGCGGCGGCCAGCAGCTTGGGCGTATGGGCGGCGATATCGCCCTTGCGCTCCCTTTCCAGGCGCTCCTGCTGGCGGGAATACGGCACCGCCGCGAGCACCGAGAGACCGAGCTGTTCGATCGCCTCGGGATTCTCCACGCCCCGGTAGAAAGCCTGGCGCAGGAACAGGATGCCCAGCGCGACGCAGAAGCCAAGCAGGGTGGCGAGCAGCACGATGACCTTGCGCATCGGCTTGGCGGGCTGTTCGACGTTGGCCTGGGCGGTGTCGATCACCCGTACGTTGCCGATGGTGCCGGCGCGCAGGATGTCCTGCTCCTGGGCCTTGTTCAGCAAGGTGGTGTAGGTCTGCTGGGTGACCCGCATGTCGCGGGAGAGGCGCAGCAGTTCCTGCTGGGTGGCCGGCAGGTTCTGGATGCGGCCCTGGAGCCCCTGCTTGCGGGCCTCCAGGCTGCCCATCTGCTTCATCAGCGCCTGGTAGGCCGGGTGGCTGGGAGTGTAGAGACGGTCGTACTCGGCGCGCTTGAGCTTGAGCTCGGAGAGCTGGTTGTCGATCGTCACCACCTGGTCCAGCACGCCACGGGTCTCGACGCTGATGTCGGCGGACTTGGCGCTGGTCTGGTAGGCGTTGTAGGCGCTCTCGGCGCGTTCCAGCTCCATGCGCACCATCGGCAGCTGCGAGCGCAGGAACTGCAGGCGCTGGGAGGCTTCGGCGGAACTGCGCTCGACGTTCTGCAGCACGTAGAGGTGGCTGATCTTGTCGAGGATGAGATCGGCCTGCAGCGGATTGGGGTCTTCCAGGGTCATGTAGATGATCCCGGAATCCTTGCCGGCCTCCACCACCTTGAGCAGCTTCTGGTAGGCCAGGGTGGAGCTGAGCAGGCGCTCGCGGGTGAGGACGAACTCGGTACCCGGATTCGCCACCAGTTGGTCCACCTCGATGGTGAAGCCCTTCTCGATCACGGTCTTGTTCAGCTCGCCGCGCAACAGCTGTTCACCGTCGGCATTGAGCAGGATATAGGCGTTGCCGCCCTCGGCGACCAGGGTCAGCGGCTCGCCGAGATAGTCCTCGGGCACCTCCAGCTGGAACACCTTGATCTGCTCGCCGCCCCAGCCATAGCTGCCCATGCCGAACAGCGGCGCGGCCAGCGGCTGCGCGGCGCTCGGTTTGAAGCGCCGCGCCAGGTAGTCGCCTATCAACGGCATATGCCTGGGCTTGGCAACGATATAGAGCTTGAGGATCTCCACCGCCTTGCCGAGCACCGCGCGGGACTTCAGCAGCTCGATCTCGGTGGCCGCCAGGGACACCGAGTCGGGACGGTTGATCACCTCGGGGGTGCCGTTGAGGCCGTTCTTCTTCTGCTCGACCTGGATCATCGCCCCCGATACGTAGATCGGGGTGGCGACCACCGCATAGAACAGCCCCAGGACCGCGAACAGTCCGGTGACGACGAGGATCATTCGCTTGTGGTCGAAGAGCAGGCGCAGCAGGCCGGCCACGTCGATACGGGTGTCCTGGAAAGTCTCCAGGGACGAGCGGGACATGATGCTCATGGATATCCATCCTCCGGTGACGTGACGCGGTTCAGCGCGCGTGGATCGGGTTCAGCCGCTTGAGCAGGTTCAGGCCGTGGTTGCCGACCAGCAGCAGGAAGGCCTCGATCTTGCGCGGCACGGGAATCGCGGCCATCGACAGGCGGCAAACCTGGACGAGGAAGTACTCGTGGAGCGCCTGGTCGCCGATGCGCTGGTAGTAGCGCGCCAGGCAGTAGTAGGTGTGCAGGGTCATCTGCTGCTGCACGCGCTCGGCCTGCATGGAGAAGATCCCGCCCTTGTGCCGGCGGTAGGCGGCGGGGCGGATCTGTTCGAGGAACTTGCCCTTGCCATAGGCGCCCAGCAGCGACCACCAGCACAGGTCCACCATGCGGGTAGTGCGCAGCTCCTCGGGCATCTCGCCCAGGACGTTGCGGAAGCAGGCGGTCAGGGTGGAAATCGCCCGCGCCTGCTGCAGCTCCCGACGGCTGGCGTCACGGCGGAAGCGACCGGTGAGCTGGCGCGGCTTGATCACGCCACCCTCGTTGAAGACGTAGGCGTCGTGATAGGTGATCACGTAGTCCGGGTTGCGCTCGAGGAAGTCGACCTGGAGCTGCAGCTTGTGCGGATCGGTCCAGAAATCGTCGCCCTCGCAGTAGGCGATGTAGCGGCCGCGCGCCTTGCGGAACGTCGCGATGCCGTGGGACAGGCCCTTGGAGTACTGGTTTTCCCTGTGCAGGATCGGCTTGATGATGTGCGGGTAGCGCGCGGCGTAGTCGGCGATCACCTCGGCGGTGCCATCGGTGGAGGCGTCATCGTTGACCAGCACCTCGAAGCGGAAGTCGGTGACCTGCTCGAGGAAGCTATCCAGCGTACGGCCGATGTAGTTCACCTGGTTGTAGGCCAGGCACACGACGCTCAGCAGCGGTTCAGGGGCTTCCGGCCAGTTGGAAAGGATCTGCAGCTCGGAGCGGATATCCATGTCTAGACACTCGGCTTTTGGGACGGTTTGAGCAGGCGCAGCAACGCCGGAGCGGAGCCCACGCCCACCAGGGTCAGGGTGATCAGGCCGCAGGCGGCCAGCGCCAGCAGCAGCGACAGGCGTTCGCCGGAGCGGGCCAGCAGCACGTAGACGGGTTCGCTGAGCAACAGCCCCGCGGCGCTCAGCGCGGCGATCTGCAGGGTGTCGCGCAGCCAGGGGCCGTGCAGGTCATCGCCGAAGCGACGGTGCACGATCGGCGGCCAGAGCAGGAACGACGCCAGGCGCAGGCCGAACCAGCACAGCGCCACGCCGAGCACGCCGTACAGGTAGGCACTGGCGACCACCAGCGGGATGCTCACCAGCGCGGACACCACGCTGTACCAGACATGCAGGTGCAACTGGCCGTGGGCGTACTGCAGGTAGAACTGGAAACTGCTCACCGCCATCAGGCCGGCGCCGAGCACGTACCAGACCAGCACCGGCTGGCACCAGCTGGCGGCCACGGCATCGCCGCTCCAGGCCAGGACCAGGTCATGACCATGAGCGGCGATCACCGCGACCATCGGGAACAGCAGCACACAGACGAAACGGTTCGCCTTCAGGTAGAGCTGCTGCATGTCGTCGTGGCGCCCCTCGGCGATCAGCATGGTCATGCGCGGCAGCAGCGACTGCGCCAACGGATTGACCAGACTGAGGATGCCGCCGCTGACCAGCGCCACCAGAGAGAAGTAACCGTAGTCCCGCAACGGCATCAGGCTCGACAGCAACACCTTGTCGAGCTGGGTGAGGATGATCCACAGGCCGGAGGTGAAGCTCATGCCCAGGGCGAAGGGAATCACCGGCCGCAAGGTGTCCCAGCAGAAGCGCGTGAGCGGCCGCACCTCCATCCAGCGGTAGGCCTTGGCGCCGAGCAACAGCGTTTCGAGCAGCGACACCGCCACCTGGAACTCGAAGAACACCAGCGGATCCTGGCTGACCCTGACCACCAGCAGCAGGCCGCCGAAGTAGCGCAGGGTGGTGATGAAGACGTTGATCCCGTTGATCCAGCCGTGCAGTTCCAGCCCCTGCAGCGCACTGCGGTACAGCGTGCCGTACAGGCGCAGGGCGACCAGCAGCCCCATCAGGCTGATGCACTGCGCCACCAGCTCGGGGCTCAGCGCCTGGACGTTCAGCCAGCGCCCGGCGATCCAGGAGCTGCCGGCGTACACCGCCAGCGAACTGAGCAGGGTCAGCGGCAGCAGGATCAGCTCGAAGGAGCGCAGCAGGTTCGCCTGGCCATACGTCTCGCCCTGGGTGCCGCGGACATGGGCCACCTGCCGTACCAGCGCCGGCGAGAGGCCGACGTCCAGCAGCAGCAGCCAGGTCTGCAGGACCGCGAAGAAACCGATCAGGCCGTAGGCCTCGGCGCCCAGGTGGCCGAGGTAGAACGGCTGGATCAGGATGCCGATGACGATGGCGTAGGCCTGCCCCGCATAGTTCAGCAGGGTATTCCTGATCATCGACAGCGAGCGTTTACCCGACATGACCGTCCCCTCATACCGCCACGGCGACCCGGCCGCTTTCCAGCAGCAGCACCTCGATCACCGCGCGCTGCACGTCCTGCGGCAGCCCCGGGTACAACGGCAGGCAGAGGATGCGCTGGCTCAGTTCCCGCGAGAGCACTTGCGGCGCCTGCGGCGCGAGGTAGTCGAGGG
Source organism: Pseudomonas sp. MT3 (assembly GCF_054720805.1). Taxonomy (NCBI): domain Bacteria; kingdom Pseudomonadati; phylum Pseudomonadota; class Gammaproteobacteria; order Pseudomonadales; family Pseudomonadaceae; genus Pseudomonas; species Pseudomonas sp. MT3. Next base: position 17,939 of record NZ_JBTVPY010000018.1, read on the forward strand.
TGTCCAGCGAGGGATAGAAGTAACGCCGCGGGTTGACCCCGATGGCATTCAGCGCGCTGCGTACGCGCAGCACCTGCTCCTCGTTGCGCAGGCCGATCGGGTAGTAGCTGTTGTTCTGCCGGGCGCCGGCCTGGACGGCCTGCAGGTCGTAGTAACCGCTGAGGGCCGCGGTATAGCGGGCCGCGATCTCCTCGCGCTGGGAGAGGATGCTGTCGATGTCGTCGAGCAGGCACAGCCCCATCGCGGCGGAGATCTCGTTGAGCTTGGCGTTGATCCCCAGGCCGACGATCTGGTCCACCCCGGCAATGCCGAAGTTGCACATCAGGCGGACCTGCCGGGCCAGCTCATCGTCGGCCGTGACGATGGCGCCGCCCTCGATGGTGTGGAACAGCTTGGTGGCATGGAAGCTCAGGGTCGTGGCGTCACCCCAGGCCAGCACCGAGCGGTCGCGGTAGCGCGAGCCGAAGGCATGGGCGCCGTCGTAGATCACTTTCAACTGGTTGCGCTGGGCCACCGCCTGAATCTCCTCCACCGCACAGGGATTACCGAACACGTGGGTGGCGACGACGGCGGTGGTATCCGGCGCAAGGCTGGCTTCGATGCGCGCAGGGTCGAGGTTCCAGGTCCGCGCGTCGATGTCGGCGAAGCGCGGGCGGATGCTCTCCCACTGCAGCGTGCTGCTGGTGGCAACGAAGCTGAAAGGGGTGGTCACCGCGCTGCCGGTGACGCCCAGGGCCCGGTAGGCCACCTGCAAGGCGATGGTGCCGTTGCAGGTGAGGATCACATTGCGTACCCCCAGGTACTCCTGCAGACGTTCCTCCAGCGCGGTGGCGAAGGGCCCGTGGTTGGTGAGCCAGCCCGTGGCGTAGATCTGCTCCACGTAGCCTTTGAACTTTTCCAGATCGCCCAGGTACGTCTTGGTCACATTGATCACAGTCGCATCCCTCTAATGGATGAAAAGATCCCTGATAGCGGCCGGCGCACCGCCTAGCCCAGCGCGGAGAGCACGAAAGGCGTGCCCTCGAGCGGGGTGTCCGGCAACGACGGCGTCGCTTGCGGCGCATGGCCGGCCAGGTGTTCCTGGAGGGCTTCGATGACCCGGCCGCTGGCGTCGTGGTGGAACTGCCAGACACCGTAGATGCGGCTGTCGAAGGAACGCTCGCTGCCGAGCATCGGGTTGGCCGCCAGTCCCGAACCCAGGCCGAAGCTGTACAGCCCGTGAATCGGCTGACCGCTGAGGTCGTGCAGGCGGCCGGCGGCGTCGGAGTCCAGTCCACCCTTGCTCTCGCGTACCTGCAACGGTTCACCGTTGGCGCGGCGCAGCGCCGGCAGGCAGGGCTGGTAACCGATGGCCTGGACCATCACGCCCGGCTCGCTGCAGCACTGCTCCAGGCGCTCGCGGACGGCGGGCGAGCGGTCTTCCAGGCGCAGCAGCTCGACCTTCACCCGGGTGCCGCTGACATGGCCATTGGCGAGCACGTCGCTGCCCACCTGGTGGGCGCGATAACGCAACCCGCCGGAGCGGTTGACCCGGCCGGACACCGGGCACACGTCCATGCCCTCGTCCACCGTGTAGCCGGCGGCGCGGGCTTCCTCGGCGCTCTCGAAGAACAGGCGGATCGGCGCGCGATGCAACAGGGTCAGTTGCTCGAGTCCCAGGCAGTCGAGGGCGCAGGCCAGGTTGTCGAGCACCGAGAAGGCGCTGTGCGAACCACCGACCACGGTGAAGTGGCTACCCGGAGTCACGCGGTCGCTGAACAGCTCCACCAGCTCGGCGGGGCTGAGGCTGAGCAGCGCATCGGAGGAATAGACGATGGGGCCGTCGGACGTCAGGTGCAGGTCCTGCTCGGCAAGGCTCCAATGCAGGTACTCGCGGTTCTGCCGGCCACCGAGGTTGAGCACCAGGCCGCCCGCCGCCGCCTGCCAGGAGCAGGAACCGCTGCGCAAGGCCAACTGGAAGGTACCGTCGTCCTGGGCGGTGATCTTCTCGATACGGGTACCCAGCGCGACCTCGACACCCAGGTGACGGGTGACGTAGCGCATGAACAGCGTCGAGGCGTGGGCCAGCAGCTCGCCCACTTGCGTGAGCATCGGCGCGCCATGAGGGTCGTTGCGCAGGGCGCGGAATGCTGCGGAATGCTCCAGCGGCGCGAAGATCGGCAGCAGCGCCGGATCGCGCAGGCAGTCGAGGAACACGTCACCCACCGAGTTGGCGGTGATGTGGTAGTCCCCCAGCCGACCACGGCCAACCGCCAGCGCAGCATCCACCACCAGCAGGCCGGAGCGCGCCAGGCTGGCCAGCGCGCCGGTCTTGTAAGCGTTGAACAGGAAGCCCATGCCTGCCGGGCCTGCACCACCGACCACACAGGCATAGTTGGAGCGAAAGGATTGATCAGTCATCAGCCTGACTCCCTAGCGAGCGCGGGCGCAGCGGGCCGCGCGGCTCTCGTCGTGATGCCGGCTCGACCGGCCGGTAAGGGGCGCGCGCTCGCGCCGGAATCCCGTCACCCGCTTCGGGTGCTCGGTCATGGCAGGGACGGGGTGCGTGAACGGCACAGCGCGGGCGAGTGCCGGAGAGAAAACCTCGGAAACAGACCGAAGTTGCAGTTTCTGCGATAGGGGAAATCGCGATTGGTGCTTTTGAAGTTCAACTGGAAGTGCAAAACCCGTGGAACTTCGCAGAGAGGGATAAATACCTTTGGCGACACTTCCGCAGGCCCGATAGAACCTATTGGGAAACTCGTAAATATTGACGCCTGTCTTCCTGGCGGTTCCGCCGGAGGCGTACCGCTGCGCAATAGCGGGGGGATTACCGGCGGTTTCGACGGAATCTGAAGTTCCGTCCGCCGTCTTCTTCTCTTTGGTCATCGACAGTGGCTCCGCTCACGGAGGTCGCTGTGCGCCGGGCCTTTCGGCAAAATTCGAAGACAAGGCTACCGCCCGAGTTCGAATGGCCCGATTCAATCAACGATTGGTCAACTGCTTATCCCTGGATATGGCCGTTACTTTTCATCGGGCAAAGCTACCGCCCTTCGGCCAACTCCGAAAATCTGGAAAACGACAGCAAAAAATATCTCGCTTCCGTTGCGGCCAAGGCGACGGAAGTGCTCGTGCGGAGGACAGGAGGTGGCGGGAAGACAGGGGGTGGATCGAATCTTCCGTGACACGCTGCTCGTGTGACAAATCCCCTGGTGTCTCATCCAGACACCACACGATATTGCTATGTGATTAGTAATAGGGGGGTGCCTTGGGCATGTCAATCCATGAAACACGGAACCGCCAATAATCCGACAAGAGGCAACATGCGGCTTGTAACTTATTGATTTACAAGGTGCCAATTTAATGACACTTCAAGGCCAACGGCCCGACTTATCCACACCCTGATGCACACATGGTATTAGTCGAAAAGTATTAATCCTGCCACCCTGATACGGGCGGCAGTGTTTCATCCTTGAACCATGCGGTCCTTGCCGGTGCGTTTTGCCTGATACAACGCTGCATCGGCACGGCTGTAGAGAGCCGACAGGTTCTGATCGTCCGGCTGCAGCAAAGTCAGTCCCTGGCTGATGGTCACGCTGAAGAAATGCTCGGCCTCGTTGAAGCGCAGACGCTGAACTTCCCGTTGCAGGCGTTCGCCGATCTGCCGCGCCATCGTCTCGTCGCACCCCGGCAGCAGCACGGCGAACTCCTCGCCGCCGATACGGCCGAACAGATCCCCCCGGCGCAACGCGCCCGCGCCGCTCTGGGCGATGCGCTGCAATACCACGTCGCCCACCTGGTGGCCGTAGGCGTCGTTGATCTTCTTGAAGTCGTCGACGTCCAGCAGCAGGAATGCCAGCGAGGTGGACGTCGCCTTGCAGTCGCGGAACGCCTGCTCGGCGCTGTCGAAGAAGTAGCGGCGGTTGCTGCTCTGGGTCAGCACGTCGGTGGTGGCCAGGCGGTGCAGCTCGGTCTCCATGTGCTTCTTGTCGGTGATGTCGTCGGCGATACCGACGATCATCTGCGGCAGCCCGGCCTCGCTGTGCTGGCTGACGAAGCACTTGTCGCTCAGCCAGCGCACCTCGCCGTCGGCACGCAGGATACGGTACTCGCGATGCTCGATGGCGCCGCGTTCGAGCACTTCCCGCAGGCTGTCCTGGGCGTAGTCCAGGTCATCGGGATAGATGCAGTTGCGCCACTCGTTGTAGTCGGCCAGCAGCAGGGCCGCGGAACGCCCGAAGATGCGTTCGTAGGCGGGGCTGACATAGACCATGCGCTGGGCCTGCCAGTCGAGGGCCCAGAGTACCGAATTGACGCTGGCCAGCAGCGCGCTGAAGAGCTGCTCGCGCTCCTTGAGCCGCTGCACCTCGGCGCGGCTGTGCAGCAGCGCCAGCAAGGCTTCATCCTGATCCACAGGCATCTTGTTCTGTTCATCCATGTATGGGCGCCCTCCCGCTCATCGACCGGGACTATGACCGCACGCTACGCCAGAGCGTTGCAAAATAAACGAAAAGCCCGCCGAACGGCGGGCTTTTCGTCACTGGCTGCGCATCGCCCGAGGGCGATGTCGCGCGTTACATGGCGGGGCGCAGCGAGTAGGTCTTGAGCTGCTCGGCGAACTCCTTCAGCGACTGGATGCCACTGGCTTCCGCCTCCTGCACCCACTGCTTGATCGCCGCCAGCATGTCGTGGCCGTTGGCACTGGTCTTCACCCAGATCTGCTGCAGGGCCAGGCGCCTCTCGTAGATCACCTTCAGCGCCGCACTCTGGGCCAGCAGGTCCTGGATGCGCGCATGGTGGCGCTCTTCCAGCAGGCTGGTTTCACGCGACAGCAGGCGCTTGGCGCGGCGGAACAGGTGGCGCACCGACTCGTCGGCCTTGGCCAGCTCCTGCTTCACCAGCGGGCCGATCACCAGCTTGCGGTACTGGGCCATGATCTGGAAACGGTTGTTGAGGATGGCCATCGCGGTGTCCATGTCCAGGCTGCCCTTGCCTTCCACGCGGTGGGCAATCGGTGCCACGCGGGCCACCCTGGCCAAGCGCAGGAAGCTGAACAGCTTGATCCAGGCCCAGCCCAGGTCGAACTCCCAGGTCTTCACCGACAGCTTCGCCGAGTTCGGGTAGGTGTGGTGGTTGTTGTGCAGCTCCTCGCCGCCGATCAGGATGCCCCAGGGCACCAGATTGGTCGCGGCGTCGCGGCATTCGAAGTTGCGGTAGCCGATGGCGTGGCCCAGGCCGTTGATCACGCCGGCGGCCCAGACGGGGATCCACATCATCTGCACGGCCCAGACGGTCATGCCGAGGGAGCCGAACAGGGCGAGGTCGATGATCGCCATCAGCACGATGCCGCCGATGGGGAAGCGCGAGTAGAGGTTGCGCTCCAGCCAGTCATCCGGGCAGTTCTTGCCGTAGATGCGCAGGGTCTCCTCGTTCTTCGCTTCCTCGCGGTAAAGCTCGGCGCCACGGCGCAGGACGGTGCCCAGGCCCTTGTACACCGGACTATGCGGGTCGTCGGCGGTTTCGCACTTGGCGTGGTGCTTGCGGTGGATGGCGGTCCACTCGCGGGTGTTCATGGCGGTGGTCATCCACAGCCAGAAACGGAAGAAATGCTGCAGCGCCGGGTGCAGCTCGAGTGCCCGGTGCGCCGAATAGCGGTGCAGATAGACGGTGACGCTGACGATGGTGATATGGGTCAGGACCAGGGTGACCGCCACCAACTGCCACGGCGACAGATCAAGAAAACCGTTGTACCACATGGTCGATAATGAACCTCGAAAGGGGGTGTGAAAGACCGACCTCGTCAGACAAGGTCAGCTCGCATTATCACCAAGCGGGTGTGGAAAACCATCCGGTCTTTTAGATAAGAACGACCGTCACCGGGCATCCTTTATACTGCACAGCCAATATCTTCGCCTTGCCACTGCATGAACCCTCGTCTTAGCGCCCTTCGCATCAGCCTGCTGTACCTGGTGCTCGCTGCCCTCTGGATGCTGCTGGGTGACCATTGGTTACACATGGCCTTCAGCGAGCCGGCCCAGACCCTGCGTTGGATGACCACCAAGAAGTTCGTGTTCCTGGGCGTCAGCGCGCTGCTGCTGTTCCTGCTGCTGCACCAGCAGTTCCGCCGCCAGCAGGCGACCCTGAGCGCCCTGTCCGACCGCGAGGAACGCCTGAACCGCGCGCTGAACGTGGTCGAGGACGGCGTCTGGGACTGGGACCTGCGCACCCATCGCGTCTACTACTCGCAGGGCTACGCCAACCTGATCGGCCTGCCCAGCGAACGCCTGAGCGACGATTTCCTGCTCTGGGAAAACCGCCTTCACCCCGAAGACCGCAGCGCCACCCTCGCCGCCTACCAGGAGCACATCGACGGTCTGAGCGAACGGCTCGACTGCGTCTACCGCATCCTCCACAGCTATGGCGGCTATCGCTGGATCCACTCACGCGGCCGCGTCGAGCGGGGCGCCGACGGCGAAGCTCTGCGCATGACCGGCATCAGCCGCGACATCACCCGCCAGCGCAGCAACGAGGATCACCTGCGCCAGGCCGCGGCGGTGTTCGAGGCAACCCAGGAAGGCCTGCTGGTCACTGACAGCCGCGGCATCATCGTGCACATCAATCCATCGTTCTCGCGCATCACCGGTTACCAGGCAGAGGACGTGCTCGGCGCCCAGCCGTCGATCCTCAAGTCCGGACGGCAGGGCGCCGCCTTCTATCGCCGCATGTGGGAATCCCTGCTGCGTGACGACGTGTGGAGCGGCGAGATCTGGAACCGTCGCAAGAGTGGCGAGGTGTACCCGCAATGGCAGCACATCCGCGCGGTGCGCAACGAACAGGGCGAACTGACCCACTACGTGGCGGTGTTCTCCGACCTCAGCAGCCTCAAGCGCTCGCAGCATGAGCTGGACTTCCTCGCCCACCATGACCCGCTCACCGGCCTGCCCAACCGCCTGCTGCTGCGCGAACGCATCGAGCAGGCGCTGGCCCGCGCCGAACGCGAACAGGGCGGCGGCGCCCTGCTGAGCATCGACCTGGACCATTTCAAGCACATCAACGACAGCCTCGGGCACAGCACCGGCGACCTGCTGATCAAGGCCGTCGCCGAACGCCTGCAAACCTGCCTCGACGAGCGTTGTACCCTGGCGCGCCTGGGCGGCGACGAATTCGCGGTGATCCTCGAAAGCCCCCGGCAACAGCACGCCAGCAGCCTCGCCCAGCGCCTGCTGGAAGCGATGGATCCGCCCTTCGAGGTCAACGGGCAGACCATCTACATGTCCGTCAGCCTCGGCGTGAGCCTGTTCCCCGAGGACGCGCGCAACGTCGATCACCTGATGCAGCACGCCGACGCCGCGCTGTTCCAGGCCAAGGCCAGCGGGCGCAGCCTGTATGCCTTCTACACCCCGGAACTGACCGCCCGCGCGCGCTCCCACGTACAGGTGGAGGCGGCCCTGCGCCACGCGCTGGACCACAACGAGCTGCGCATCTATTTCCAGCCGGTCCACGACCTGCTCAGCGGGCGCATGATCGGCGTCGAGTCGTTGGTGCGCTGGCAACACCCGCAGCGCGGCCTGGTGTCGCCCAGCGAGTTCATCCCGGTGGCCGAGGAATGCGGGCTGATCACCGCGCTCGACGCCTGGATGCTCGACCAGGCCTGCCGGCAGATGCGCGCCTGGCTCGATACGGGCATCGCCCTGGACTACATCGCGGTGAACGTCTCCAGCCGCCTGTTCGGCCGTGGCGGGCTGGAGCAGCGGGTGGCGCTGGCCCTGGAGCAGAGCGGCCTGGAGCCCCATCACCTGGAGCTGGAGATCACCGAGAGCGCGGTGATGCAGAACTTCGACCAGGCCCTGGAACTGCTCTGCCAGCTGCGCCTGCTCGGCGTGCACCTGGCCATCGACGACTTCGGCACCGGCTATTCCTCGCTGATGCGCCTCAAGCGCATGCCGGTACACAAGTTGAAGATCGACCAGGGTTTCATCGCCGGGCTGCCCGACGAAGCCGAGGACGCCGCCATCGCCTGCGCGGTGATCGCCCTGGGGCAGAGCATGGGCCTGCGGGTAGTCGCCGAAGGCATCGAACGGCCGGACCAGGCCGCCTTCCTCCTCACCCATGCCTGCGATTTCGGCCAGGGTTACTGGTACGGCAAGCCGCAGCCCGCCGAAGCCCTGCTGGCGAAGCTGCCACGCAACCCCGGCTGAGCGCTTGTAAAACTTTCGGATATATAAAAATTCTTAAACATTATTTTTAAGAATATCCAGCTCCTGCCTAAGATGCGCTCACACCGCACGCGTCGTCAGTGAAACGGCCGGCGGTCAACCCACTAGGAGCAGATATCCATGAGCGCAACCCTCCGTAGCCTGGATGGCCAGGACGACGCCAACATCCTGCGAGAAGTGCAGAGCGCCCTGCGTGGCCTGCGTTTTGGCGCCGTCGAGATCACCGTGCACAACGGCCAGGTCGTGCAGATCGAGCGCAAGGAGAAATTCCGCCTGCAACAGAGCACCGGCAAGCCAGCCTGAGTACCCGAGCGTTCTCGACACGTGACATGACCGGACCACCGGAGCGTCGCCATGATCGCCCTGCCCCACCGGTACTGCAGCAGCCAGCCGCGAATGCGCGGCTGACATCGCCCCGAAAACCCTGCCAGACAAACACTAGAAGACCGCATTTTTTCAGGAGCTGCACATGTCCATCCGCCGTTTCGCCCTGGCCGCCCTGGCCAGCGCACTGGTTTCCACGCTGGTCGCAGGCCCGGTATCCGCCGCGACCCAACTGCTGAACGTTTCCTACGACCCGACCCGCGAGCTGTACCAGGCCTACAACGCCGCCTTCATCAAGCACTGGAAGGCCCAGGGCGGCGACGACCTGATCGTGCAGCAGTCCCACGGCGGCTCCGGCAAGCAGGCCCGCGCCGTGATCGACGGCCTGAAGGCCGACGTGGTGACCCTGGCCCTGGCCGGCGACATCGACGAACTGAACAAGCTGGGCAAGCTGCTGCCCGCCGACTGGCAGGCGCGCCTGCCCGACAACAGCACCCCCTACACCTCGACCATCGTGTTCCTGGTGCGCAAGGGCAACCCCAAAGGCATCAAGGACTGGGGCGACCTGACCAAGCAGGGCGTGGAAGTCATCACGCCGAACCCGAAGACCTCCGGCGGCGCCCGCTGGAACTTCCTGGCCGCCTGGGCCTGGGCCAGGAAGGCCTACGGCAGCGACGAGAAAGCCCAGGAATACGTGAAGAGCCTGTACAAGCACGTCCCGGTTCTGGACACTGGCGCCCGCGGTTCGACCATCACCTTCGTCAACAACAACATCGGCGACGTATTGCTGGCGTGGGAGAACGAAGCCTTCCTGGCCAAGAAGGAACAGGGCGGCGAGAACTTCGAGATCGTCGTGCCGTCGGTGTCCATCCTGGCCGAACCGCCGGTGGCCGTGGTCGACAAGACCGTCGACAAGAAGGGCACCCGCAAGGTCGCCGAGGAATACCTGAAGTACCTGTACAGCGAAGAAGGCCAGCGCATCGCCGCGCAGAACTTCTACCGCCCGCGCAACGAAAAGGTCGCCGCCGAGTTCGCCCAGCAGTTCCCGAAACTCAACCTGGTGACCATCGACAAGGACTTCGGTGGCTGGAAGGTCGCGCAGCCCAAGTTCTTCAACGACGGCGGCATCTTCGACACGATCTACCAGGCGCCGTGATGCGCCCGGCGCCCGGCCTCGCGTCGGGCAACACGATCCACGCAGGCGGCGCGCCGCTTGCGTGGAACGAAAAACCCTGGTCCCAAGACAAGGGCTAAACGCGTTCATGAGAAAGGACAGACGATGTCACGACGCATCTCCCCGGTCATACCCGGCTTCGGGCTGACTCTGGGCTACACCCTGGTGTATCTCAGCCTGTTGGTGCTGATTCCGCTGGGGGCCATGTTCCTCAAGACCACCCAACTGAGCTGGGGCGAGTTCTGGACCATCATCACCGCGCCACGGGTGATCGCCGCGCTCAAGCTGAGCTTCGGCACGGCGCTGATCGCCGCCCTGATCAACGGCGTGATCGGCACCCTGCTGGCCTGGGTGCTGGTGCGCTACCGCTTCCCGGGACGGAAGATCATCGACGCGATGATCGACCTGCCCTTCGCCCTGCCCACCGCCGTGGCCGGTATCGCCCTCACCGCGCTGTACGCGCCCAACGGCCTGGTCGGCCGCTTCGCCACCGAGATCGGCCTGAAGATCGCCTATACCCCGCTGGGCATCACCCTGGCGCTGACCTTCGTGGTCCTGCCCTTCGTGGTGCGCACGGTGCAGCCGGTACTGGCGGACATCCCGCGTGAAGTCGAGGAAGCCGCCGCCTGCCTGGGCGCCAAGCCGCTGCAGGTGTTCCGCCACGTGCTGCTGCCGGCGCTGCTGCCGGCCTGGCTGACCGGCTTCGCCCTGGCTTTCGCCCGCGGCGTCGGCGAGTACGGCTCGGTGATCTTCATCGCCGGCAACATGCCGATGAAGACCGAGATCCTGCCGCTGCTGATCATGGTCAAGCTGGACCAGTACGACTACACCGGCGCCACCGCCATCGGCGTGCTGATGCTGGTCGTCGCCTTCGTCCTGCTGCTGCTGATCAACCTGCTGCAACGCCGCATCGAAACGCCTTGAGGAGCGCGCCATGAGTACCGCAAGCCTTTCCGCCGCGGCCGCTGCCAACGCTGCTCGCCGGGGCAATGTCTGGGGCCGCCGGGCCCTGATCGGCCTGGCCTGGCTGGTCTTCACCCTGTTCCTCTTGCTGCCGCTGTTCGTGGTCCTGAGCGAGGCACTGAAGGAGGGCTTCGGCACCTTCTTCGCCGCCATCGCCGAGCCCGACGCCATCGCCGCGCTGAAGCTGACCCTGATCGCCGTAGGCATCTCGGTGCCGCTGAACCTGGTGTTCGGCGTCAGTGCCGCCTGGTGCGTGACCAAGTTCGAGTTCCCCGGCAAGAGCATCCTGGTGACCCTGATCGACCTGCCGTTCTCGGTCTCGCCGGTGATCGCCGGCCTGATCTACATACTGCTGTTCGGCGCCCAGGGCTACTTCGGGCAGTGGTTGAGCGACCACGACATCCAGATCGTCTTCGCCGTGCCCGGCATCGTCCTGGCCACCCTCTTCGTCACCTTCCCGTTCATCGCCCGCGAACTGATCCCGCTGATGCAGGAACAGGGCACCCAGGAGGAAGAGGCCGCACGCCTGCTCGGCGCCAACGGCTGGCAGATGTTCTGGCACGTGACCCTGCCGAACATCAAATGGGGCCTGATCTACGGCGTGGTGCTGTGCACCGCGCGGGCGATGGGCGAGTTCGGCGCCGTGTCGGTGGTTTCCGGGCATATCCGCGGCGTCACCAACACCCTGCCGCTGCACGTCGAGATCCTCTACAACGAATACAACCACGTCGCCGCTTTCAGCGTCGCCACCCTGTTGCTGCTGATGGCCCTGGTCATCCTGCTGCTCAAGCAGTGGAGCGAGTCGCGCCTGTCCCGTACGAAAGTCAAAGCTGACGAAGAGTGAGAGCCACGCCATGAGCATCGAGATCCGTAACGTCAGCAAGAACTTCCACGCCTTCAAGGCGCTGAACGAGATCAACCTGGACATCCACAGCGGCGAGCTGGTCGCCCTGCTCGGCCCGTCCGGCTGCGGCAAGACCACCCTGCTGCGCATCATTGCCGGCCTGGAAACCCCGGACGCCGGCAACATCGTGTTCCACGGCGAGGACGTTTCGCAGCACGACGTGCGCGATCGCAACGTCGGCTTCGTGTTCCAGCACTACGCGCTGTTCCGCCACATGACGGTGTTCGACAACGTCGCCTTCGGCCTGCGCATGAAGCCGAAGAAGGAACGTCCGAGCGAAGCGCGCATCGCCGAGAAGGTCCACGAGCTGCTCAACATGGTGCAACTGGACTGGCTCGCCGACCGCTACCCGGAGCAGCTCTCCGGCGGCCAGCGCCAGCGTATCGCCCTGGCCCGCGCGCTGGCGGTGGAGCCGAAGATCCTGCTGCTCGACGAACCCTTCGGCGCCCTCGACGCCAAGGTGCGCAAGGAGCTGCGCCGCTGGCTGGCGCGCCTGCACGAGGAGATCAACCTGACCAGTGTGTTCGTCACCCACGACCAGGAAGAAGCGATGGAAGTCGCCGACCGCATCGTGGTGATGAACAAGGGCGTGATCGAGCAGATCGGCTCGCCGGGCGAGGTCTACGAGAACCCGGCCAGCGACTTCGTCTACCACTTCCTCGGCGACTCCAACCGCCTGCACATCGGCGGTGACGAGCACGTGCTGTTCCGCCCGCACGAAATCTCGCTGTCGCGTTCCGAAGTGGCCGAGCACCGCGCCGCCGAAGTCCGCGACATCCGCCCGCTGGGCGCGATCACCCGGGTGACGCTCAAGGTCGACGGCCAGGACGAGCTGATCGAGGCCGAAGTGGTGAAGGACCACGACAGCCTGACCGGTCTCGCGCGTGGCGAGACGCTGTACTTCAAGCCGAAGGCGTTCCAGCCGGTGGCGAATATCTGATCAGCGACCCGCGCCGGGGCAACGGCGCTTTTCGTAGGACCGAGGGGGACGCCCAGTCCTTGCTCGCGAACCCGGCCCCGCAGCGGGGTTTGTTCGCGAGCAAGCTCGCTCCTACAGGGTTGAGTCCTGCGACGCCTCATCCAGATGCCGCAGCAGGAAGTCCCGGCTCGAGTCGATGATCGCCTTCTGCGTCTTCTCGCTGGCGACCATCCGCGCCACCACCAGCGCGCCGACGCACTGCGCCAGCAGCGCCCAGGCGTCTTCCGGCGAACCCAGCGCCTCGGCCCAGGCCTGCTGCAATTCCACCAGCGCATCCTCGGCGCTCTGCCGCACCGATTCATCCGCCCGGGCAATCTCCGCCCCCAGGGCAGGAATCGCGCAACCGGCGCCGGCGTCCTGCAAATGTGCGACACTCAGGTAGCGCTTGAGCCCACGCTCCAGGCGCACGCGATCGAGCACCTTGCCCTTGGCCGCCAGCCGCTCGACGCTCTGCCGCAACTCGCGCTCGACGATGGCGGCGAACAGCTCATCCTTCGAACCGAAGTGGTTGTAGAACGCCCCGCCGGACAACCCCACCGCCTTCATCAGCCCATCCACGCCAGTGCTAGCGAAGCCACCCTGCTTGGCGAGCGCACCGCTGCTGTCGAGCAGGCGCTGGCGGGTTTCTTCCTTGTGAGTGGCTGAGTAGCGCATCAGGGCGACTCCGGGAAACGGTTGACGATACGACGAAGATTAACATAACGTTCGTTTACCTAACGACCGTTTACCAAAGAGGAAAACGAGGATGTCGCAGAACAAGAAAGTCGTACTGGTGATCGGCGCCGGCGACGCCACCGGCGGCGCCATCGCCCGCCGCTTCGCCCGCGAAGGCTATGTCGCCTGCGTCACCCGGCGTTCGGCCGACAAGCTGCAGCCGCTGGTGGATGCGATCCGCGCCGAAGGCGGCGAAGCCCACGGTTTCGCCTCCGACGCGCGCAAGGAAGAGGCGGTGATCGAGCTGGTGGAAACCATCGAGCGCGACATCGGCCCCATCGAAGCCTTCGTCTTCAACATCGGCGCCAACGTGCCGTGCAGCATCCTCGAAGAGACTGCGCGCAAGTACTTCAAGATCTGGGAAATGGCCTGTTTCTCCGGCTTCCTCACCGGCCGCGAAGTGGCCAGGCGCATGGTCAAGCGCCAGCGCGGCACGCTCCTCTTCACCGGCGCCACCGCCGGCCTGCGCGGCGCCTCGGGCTTCGCCGCCTTCGCCGGCGCCAAGCACGGCATCCGCGCCCTGGCCCAGAGTATGGCCCGCGAGCTGGGGCCGATGGGCCTGCACGTCGCCCACGTGGTGGTCGACGGCGCCATCGATACCGAATTCATCCGCGAGACCTTCCCCGAGCGCTACAAGCTCAAGGACCAGGACGGCATCCTCGACCCCGAGCACATCGCCGACAGCTACTGGTACCTGCACAGCCAGCCGCGCGATGCCTGGACCTTCGAGCTGGACCTGCGCCCGTGGATCGAGCGCTGGTGATCCGCCCATAACGACAACCAGAAAGAGAGCCACTCATGAGCAAGAGCGTCGAGTTCTACTTCGATTTCGGCAGCCCGACTTCCTACCTCGCCTATACCCAGTTGCCGGCGATCTGCGCCGAAGCCGGCGCCGAGCTGGTCTATCGCCCCGTGCTGCTGGGCGGTGTGTTCCAGGCCACCGGCAATACCTCGCCCATCGCCGTCCCGGCCAAGGGCCGCTACACGATGATCGACATGCTGCGCTTCGCCCGCCGCTACGGCGTGCCGCTGAAGATGAACCCGCATTTCCCGATCAACACCCTCACCCTGATGCGCGCCGCCACCGGCGTGCAGCTGCGCCAACCGGAACGTTTCGAGGCACTGCTGGCCTGCGTGTTCAAGGGTATGTGGGTGGACGCGCTGAACCTGGGCGACCCGGCGGTGCTCGGCCCGTTGCTGGCCGAGGCGGGCTTCGATCCGCAGGCGCTGCTGGCGCTGACCGCCGAGCAGGAGGTGAAGGATGCACTGAAGGCCAACACCGAGGTGGCGATCAAGCGCGGGATGTTTGGCGCGCCGACGATGTTCGTCGGCGGCGAGATGTTCTTTGGCCAGGACCGTCTCGATTTCGTCCGCGAGGCGTTGGCGTAAAGCGCTTCTCCTTGAAGCGGTTCGCGAGCAAGCTCGCTCCTACAGGTCGGCGCCGATGCGCTCTTCGTAGGAGCGAGGGGGACGCCTAGTTCTTGCTCGCGAACATCACAGCGCAAGGACCGCCGACCGGCGCAGCCCGAAGAACTCCAGCTCGGCCAGCAGCAGGACCACCAGCGCCTGGCCGATGACGAAGGCGTAGCCCAGGGCGGTCGGCTGCACGTAGCCGGTCACCAGCAGGGCGACGCTTTCCACTACCCAGAGTGCGTTCAGGGCGATCACCGCCCAGACGCCAGTGCGCGACAGAATGCTCTGGTTGCTCATCCAGTAGAGCACTAGCGCCAGCGGCAGGAGCACGATACCGGCCACCAGCAGCAGGACGAACGGCAGGCCGAGCAATTGGCCCAGCGGTTGCGCGGCCAGCGCCATCAGCAACCCCACCGCGCCGCCGGCAAGGGCGTCCAGTTGCAGGGCACGGCGAAGCAGCGGGGACGGTTGCAGCAGAGTCATGGCGAAATCTCCCTCAACGATCGCCACCGGTTGGCGGCGTGTGACTGCAGAATCCGCCCGAGCCGTACGCACGTCGATTACCTGCCAGGTAATGGCCGCAACGCGGCCCGGGGTCTATCGTTCGATGCCATGACCAGTCCAGCCATGAATAATCCAGCCCAACCGGTCGGCGCCCTGCTCCGCCAATGGCGCCAGCGCCGCCGGCTCAGCCAGCTCGACCTCGCCTGCGACGCGGAGATTTCCACGCGCCACCTGAGCTTCGTCGAAACCGGCCGCGCCCTGCCCAGCCGCGAGATGCTCCTGCATCTGGCCGAACAGCTGGACATCCCCCTGCGCGAACGCAACCGCCTGCTCAGCGCCGCCGGCTACGCCCCGGTGTATTCGGAGAAGGGTCTGGACGACCCGGCGCTGACCGTGGCCCGGCAGGCCATCGACCAGTTGCTCAAGGCCCACGAACCGAACCCGGCGATGGTGGTGGACCGCCACTGGAACCTGCTGGCCTCCAACCGCACGGTGGATATCTTCCTGATCGGCGTCGCCCCGGAGCTGCTGCAGCCGCCGATCAACGTGCTGCGCATGAGCCTGCATCCCAAGGGACTGGCGCCGCGCATCCTCAATCTGGGGGCATGGAAGGCGCATGTGCTGGAGCGCCTGCAGCGCGACTTCGAGGCCAGCGGCGATCCCGCGCTGGCGGCGCTGCGCGACGAAGTGGCGGCCTATCCGGCTCCGCCCTACGACGAGGCGGCCAATGGCGACATGGTGCTGATCCCGGTGCAGCTGCAGACGGAGCTGGGCGTCTGCAGCCTGATCGGCACCATCACGGTGTTCGGCACACCGGTGGACGTGACGCTGTCGGAACTGGCGCTGGAAACCTTCTTCCCCGCCGACCCCGACAGCGCACGAATCCTGCACCAGCTCAGCGGCGCGGACTGAAAGGAATCAGGCGGTCGCCTTCTTCTCGCGGATGCAGGTCGGGCCGGCGCGCTCTTCCACGGCGTGGCGCACGTCATCGCGCATTCCCAGCAGGAAAGCGGCCTCGGCGGCGACGAACAGCGGGCCGACGATCAGCCCGGTGAGGTCATCGACGAACGCCGGCTTGCGCCCCTCGTACCAGTGGCCGACGAACTGGATGATCCAGCCCACCACGAACAGGCCGATCCCCCAGGCGAGCCAGTAGGCGGTGGAACCAGCGGCCAGTGCCGCGCCCGCCCAGAGCGACAGCCCCAGCAACGCGGCCATCAGCACGCCGAAGCGCAGGTCCAGGCGCAGGTAGAACATCACCGAGGCCAGCGCCAGCAGCGTGGCGGGCGCCAGGATCAGGCCGGCCAGTTCGACGCCGGGGCGCGACAACAGGGTGGCGATGGACAGCACGATCATCGGGATACCGATGAAATGGCTGACGATGTTCCGCCGGTCACGGTGGTAGGCGGCATATTGGGCAAGATGATCGACGAGCGTTTTCATTGTTGTTCTCCCGCAAGGTGCTGGCATGATGGCGTCGTACGCCTTCCCACTCTGTCAGCTAGACGACATTGCCCATGACCGACGCCAAGTCCTACCTGCCCCGCCTCAATGAGGGCCGCTGGTTCCAGACGCTGCCCGCAGGCCTGCGCCAGGCCCTGTGCGACGCCGCCACGGTGCGCCGCCTGCCGGCCGGGCAGCGGCTGTTCGCCCGTGGCGATGCGCCCTGCGGCCTGTATTGCGTGGTGGACGGCGCGATGCGGATCAGCGTGGTCGGCGAGACCGGCAAGGAAGCGCTGCTGGCGCTGGTGGAGTCACCCAACTGGTTCGGCGAGATCTGCCTGTTCGACGGCCAGCCGCGCACCCACGACGCCTGCGCCGAAGGCGCCACGACCCTGCTGCAGGTGCCCCTGGCGCCACTGCAGGCGCTGCTGGCGAAACACCCGGAGTACTGGCGCGACTTCGCCCTGCTGATGAGCCACAAGCTGCGTATCACCTTCGCCGTGCTGGAGGAGCTGTCGCTGCTGCCTGCCGCGCCGCGCCTGGCCCGGCGCCTGCTGATGATCGCCGAGGGCTACGGCGAGTCGGCCACCTGCAAGCGCGAGCTGCACCTGCCGCAGGAGCAGTTGGCGGCCATGCTGTCGCTGTCACGGCAGACCACCAACCAGATCCTCAGGGACCTGGAAACCCAGGGCATCCTGCGCCTGAGCTACGGCGGGATCGAGATCCTCGACCGCGAGCGCTTGCGCCACGCCGCGCATGCCTAGGCATTCGACCTGAAGAATCCCCCTTTGGGAGGGTTGCAGCGACGGCGTTCGGCGCTAGCCTAGGAGTAGCCGCGACGCTGCTGCCCGAACCCCTGCACCCGGCGCCTGGCGCGGCACACAATAACAATAAGGAAACTCCCGCCATGCTCCGAAAGCTCGATGTGCTTCGCGGTATCCTGCTGTGCTGTTTCGGACTTCTCGCCCTCTCCGCCCACGCCAACCTGCCCAGCGACGAACTGCAGGTGCAGACCCTGCAGGTCTATACCTGCCGCTCGATCAACAGCCTGCTGTTGCTGCGCGGCGAAGGGTTCCAGGAAAACCACGCGGCCAAGCTGGAAAAGGACCTGGCCACGCTGGACCAGGCGATCAGGACCTACCCCAGGTCCGACGAGGCGCTGAAGAAGGCCCACGCCAACTTCGTTACCCAAATACGCAATGGCGTTTCCTATGGCCCCAAGGAAGAGAATCTGCCCTGGCGCTACAACCAGGACCTCAGCCGCGCCCTGCGTGAACTGCTGACCCAGATCGAACGCTTCGTTCCGGTCAGCGCCGACGCCAGCCAGGTTCCGCTGTGGGAGCTGCCGGTACGGGTCGAGTTCCTCGCCACCCAGTACCTGGGCCGCGCCTACCTGAGCGGCCTGGAGCTGGCGCGCGAGCAGCCCCAGGCCTACCTGGGGCAGGACGAGAGCGTGCTGGTGCCGCTGCTGTCGCAGCGCATCGCGCAACTGCCGGACAACGACGCGACCCGCAAACTGCGCACCCGCTGGGAGTACCTGAGCACGGCGCTGCAGGACATGAACAGCAAGAGCAACGCGGTGGTCAGCGCCTCGGGCCGGCCCTGGGCGCCGATCATCGTCGAGCGCAACGCCCGGGCGGTGTCCGGCCAGTTGATGCAGCTCAGCCAGCAGTAAGGGCTCAGGCCGGTATCGGCTCCGCCACCGGAGCCGGTATCGGGCGCTCCAGCTCGTCGCGGTCCAGTTCGGCGGCCCGGCCCACCAGCCGGTCGTCCGGGGCGCGGGCGATCCTCAGGTCCTTGCCGGGGTAGTCCAGCACGTGCAGGAAGTGGCGCAGGCAGTTCAGCCGCGCGCGCTTCTTGTCGTCGGACTTGATCACCACCCAGGGCGCATCGGCGGTGTCGGTGTGGAAGAACATCGCCTCCTTGGCCTGGGTGTACTCGTCCCAGCGGTCCAGCGACTGGATGTCGATGGGCGACAGCTTCCAGTGCTTGAGCGGGTCGTCGCGGCGCGAGACGAAGCGGCGCAGCTGCTCTTCCCGGCTCACCGAGAACCAGTACTTGAGCAGGTGGATGCCGTTGCGCACCAGCATCCGCTCCAGCTCCGGGGTCTGCTGCATGAACTCCAGGTACTGGCGCGGCGAGCAGAAGCCCATGACCCGCTCGACCCCGGCGCGGTTGTACCAGGAGCGGTCGAAGAAGACGATCTCGCCGGCGGTGGGCAGGTGCTGGATGTAGCGCTGGAAATACCACTGCCCGCGCTCGGCGTCGCTGGGCTTCTCCAGCGCCACGACGCGGGCGCCGCGCGGGTTGAGGTGCTCCATGAAGCGCTTGATGGTGCCACCCTTGCCGGCGGCGTCGCGGCCCTCGAAGAGCACGACGATGCGCTGGCCGGTTTCCTTCACCCAGCTCTGCACCTTCAGCAGCTCGACCTGCAGTTGCGCCTTCTGTGCCTCGTACTCCTTGCGTTGCAGGCGGCGGCGGTAGGGATAGCCGGCGGGCAACTCGGCGGAGGTGGAGTCCTCGTTGCTGCCGCGCGGGGCCAGGGCGACGGTCAGCGCCACCGGGCCGTGGCTTTGCGCGCGGATTTCCTCGCCACCCACGGTGGGTGCGCTGGCGGGAGCGGGCTTGTTGGAGTCGGGCTGCGGCATGGTCTCCTCCTGTGAGACGGGGTCGGCTCTCCACTGTGCACCCGTGTTGCCGTGCCTTCTTGACCCGCATCAACGCCTTACAGCCAGCCTTTGTACTTGAACCAGTAGTAGGGAATGATCGCCGAAACCACCATCGCCACCAGCGCCATCGGGTAGCCGGCCAGCCAGGCCAGCTCGGGCATGTGCTGGAAGTTCATGCCGTACACGGTGCCCACCAGGGTCGGCGGCAGGAACAGCACCGCCGCGATGGAGAACACCTTGATGATGCTGTTCTGCTCGATGTTGATCAGGCCGAGGGTGGCGTCCAGCAGGAAGGTGATCTCCCCGGACATCTTCGACTGGTACTCGCTGAGCGAGCGCACGTCGCGCTCCACCGATTTCATGCCCAGCTTCACCTCCTCGCTGATCCAGCCGTTGCTGCCCTGGCGGAAATAGGCCAGCGGCCGGCTGATGCTCAAGAGGCTTTCGTTGAGCTTGGACAGCAGCGAGTTGCTGCGCCCCAGTTGCTTGACGATACCCTGCAGATCGGTCTTGCCGCCCTCGGCCTGGCCTTCGCGGAAGATGCCGTTGGACAGCGAGTCCAGTTGCTTCTGCACCGTTTCCAGCACGTCGGCGATACGGTCCACCACGCTGTCCATCAGGGTCACGAACAACTGGTCGCTGGCGCGCCGGCAACCGCCGCGCTGGGTGCGCGTCTCGAAGGTACGGAAGGCCAGCAGGTCGGTGTAGCGCACCGTCACCAGCCAGTGCGGGGTCAGCACGCAGGTGACCTCCGAGGAGCTCGGCTTGTGCTCGCGGATGCCGCCGACCACGGTGGTGGTCATGTACAGCGCGCCGTTGTTCTCGTAGAAGCGCGAGGAGTCCTCGATCTCGGCCATCTCCTCGCGGGTCGGTACGTCCACCGCGATGATCGACTCCAGCAACTGCTCCTCCTCGGGAGTGGGCTGGAACAGGTCGATCCACAGGGTATCGCTGGGCATGCCGTGGCATTCGTTGCCGTTGTGGCGCACCAGGCGGTCGCCGACGAGGGTGTAATAGGTGATCATGTCGCCCGACGATCCTTTCACAGCCGGAAGTTGCCCGCAGGTTGGCCAACTTCCCGCCGCTTCACAAGCCCATCGGAGAGCAATGCGATGACCGACCAAGACGACGGCGAAGAGTCCTTCGCCGAGGAAACCCTGATCCAGGCCATCGAGAACCAGATCGACAGCGAGAGCCCGCCGGCCGCCCGCGCGGTATTCAACAAACTCTCCCTGGTCGGCTACGAACGCGAGGACGCCCTGCACCTGATGGCCCTGGTGCTCGCCCATGAGATCGAGGCCATGCTGGCCGAAGACCGCGCCTTCGACGGCGAATGGTACGAGCAGGCGCTGCGCGCGCTGCCGACCCTGCCCGGCGAGGATGAGTGACGGCGCTTGCCGAACGGGCCGGACTTGGGACTACACTGGGGCCTCATTGACCATTGGGAGTTGGGTGTATGGCTTTCACGAAAGATATGGTTGCGGAACTGGACCTGCTGGCGCTCTTCGATCTGGAGAACAGCCAGGCGGGCTTGAAAGTCCACCATGACGCCTCGCGGGACACGGTCGCCGCCGCCGAACGGCTGCACGCCAAGGGCCTGATCGACAAACCCGACGGCGGCTACCTGACCAGCCTGGGGCTCGACGCCGCCGAGCACGCCCAGGTCCTGCTGGGCATCCTGCGCGGCTGACCTCAAGATTCGCCACGAGCGGGCGATAACCTGGCAAATTTCCGGGCGCCGCACCTCCCGATGCGGCGCCGCTGGCCAGGCAGCAGTACGCCATGACGCTCACCCCCGAGATTCGCCCGGACATCGACGACGGCATCGACCGCAAGGTACTGGCACAGCTGCGCCAGCGCTTCCTCAAGGTCAACGCCGGCCGCCTGCGACGCGCCAGCGAGGCGCTGTCCAGCCGCCAGCAACTGGTGCTACGCCTGTTGCCGCTGCTGCTGGACGTCAATCATCCGCTGCTCCCTGGCTATGTGTCGGCCGCAACGCCGGCGGGCCTGTCCGGTTTCGTCCCGGACGACGAGCTCCTGGCCGAGGCCCAGCGCCTGACCCGCTCCTTCAGCTACAAGCCGCGTCGCGGCAACCCGGCCTTGCCGATCCACGGCCTGTTCCTGATGGGCAGCCTGGGCACCGTCGCCCAGGCCGAGCAGAGCGACCTGGACCTGTGGATCTGCCACGCCGCCGACCTCTCCCCGCAGGCACTGGGCGAACTGCGCCGCAAGTGCGACCTGCTGGAACAATGGGCCGCCACCCAGGGCGCCGAAGTGCACTGCTTCTTCATCGAGCCGCAGCGCTTCGCCCAGGGCGCGCGCGACGCCCGCCTGACCTCCGACGATTGCGGCACCAGCCAGCACTACCTGCTGCTCGACGAGTTCTACCGCACCGCCCTCTGGCTCGGCGGTCGCACACCGCTGTGGTGGCTGGTGCCGGTCTACGAGGAAGGTCGTTATGCCCAATACTGCGAAACCCTGCTGAGCAAACGCTTCATCCGCGCCGACGAAGTCCTCGACCTCGGCCACCTGGCGCGCATCCCACCGGGCGAGTTCATCGGCGCCGGCATGTGGCAACTGTTCAAGGGCATCGAGTCGCCCTACAAGTCGGTGCTCAAACTCCTGCTTACCGAGGTCTACGCCAGCGAGCACCCGGACGGCGCCTGCCTGAGCCTGCGCTACAAGCAGGCGATCTTTTCCGGCCGGCTCGACGAGGACGAGCTCGACCCCTACGTGATGCTCTACCGCCGCCTGGAGGAGTACCTGGCGGCGCGCGGCGAACGGGAGCGCCTGGAGCTGATCCGCCGCTGTCTGTACCTGAAGGTTGGCAAGAAGCTCAGCCGACCGCCGCGCCTGGGCCGCAAGAGCTGGCAGCGCTCGTTGATGGAGCGCCTGTCCGCCGAATGGAACTGGGACAGCCGCACCTACGGCCTGCTCGACAGCCGCAGCCAGTGGAAAGTCCGCCAGGTGCTGCTGGAGCGCCGCGCACTGGTCAACGAACTGACCCACAGCTTCCGCTTCCTCTCGCAGTTCGCCCGCCTGCAACAGGCCGCCAGCGGCATCAACCCGCGCGACCTGAGCGTGCTCGGCCGCCGCCTGTACGCGGCCTTCGAGCGCAAGGCCGGCAAGGTCGAGTTCATCAACCCGGGCATCGCGCCGGACCTCGCCGAAGACACCCTCACCCTCGCCCAACTGCCCGCCAGCGAGGCCGGCAAGCCGCCATCCTGGGCGCTGTTCAACGGCAGCCTGTCGCTGCAGGAAATGGCCGACTTCGCCCCGCTGCGCCGCGCCCGCGACCTGATGGAGCTGCTGGCCTGGAGTCACCGCAACGGCGTGATCGACGCCACCACGCGCCTGTCCCTGCAACCGGGCGCCAGCGACCTGAGCGAGTTCGAGCTGCAGAACCTGCTGGGCTGCCTGCAACAGGCCTTCCCGCTGCCGCTCGCCGAGGTGCCGGAAAGCGCCCTGCTGCGCAGCAGCGTACCGGCGCAGACGCTGATCCTGGTGAACGTCGGCCTCGACCCGCTGCGCCAACACAGCCAGATGAACGTGCACATGACCACCGAGCGCACCGACGCCCTCGGCTACTCCGGCGTGCGCGACAATCTGGTACTGACCCTCGACCAGCTCACCCTGAACAGCTGGAACGAGCTGGTGGTCAACCGCTTCGCCGGCCCCCACGCACTGCTCGACTGCCTGCGCGACTTCCTCAACGGCCTGCCCGCCGACGCGCCGCCGCCACGCTTGCTGGTGCGCTGCTTCTGCCGCAACCGCGCGGTAGCCATCGCCCAGCGCGTGGAAGACCTGATCCGCGATGCCCACGGGCAACTCGCCGGCGGACGCGGCGGGCGCTACCTGCTGCAGGTGCGGCAACACTTCCACCTGCTGCAACTGATCCCCGGCGAGGTCAGCCACCGGGTGGTGGAAGGGCTGCCGGCGCTGATCGAACATTTGGGCGACACCCCGCAGGACGGCGGCTTCCTGCAACTGGACCGGCACGCCCTGGAAGGCGAAGACCTGGCGCTGATCCTGCCGCTGGGCCGTGTCGACTGCGTCCAGGTGTTCTATCGCCTGGACGAAGGTCATGCCGAGATCAGCGTTCTCGACGAGCGCAACGCGCTCTGGCGCCGCCGCCAGCCCTACGACAGCGAGGAGAGCCTGCTGCTGCCGCTGCAGCGCTTCCTGCAGTCGGTGCAATATCGGCGCAACGCGATGCTGCCGCTGCAGGAAGGCCAGGGCACGGTGGGTGCGGAAATACTCTTCTACGAGGTGCTGCCCAACGGGCACCCGCGCACGCAGCGGATCGAACGGCGCAGCGCCCCGCAGGCGCTGGAGGCGCTGCCGTACTACAACGTGCAGGCGATCATCGAGCCCGGTGACTGGCAGCGCGCACGCACCACGCTGTACTGCAACCACCGCGAGTTCTCCGAACTGGAGTACGGCGACGGGCTGTTCCAGGCGGTGGCGAAACACATCCTTGGCCAGCGCAGCGGCCAGGAACGCTACCCCTGCTACATCACCGACCTCGACCTGACGGCGATGCAGGATGGCGGCGAACTACAGACAGTGCACTTCCTGCGTTACAAGCAGAGCCTGGAGCAGGCACTGAACCGGGCACTGGCCGAGGCCTGAACGGCCGCGCCAGGCACCCGGTGGAGAGGCATCGAGCAGGCGGCGGATCAGCGATCGAAATCGCCGGCCGCTTCCGGCTGGTATTCCACTTCCAGCAGGGTCAGCTTCAGGGTCTTGCCGCCGGGCGCCGGCCAATCGATGCTCTGGCCGGTGGTCAGGCCCAGCAGCGCGGTGCCGACCGGCGCCAGGATCGACACCTTGCCTTCGCCGCCGAGATCGGCCGGGTAGACCAGCGTCAGGTGGTATTCCTTGCCGCTGCCTTCCTCGCGGCAGCGCACGGTGGAGTTCATCGTGACCACGCCCGGCGGTACCTCGTCGTGGCCGACGACCGTGGCACGGGACAGCTCGGCTTCCAGCGCTTCGGCAGCGGGGCCGTACTCATCCAGACTGTCGAGCAGGCGCTCCAGACGTTGCAGGTCGAGTCGGGTAACGGTGATGGGTGTCGTGGTCATGATGGTTGGCAGTCTCCTTACAGGAGAGCCCCGGACGCTCGCGCGTTCGGGGCCCTGGTTCAATCTTGTGGTGAAAGCGATCGGGTATTCGGAAAAATGAAAAAACCCCGCCCTAAGGCGGGGTTTTTCCGGACACTAACACAGTGCAGAAAATAAGCAACACCGTCCCGTCAGCACTTCGGCAAGTGGTTGTTTCGGCGCTTTTCGCAGTCCGCCAGGATCGCCCGGCGGCGCTCGCCGTCCGCCTCGTTCCACTCCAGGATCTCGCCCAGGGTCCGGCCGCAGCCGACGCAGACGTCCGCCTCGTCCAGGCAGCAGCGCCGGCAGCACGGCGAGGCGACGCTCGCCCTCGGTTCAGATGCCGGGGAAGTCGACATCCTCACCCGCCTGCTCCAGCGTGGCGCGGTTGAGCAGCGCGCCCAGCGGCTCGCGGGTGCTGTCGCTGATCCACAGCGAGCCGGATTCGTCATAGTCGAAGTGGAAGCCGCCGGAGCGCGCCGCCACCCACAGCTGGCGCAGGGCAGGCTGGCGGCTGAGGATCAGCTGGGTGCCGTTCTCGAAGCGTACGGTCAGCACGCCGCTGGAATTCTCCAGGTCCACGTCCAGGTCGCTGTCGTCGAAAGCGTCCTCCACCGTTACCTGTACGGCGTCCACCAGGTCATGGAAGCGGGCTTCGCTCAAAGTGCTCATGCATCGTCCTCGGGATCGGTCAAAGGCACCAGTTTACGCCGGTATTGGCCCAGACTCTGCCCCGTCCAGCGCCGGAATGCGCGGGCGAGCGAGCCGGCCTCGCTGAAACCCAGCAGGTAGGCGAGGTCGGCATTGTCCAGCGCCGGGTCGCGCAAGTAGTGGAGCACCAGTTGCTGGCGGGTTTCGTCCACCAGGTCGCTGAACGACAGCCCGGTATCGCGCAGGCGGCGCTGCAGGGTGCGCGGGCTCAGGGCGAGGGTCTGCGACAGGCGCTCGAGGTCCGCGCCCTGCTCCGGCAACTGGCGCGCCAGCTCCAGGCGTGCGCGATCGAGCACGCTGTCGCCCTTGTTGATCTGTGCCAGCAGGCGTTCGGCGTAGGCGTCCAGGGTGCGCTGCACCTGGGCGTCGGCCTGGCCCAGGGGCAGCGAAAGCAGGCGCCTGGGAAAAACCAGGGCATTGTCCGGCTGATCGAACAGCACCGGGCAGCGGAAAATGCGCTGGTGCTCGCGGGTATCGGCCGGCGCGCCGTGGCGGAAACGCACCTCGACGGGGGGTTCGTCCACACCGCTGACCCAGTGGCCGAAGCTGACCCAGCCGGCCAGCGTCTCCTCGCTCATCTGCCGCTGCTGTTGTGGCAGCAGCGGCTCCCAGCTGTGCTTCACCAGCGCCTCGAAGCCCGCGCGGGGTGGCTCGTCGGCCAGCTCGACGCGGCCCAGGTTGCCCACCAGCGCGGCGTAACGGGCCTGGCGGTGCAGCGCCTCGGCGAGGGTCGCGCAGCTCATGATCAGGTAGCCGAGCACGCCGTAGTAGCCGGGACGCACCGCCTCGCCCAGGTGCAGGCCGAGGTTGTCGTCGCCGCTCAGCCGCACGCCGGCGCCGATCAGTTCCAGGTACGCGCTGGCGGCGATGCGCTGGTCGCGCTGGGCGAGGATCGAGGGTTCCAGGTGCACTGTCGCCAGCAGCCGCGCCGGCTCGACATCCAGACGTTGCAGATGCTCCACGAGGCCCTGCAGGTAGGCCACCGACACCGAACTGGGCAGGGGATCGCGATAGTCCATCGGGCTTTCCGTTTTTTGTCCGCAATCATAGGGCCAGTTGCCCGCCCCGCGCGACCCGCAAGCCCCGCCAGGCGGGAGTCCGCTTGAATAGGCAAGGCGGCGGGGGGTCGGTATACTCCGGTCCAATTGACGCTTTATTACAAGGATTCCGCCATGAAGCGACTGCTGCTTCCCTTCGTAGCGCTGGCCGTGCTGACCGCCGCGCTGGCCGGCTGCGGCCAGAAAGGTCCGCTGTACCTGCCGGACGACGAGAAGGCCAAGAGCGAACACAGCAAGGACCGCTACGGTCTCTGAGGGCAGCTCCGATGGACGCCTTCACCGTCCGCGACGGGCAACTGTTCGCGGAGGACGTGCCGCTGTCGGCAATCGCCGAGCGCTTCGGCACGCCGACCTACGTCTACTCCCGCGCGCACCTGACGCAGCAGTACCGCGCCTACGCTGATGCCCTGGCGGGCGTCGAGCATCGGGTTTGCTTCGCGGTAAAAGCCAATTCCAACCTCGCCGTGCTGAACGTGCTGGCGCGCCTGGGCGCGGGTTTCGACATCGTCTCCCGTGGCGAACTGGAGCGCGTGCTGGCCGCCGGCGGCGATCCGGCGAACGTGGTGTTCTCCGGCGTCGGCAAGACCCGCGAGGACATGCGCCGCGCCCTGCAAGTCGGCGTGCACTGCTTCAACGTCGAATCCGACGTCGAGCTCGAGCGCCTGCAGCAGGTCGCCGCCGAGCTGGGCGTGAAGGCACCGGTGTCCCTGCGGGTGAACCCGGACGTCGACGCGCAGACCCACCCGTACATCGCCACGGGCCTGAAGGAAAACAAGTTCGGCATCGCCATCGACGCCGCCGAGGCGGTCTACGCCCGCGCCGCGCAACTGCCGAACCTGGACGTGACCGGCATCGATTGCCACATCGGCTCGCAGCTGACCAGCCTGGAACCCTTCCTCGACGCCCTCGACCGCCTGCTGACACTGGTGGATCGCCTCGCCGCGCGCGGCATCGCCATCCGCCACCTGGACCTGGGCGGCGGCCTCGGCGTGCGCTACCGCGACGAGACACCGCCTGCGCCTGCCGAGTACATCCGCGCCCTGCGCGAGCGCCTGGGCAACCGCCCGCTGGCGCTGGTGTTCGAACCGGGCCGCAACATCGCCGCCAACGCCGGCGTGCTGCTGACCCGCGTCGAGTACCTGAAACACACCCCAGACAAAGACTTCGCCATCGTCGATGCGGCGATGAACGACCTGATCCGCCCGGCGCTGTACCAGGCCTGGATGGATGTCACGCCGGTCGTCGCCCGCGATGGCGAAGCGCGCGCCTACGACCTGGTCGGGCCGATCTGCGAAACCGGCGACTTCCTCGCCAAGGATCGCAGTCTCGTCCTGGAAGAAGGCGACCTGCTGGCCGTACGTTCGGCCGGCGCCTATGGTTTCGTGATGAGTTCCAACTACAACACCCGGGGCCGCGCCGCCGAGGTGCTGGTGGATGGCTCGGCCGCGCACGAAGTGCGTCGCCGCGAGACGATACAAGAGCTGTTCGCCGGCGAAAGCCTGCTGCCGGACTGAGGCCGAGACGACGATGCTTCTGCGCTTTACCAAGATGCATGGGCTGGGCAATGACTTCATGGTCCTGGACCTGGTCAGCCAGCACGCCCATGTGCAACCGCGCCACGTGAAACAGTGGGGCGACCGCAATTTCGGGGTCGGTTTCGATCAACTGCTGATCGTCGAGCCGCCGAGCACGCCGGAAGCGGATTTCCGCTACCGCATCTTCAACTGCGACGGTACCGAGGTCGAACAGTGTGGCAACGGCGCGCGCTGCTTCGCCCGCTTCGTGATCGACAAGCGCCTGACCGCGAAGAAGAGCATCCGCGTGGAAACCAAGGGCGGGATGATCGAGCTGACCATCGCCAACGACGGCCAGGTCACAGTGAACATGGGCGCGCCGCGCCTGGCGCCCGAGCAGGTGCCGTTCCAGGCCGACGCCGAGGCGCTGAGCTACGGCGTCGAAGTGGACGGCCAGAGTTATCAGCTGGCGGCGATCTCCATGGGCAACCCGCACGGCGTGCTGCGCGTGGATGACGTGGACAGCGCCCCGGTGCGCACCCTGGGTCCGAAACTGGAAGTCCACGAAAGCTTCCCGCAGAAGGCCAACATCGGTTTCCTGCAGGTGGTGAGCCCGAACCAGGCGCGCCTGCGCGTCTGGGAACGCGGCGTCGGCGAAACGCTGGCCTGCGGCACTGGCGCCTGCGCCGCCGCGGTCGCCGGCATCCGCCAGGGCTGGCTGCAATCGCCGGTGCAGATCGAGCTTCCCGGCGGACGGTTGTCCATCGAGTGGGCAGGACCGGGTCAGCCCGTTATGATGACCGGGCCCGCGGTGCGGGTGTTCGAAGGCCAGGTACGTCTATAAGGCCTGTTTCCAACGCCGCATGAACAGGCGCAGGCAATAAACCGGGACGCTTATGACCGATACTCCGCAGGAACCCACCGTTACCCTCGAAGCCGACCAGGTCGCCGACTATCTCCGTCGGCACCCTGAGTTCTTCGTCGACCATGACGAGCTGATCCCGGAGATGCGCATCCCGCACCAACCGGGCGATGCCGTGTCGCTGGTGGAACGCCAAGTGCGCCTGCTGCGCGAGCGCAACATCGAGATGCGCCATCGACTGTCGCAGTTGATGGACGTGGCCCGCGACAACGACCGGCTGTTCGACAAGACCCGCCGACTGGTGCTCGACCTGCTCGACGCCACCAGCCTGGAAGACGTGGTCAGCACCGTGGAAGACAGCCTGCGCCACGAATTCCAGGTGCCCTACGTCAGCCTGATCCTGTTCAGCGACAACAACCTGCCGGTGGGCCGTTCGGTGAGCAGCGCCGAGGCGCACCAGGCCATCGGCGGCCTGCTGTCGGGCGGCAAGACCGTGAGCGGCGTGCTGCGCCCCCACGAGCTGGCCTTCCTGTTCTGCGAAAACGAACGCGAGCAGGTCGGCTCCGCCGCCGTGGTGCCGCTGACCTTCCAGGGCCTGCACGGCGTGCTGGCGATCGGCAGCCCCGATCCGCAGCACTACAAGAGCTCGCTGGGCACCCTGTTCCTGGGCTACGTCGCCGAAGTCCTCGCGCGGGTCCTGCCGCGTTTCGCCACGCCGCTGCGTTCGGTGCGCTAGCGCGAAGCCGCAAGCTATAAGCTGCAAGTCGTAAGCGGTCGCAGTACGGTGGGTGGGAACGGCGCTTTTCACTTGGAGCTTGTAGCTTTTGACGCTTGAAGCTGGCATCGATGCCTACCTGGAACACCTGCGCAGCGAACGCCAGGTGTCCGTCCATACCCTCGACGGCTATCGCCGCGACCTGCTGCGCCTGGCCGCACTCTGCGAGAAAGCCTCGATCACCGTCTGGCCGGCGCTGCAGGTGCGCGATCTGCGCCTGTTCGTCGCCCGCCTGCACCAGCAGGGCCTCGCCAGCCGCAGCCTGTCACGCCTGCTCTCGGCGACCCGTGGGTTGTTCCAGTACCTGATCCGCGAAGGGCGCTGCCGGCACAATCCGGCGGACGGCCTGTCCGCCCCCAAGGGCGCGCGCAAGCTGCCGCGCACCCTCGACACCGACCGTACCGCGCAGCTGCTCGACGGTGGCGTCGAGGACGACTTCATCGCCCGCCGCGACCAGGCCGTGCTGGAGCTGTTCTATTCCTCCGGCCTGCGCCTGTCCGAACTGGTCGGCCTGGACCTGGAATGGCTCGACCTCAAGGACGGCCTGGTGCGCGTGCACGGCAAGGGCAACAAGGTGCGCGAACTGCCCGTGGGCCGCGCCGCGCGGCAGGCCATCGAAGCCTGGCTACCCCTGCGCGCGCTGGTCTCGCCGCAGGACAACGCGGTGTTCATCGGCCGCAGCGGCAAGCGCCTGACGCCGCGCGCCATTCAACTGCGAGTGCGCCAGGCCGGCGTACGCGAGCTCGGCCAGCACCTGCACCCGCACATGCTGCGGCACTCCTTCGCCAGCCACATGCTGGAGTCATCGCAGGACCTGCGCGCCGTACAGGAGCTGCTCGGCCATGCCGACATCGCCACCACGCAGATCTACACCCACCTGGATTTCCAACACCTCGCCACGGTCTACGACCAGGCGCACCCGCGGGCGCGCCGCAAACCCGACGGCGAGCCGGGAGCTGAAGAATGAGTATCCGTCTGGTCACCTTCGACCTCGATGACACGCTGTGGAACGTCGCCCCGGTGATGAACAGCGCGGAAGCCACCCTGCGCGAATGGCTGGCGGTGAATGCCGCACAGCTCGGCCCGGTCCCCATCGAACACCTGTGGGCGATCCGCTCGCGCCTGCTGGGCGAAGACCCGATGCTCAGGCACCGCCTGAGCGAGCTACGCCGGCGCATCCTGTTCCACGCGCTGCTCGATGCCGGTTATCCACAGGCCGAGGCCGGCGACCTGGCCGAAGCCGGCTTCCAGACCTTCCTCCACGCGCGGCATCAGGTGGCGCTGTTCCCCGAGGTGCATCCGACGCTGGAGCGGCTGGCCAACCAGTTCATCCTCGGCGTACTCACCAACGGCAATGCCGACGTGCGTCGTCTGGGCCTGGCCGACTACTTCCAGTTCGCCCTGTGCGCGGAGGAACTGGGCGTCGGCAAGCCGGATCCGCATCCGTTCCAGGAAGCGCTCAAGCGCGGGGGCGTGGCGGCGGATCACGCGGTGCACATCGGCGACCACCCCAGCGACGACATCGCCGGCGCGCGACGCGCGGGCATGAAGGCGATCTGGTTCAACCCGGCTCGCAAGGTCTGGGACGGCGAGGAGGAGCCCAGCGCGGTCATCCACAACCTTTCCGAGCTGCCGGGAGTTCTGGCGAAGCTCTGAGGCTTTGGCTCTTCGTAGGAGCGAGCTTGCTCGCGAACAGGATTTCCCGGTCACATTGATGTTGGGCGGTTCGCGAGCAAGCTCGCTCCTACAAGGGCAGCTACCCAACTGGTTGAGCTAGGTGCTCAGGCCAGGAGACGGCAATACACTCAACAGACGGCCATGAAAAAGCCCCGCCGCTCCCTCTCGGGAACGGC
The DNA here is from genome assembly GCF_054720805.1 of Pseudomonas sp. MT3. NCBI lineage: Bacteria > Pseudomonadati > Pseudomonadota > Gammaproteobacteria > Pseudomonadales > Pseudomonadaceae > Pseudomonas > Pseudomonas sp. MT3. The sequence goes on from NZ_JBTVPY010000018.1 coordinate 49,096, forward strand.
GGGGCTTTTTCATGTCGCGTCGGATATCAGATGGGGCGGCTGCCGTATTTGCTATCCGGCTTCTTCGGCGGATCGGCGACCACGTTGGGTTCGATCTCCTGCACCTTGCCGCCACGATTGAGGAAATCCTCCATCGCCTTGGCCAGGGCATCGCGCTCCTTCTGCTTGGCTTCGACCGAGGGCAGTTCCTCTTCTTCCGCAGCGGCCTTGGCTTTCTTGCCACCGCCCTTGGGAGAAGGGGCTTCATCCCCATCGCCGCTGTCTGCTTCGGCGTCGCTGTCGTCCGCTGCGACGAGCTCCTCGCCATCGTCCTCGTCAGCGCCGTCCAGCTCGTCCTGTTCCAGTTCTTCGTCGCTCATTGTTCAACCTCTGTGGTGCTGCAAAGCACGTTAGTTATAGCCCAGCTGCGCGCTTTGACGAACGCAGCCGGAAAAAATTCATACAAGCTCGCCCTGCCAGGTCGCCAGTATCCTGCGCGGGCCTCCGTGGTCACGGTGCTCGCCGAGATAGATACCCTGCCAGGTGCCCATTGCCAAGTGGCCATCCTGTATCGGCAGGGTCAGCTGGCAGCCCAGCAGGCTGGCCTTGAAGTGCGCGGGCAGATCGTCCGGGCCTTCGTAATCATGTTCATAGCCGCCCTCGCCCTGCGGTACCAGGTGATTGAAGAATCGCTCGAAATCACGGCGCACCGAGGGATCGGCGTTCTCGTTCACCGTCAACGACGCCGAGGTGTGCTGCAACAGCAGGTGCAGCAGGCCGACCCGGCACCTGGCAAGCTCCGGCAGCGCGGCCAGGATCTCGTCGGTGACCAGGTGGAAACCTCGCGGACGCGGGTGCAGGGTGATGGACTTCTGCTGCCACATGGCGGGCTGACCTCCGTCTGAAGCGGTGATGCGCGCGCATTCTAGCGTGATGTTCAAAAAAGCAAAGGGCGCCCGAGGGCGCCCTTCGTCGAACATGCACGAACCCTTACAGGTTGTAGCCGCGCTCGTTGTGCAGGGAGAGGTCCAGACCCATCGTTTCCTCTTCCTCGGTGACGCGCAGCCCCATGATCAGGTCCAGGACCTTGAGGATCACGAAGCTGACGATACCGGTGTAGACGATGGTGAAGGCCACACCCTTGAACTGGGTGAACAGCTGCGCGCCGATGTCGGTGACGGTGCCGAAGCCGCCCAGGGCGGGCGCGGCGAACACGCCGGTGAGCAGCGCGCCGACGATGCCGCCGACCGCGTGCACGCCGAAGGCATCCAGGGAATCGTCGTAGCCGATGGCGCGCTTGAGGCTGGTGGCGGCGAAGAAGCAGATCACGCCAGCGGCCAGGCCGATCACGATGGCACCCATCGGACCGCAGGTGCCGGCGGCCGGGGTGATGGCGACCAGACCGGCGACCACGCCGGAAGCGATGCCCAGGGCGCTCGGCTTACCGTGGGTGATCCACTCGGCGAACATCCAGCCCAGGGCGGCGGCGGCGGTGGCGATCTGGGTGACCAGCATGGCCATGCCGGCGGTGCCGTTGGCGGCGGCGGCGGAGCCGGCGTTGAAGCCGAACCAGCCGATCCACAGCAGGGCGGCGCCGATCAGGGTGTAGCCCAGGTTGTGCGGCGCCATCGCGGCATTCGGGTAGCCCTTGCGCTTGCCCAGCACCAGGCAGGCGACCAGGCCCGCGACACCGGCATTGATGTGCACCACGGTGCCGCCGGCGAAGTCCAGCACGCCCCAGTCCCACATCAGGCCGCCATCACCGCTCCAGACCATGTGGGCGATCGGTGCGTAGACCAGGGTGAACCACAGCGCGGTGAAGATCAGCATGGCCGAGAACTTCATGCGCTCGGCGAACGCGCCGACGATCAGGGCCGGAGTGATGATCGCGAAGGTCATCTGGAACATCACGAACACGCTTTCGGGGAACAGCGCGGCGGCGGAGGTCAGGCCGGTGTTGGTCAGGCCGGCGAGGAACGCCTTGTCCAGGCCGCCGACGAAGGAGGCGAAGTTGATCACGCCCTTTTCCATGCCCACGGTGTCGAAGGCCAGGCTGTAGCCGTAGACGACCCAGAGGATGCTGATCAGCGCGGTGATCGCAAAGCACTGCATCATGATCGACAGGACGTTCTTGGCGCGCACCATGCCGCCGTAGAACAGCGCAAGGCCAGGGATGGTCATCAGCAGCACCAGGGCACTGGAAATCAGCATCCAGGCGGTGTCGCCGCTGTTCAGGACGGGGGCCGCGGCCTCGTCGGCCAGGGCCAGTCCGGGCATTGCGAGAGGCAATAGGGCGCCTAGCCCTGCGTATCTGCGCAGAGTCATTGTTGTTTCTCCTGGGGCGTGGGGTTCGGTGTGGGCTTGGCTTAGATCGCGTCGGTGCCGGTTTCGCCGGTACGGATACGGATGGCCTGTTCCAGATTTACGACAAAGATCTTGCCGTCACCGATCTTCCCGGTGTTGGCAGCCTTGGTGATGGCTTCGATAACGCGATCCAACTGGTCATCGGCGATGGCGACGTCGATCTTCACCTTTGGCAGGAAGTCGACGACGTATTCCGCGCCACGGTACAACTCGGTGTGGCCCTTCTGCCGGCCGAAGCCCTTGACTTCGGTCACAGTAATGCCCTGCACGCCGATCTCGGACAGCGACTCACGAACGTCGTCCAGCTTGAACGGCTTGATGATGGCTGTGACTAGCTTCATGTAACTCTCTCCCGTGTTTTGGTGGACCCGCCCCAGGAAGAACGAACCCGAGGACAAGTCTAAGCGCAGTGTCTGGCTTTTGTAATGCGCCGGCCGCCCTACCTCAGCACTCCGACTGCCTTGATCGAAGCAATCCACCGCCTCGCCTGCCGCACCGGAACTGCGTCGGTGCACGCCATATCTGCCCCAAAGCATGAACCTTGCCAGCTCTATGAAATGCCCGTGGTTTCAGTCACTTGGTGAAAATTCGCGGTCCCTGGCCAATCGCCAGCTGCCATCCCGCGCACCGAAAGCGCGCATATGCAGCGGGCATACTGCTCAAAAAGCGTGCAATCCTCCGCGCCGCAGCCGGTACCGGCTGCGTGATAGACTGCGCTCTGATTCAATCCGGAACCCATGAACCATGCTGCCGCCCAAAGCCTTCCTCGACGCCATCAGCCAACAAGCCGGACGCCTGTTCGGCGGCGAATCGCCCCTGCCGAAGGCCGAGCTGGAAGCCCAGTTCAAGGTTCTGATGCAGAGCGCCTTCAGCAAGCTCGACCTGGTCAGCCGTGACGAGTTCGACAGCCAGATGGTGGTGCTCGCCCGTACCCGCGCCCGCCTCGAGGCCCTGGAAGCCAAGGTCGCGGAAATGGAAGCCAAGCTCTCGCCGCCCGCCGACGCCGCCCCGGCCGCCCCAGCCGAATAAAGGGCAGGCAGGGAAGCCCCGCCGGCGGGGCGGCATGTGATCAAGGAGTGATCCATGTCCCTCGCCATCGTCCACAGCCGCGCCCAGGTCGGCGTCGAAGCACCCGGCGTCACCGTCGAGGCGCACCTGGCCAACGGCCTGCCGTCGCTGACCCTGGTCGGCCTGCCCGAAGGCGCCGTGAAGGAGAGCAAGGACCGCGTGCGCAGCGCCCTGCTCAACTCTGGCTTCGACTTCCCCGCCCGCCGCATCACCCTCAATCTCGCCCCGGCCGACCTGCCGAAAGACGGCGGCCGCTTCGACCTGGCCATCGCCCTGGGCATCCTCGCCGCCAGCGGGCAGTTGGCCGATGCCAGTGGCCTGGAGGACCTGGAATGCCTGGGCGAACTGGCGCTCTCCGGCACCCTGCGCCCGGTGCCGGGCGTACTCCCTGCCGCGCTGGCCGCCCGCGCCGCCGGACGGGCACTGGTGGTGCCCAGGGAGAATGCCGAGGAAGCCAGCCTTGCCAGCGGGCTGACGGTCTATGCCGTCGGCCACCTGCTGGAGCTGGCCGCGCACTTCAGCGGCCAGGAGCGCCTGCGGCCTTATGAGGCGAACGGCCTGCTGCGCAGCACGCCACCCTATCCCGACCTCGCCGAAGTGCAGGGCCAGACCGCCGCCAAGCGCGCCCTGCTGGTGGCCGCCGCCGGTGCGCACAACCTCCTGTTCAGCGGCCCGCCCGGCACCGGCAAGACACTGCTCGCCAGCCGCCTGCCCGGCCTGATGCCACCGCTGGAGGAAGACGAAGCGCTGCAAGTCGCAGCGATCCATTCCGTGGCCGGACGCGGACCGCTGACCCACTGGCCGCAACGTCCGTTTCGCCAGCCGCACCATACGGCATCCGCGCCCGCCCTGGTGGGCGGCGGCAGCCGTCCTCAACCCGGAGAAATCACGCTGGCCCATGAAGGCGTGCTGTTCCTGGATGAACTGCCCGAGTTCGACCGCAAGGTCCTGGAGGTCCTGAGGGAGCCCCTGGAGGGTGGCGAGATCGTCATCGCCCGCGCCAGCGGTCGCGTGCGTTTCCCGGCGCGTTTCCAGCTGGTGGCGGCGATGAATCCGTGCCCGTGCGGCTACCTCGGCGACCCCAGCGGACGCTGCCGTTGCTCGCCCGAGCAGGTCCAGCGCTACCGCGCCAAGCTCTCCGGGCCGCTACTGGATCGTATCGACCTGCACCTGACGGTCAGCCGCGAAAGCACCAGCCTCGCGCCTGGCGGCCCCAGCACCAGCAGCGCCGAGCTGGCCGTGCAGGTTGCCGCCGCGCGCCAGCTCCAGTTGAATCGCCAGGGCTGCGCGAACGCCTTTCTCGATCTGAAGAAGATGCACCAATTCTGTGCATTGAGCGCCGAAGACCAGCTCTGGCTGGAGAAGGCCGGCGAACGCCTGAACCTGTCGCTGCGCGCCCTGCACCGGATTCTCAAGGTGGCGCGCACCCTGGCCGACCTGCAGCAGACGCAGGCCATCGGCCGGGCGCACCTGGCCGAGGCGCTGCAGTACCGCGCTGGGCACTAGTGGCCTGTACGGTTAATTCGGCAATTGAAGTTCGAGTGCCAGGGTTTGCCAGACAAGGCGCCGCGACGAGTCGTAGCAGGGCTACGGTGAGGAGCGGCAACGCAGTATGGCGAAGCCTGGCGCCGAAATTGATTAGTCGAATTAGCCACACAGGCCACTAGCAACGCCAAAACGGCCGCATCGCCTCCAGCCGCGCCTGTTCGCGGCTGACGCCGATGTCCCGCAGTTGCTCGTCGGAGAGCTCCAGCAGTTGCTTGCGGGTGCGCACGCGGCGCCAGAACTGCTGCCAGCGACTCTCCTGCGATCCACGCGCGGCTACGCGGGTACCCGGGATTTCCAGCAGTTCCTGTTGGTACAGGGTCAGGCGTACATCGCTCATGCCGGTCATGTCGTTGCTCCTCCACTCTAGGGTTCACCAGACGTGGGGATAGCGTGACGAATCGACCAAAAGCATTACAGATTCAACACATCTGAATTTTTCCCATACAGACAGGCGCGAAAAACCTCTGAATGGCGTATTTTTGCGCAATCTGTACTGCACTCGAACAGCCACCGACGACTTTGGAGATCTGTCATGACGCGCTATGCGCAGCTCGCCGCCACCCTCGGCGAACGCATCGAGCAGGGGCTGTACCGCCCCGGTGACCGTCTGCCCTCGGTGCGCGCGCTGAGCGAAGAGCACGGCGTCAGCATCAGTACGGTACAGCAGGCTTATCGCGTGCTGGAGGACTCCGGACTGGTGGAGCCACGACCGAAGTCCGGCTACTTCGTGCCCGAGCGCCGGCACCTGCCGCCGCTGCCCGCGATGACCCGGCCGGCACAACGGCCGGTGGATGTCTCGCAGTGGGATCAGGTACTGGAACAGGTACGGCGCGCGCCGGGCGGCGATTTCGTCCAGCTCGGACGCGGCACGCCGGATATCGCCAGCCCGTCGCTCAAACCGCTGCAGCGCGCAATGGTCCAGGCGGCCCGGCGCACCGATATGCACAGCCTCGGCTACGAAGGCATCCAGGGTTCGCTGGCGCTGCGCGAGCAGATCGCCCGACTGATGCTCGACTCCGGCTGCCAGGTACCGCCCAGCGAAATCGTCATCACCACCGGCTGCCAGGAAGCCCTGGCCATCACCCTGCGCGCCATCTGCCAGCCAGGGGACATCGTGGCCATCGACTCGCCGAGCTTCCACGGCGCCATGCAGGCGCTCAAGGCGTACGGGCTCAAGGCGCTGGAAATCCCCACCGACCCGGTCAACGGCGTCAGCCTGGAAGCGCTGGAGCTGGCGATGGAACAGTGGCCGGTGAGGCTGATCCTGCTCACCCCCAACTGCAACAACCCGCTGGGCTACATCATGCCCGACGCCCGCAAGCGCGCCCTGCTGTGCCTGGCGGCGCGCTACGACGTGCCGATCCTTGAGGACGACGTCTACGGCGAGCTGGCCTACGCCTACCCGCGGCCACGCAGCATCAAGTCCTTCGACACCGACGACCGCGTGCTGCTGGCCAGTTCCTTCTCCAAGACCGTGGCGCCCGGACTGCGTACCGGCTGGGTGGTGCCGGGGCGCTACCTGGACCGCATCCTGCACTTCAAGTACATCGCCAGCGGCACGTGCGCGCCACAGCCACAGATGGCCCTGGCCGAGTTCGTCGGCGGCGGTCACTACGAGCCGCACATCCGCCGCATGCGCGCGCAGTACCAGCGCCAGCGCGACCTGATGAGCGAATGGGTCGGCCGCTATTTCCCCGAAGGCACCCTGGCCAGCCGCCCACGCGGCGGCTTCATGCTCTGGGTGGAGCTGGACGCGCAGTTCGACAGCGTGCGGCTCAACCAGGAACTGCGCCGCGACAACGTGCAGGTGGCGGCGGGCAGCATCTTTTCCGCCTCGGGCAAGTACCGCAACTGCCTGCGCATGAACTACTCCAGTCGCGACCTGGCGCGTATCGAGGACGCCGTACGCAAGGTCGGCGCCTGCGCCACGCGGCTGACCACCGAGCTGCGCGCACAGGACGAGGCGCTGCTGCCGGCCTGAGACGAAACATTTATCCACAGCCTGGCGCTGCCGCGCGGCGCCGGGCTGCGGTACCTTGACGGTCCTTTGCCAAGCGCCGTCGTGCGCTCCCGACCCAAGGCGATTCGCGTTGACCAGTCTCACCCTCGGCTCCCTGGCCATTCCCCTGCCCCACGTCCTGCTCTACCTCGGCTTCTTCGCCGCGCTCTTTGCCGGCTGGCTGGCCGGGCGCAAACGTGGCGCCAACCCCGAAGGCGCGCTGTTCGCCATGTTCCTCGGCGGCCTGCTGGTGGCGCGGCTGGCCTTCGTCGCCCGCTATGCCGGACAGTACGGGGCCACGCCGCTGAGCATCGTGGATATCCGCGATGGCGGCTTTCTCGCCCTGCCGGGCATCCTGGCGGCGGTGCTGATCGGCGGGCTGCTGGCCTGGCGCAAGATCGCGCTGCGCCGGCCGCTGGCGGTCGCCGCGGTGGTGGGCGCCTGCGTCTGGGGTGGCGGCAATGCCGTGATTTCGGCGCTGGAACGCAGTCAGCAGATCCCGGAGCTGACGGTGCTGGACCTGGGCGGCCAACCGGTCGATCTGCGCGCGCTGGACGGTCGGCCAATGGTGGTCAATCTCTGGGCCAGTTGGTGCCCACCGTGTCGGCGCGAGATGCCGGTGCTGGAAGCCGCGCAGCAACACCGCAGCGACGTGCGCTTCCTGCTGGTCAACCAGGGGGAATCCGCCGAAGCCGTACGAGGCTTCCTGCGCGACCAGGGCCTGAGCGACGCGGCGATACTGCTCGACAGCGGCAACCGCCTGGGCCAGGCCACCGGTTCCTACGGCATGCCCACCACACTGTTCTACGACGCCCAGGGGCGCCTGAAGCACAGCCAGATGGGCGAACTCTCCGCCGCCAGCCTGGAATACGGCCTGGGCCGGCTCAAGGATTGATCCAGCCATACCCGCAGGGCGGATAACGTTCGACGTTATCCGCCCGACCTTCCCTACCCACCCCACACCTGTAGGAGCGAGCTTGCTCGCGAGCCCTGGTATTCCGCCGAGCCACCCGGCGTGCGCAGGTAGTCTTTCGCGAGCAAGCTCGCTCCTACAGGCAAAGCTACAGAGCGCTGTACAGCGGATAACGCTGCCAACCAGGATCGGGCGCTTCCACGGGTCGATGCGGGAGAAGCTCGCGGGCTGCTTGCCGGCCATCCCACTCACCGGTCTTGCGATCCGTCGCCGATGCTCTCGGGCTTCACGTTGTAGCCGTGCTTCGGATCGCCGGCAGCGCCGTTCCGGCCAGGAATTGCCGTCCCTCTCGCCGTGGTCTTGAGTAAAGGCAGCCACTGCTGGCACGCAGCCTGAACACAACCTCGAAAATATTCGAGATCGACTAATGAATACCAAAAAACTATCGAATCAATAATCTCAAATCAAAAAAGCTATCGATCTATGCTAGAATGCTGCGTCTTCCGCCCTCAGGGTGGCAATCCGATAACAAGGAGAGCTAGCTCAAGATGGAGACACCTTCCCGCCCCCGGAGCACCTTGAACCCTCCGGTTTTCTATACCTCCGCCATACTCATCCTCGCCCTCGTCGCCTTCGCGACGCTGCTGCCGGAGCAGGCCCAGTCACTCTTTGGCCTGGTGCAGAAATGGATCATCAGCAACGCCAGCTGGTTCTATGTCCTCACCGTGGCCCTGGTGCTGATCAGCGTGGTCTTCCTCGCCGTCAGCCGTTACGGCGACATCAAGCTCGGCCCTGACCACAGCCACCCCGATTACCGCAACACCACCTGGTTCGCCATGCTGTTTTCCGCCGGCATGGGCATCGGCCTGATGTTCTTCGGCGTCGCCGAACCGGTGATGCACTTCATCGCGCCCCCCGTCGGCGAGCCGCACACCGTGGAAGCGGCGCGCGAAGCGATGAAGCTGACCTTCTTCCACTGGGGCCTGCACGCCTGGGCGATCTATGCCATCGTCGCGCTGATCCTGGCGTTCTTCAGCTTCCGCCACGGTTTACCGCTGACCCTGCGCTCGGCGCTCTACCCGCTGATCGGCGAACGTATCTACGGCCCCATCGGCCATGCGGTGGATATCTTCGCGATCATCGGTACCGTATTCGGCGTGGCGACCTCGCTGGGCTACGGCGTGCTGCAGATCAACAGCGGCCTGCACTTCCTGTTCGGCTGGCCGGTGAACCAGACGGTGCAGGTGATCCTGATCGCCGTGACCTGCGGCCTGGCCACCCTCTCGGTCGCCAGCGGCCTCGACCGGGGTATCCGCATCCTCTCCGAGCTGAACCTGGGGCTGGCGGTCGTCCTGCTGCTCTTCGTGCTGGTCTTCGGCCCCACCGTGTTTCTGCTGCAGACCTACGTGCAGAACACCGGCGCCTACCTCTCGGATATCGTCAACAAGACCTTCAACCTGTACGCCTACCAGCCTACCGACTGGATCGGCGGCTGGACCCTGCTCTACTGGGGCTGGTGGCTGTCCTGGTCGCCCTTCGTCGGGCTGTTCATCGCGCGCATCTCGCGCGGCCGGACCATCCGCGAGTTCGTCTGCGGCGTGCTCTTCGTCCCGGCCGGCTTCACCCTGCTGTGGATGACCGTGTTCGGCGACAGCGCCATCCACATGATCCTGCAGGACGGCTTCACCCGACTGGCGGACGTGGTGAACCAGGACAGCTCGGTGGCGCTCTTCGCCTTCCTCGAACACTTCCCGCTGGGCAGCGTGATCTCGCTGGTCGCGGTGGCGATGGTGGTGGTGTTCTTCGTCACCTCGGCCGACTCCGGCGCACTGGTGGTGGACATGCTCGCCTCCTCCGGCCACGACCATTCGCCGCTGTGGCAGCGCGTCTTCTGGTCGGTGCTGATGGGCGTGGTGGCCATCGCGCTGTTGCTGACCGACGGCCTGAAAGCGCTGCAGACAGCGACCATCGCCAGCGCGCTGCCCTTCGCGATCATCCTGCTCGCCTCGATCTGGGGGCTGTTCAAGGCCCTGCGCCTGGACGCCACCAAGCGCGGCATCCGCTACCAGGCGCTGAGCTTCTCTCCCGCCCGCCACCGCAGCAGCGGCGAAGGCTGGCAGCGCCGCCTGCGCAACATCGCCATGTTCCCGCGGCGCAGCCACGTCAACCGCTTCATCGAAGAAGTGGCGCGCCCGGCCTGCGAGGATGTCGCGGCCGAACTGCGCAAGCAGGGCTACGACGTCGGCGTGACGACCGGCGACGACAGCCGGGTGCGACTGGAGGTCGGGCATGGCACCGAGGTCGACTTCATCTACGAGGTCCGTCCGCGCGCCTTCACCACCCCCAGCTTCGTCATGCGCGACACCGAGGACACCAGCGAATCCCGCAAGTACTTCCGCGCCGAGGTGCACCTCAAGGAAGGCGGCCAGGACTACGACGTCATGGGCTGGAGCCGCGACGGGGTGATCAGCGACATCCTCGACCAGTACGAACGGCACCTGCACTTCCTGCACGTGGTGCGCTGAATGAAAGAGGCCGGCAAATGCCGGCCTCTTCAACTTCAGGGTAACGGGATCGGCGTACTTCAGGCATTCACCCACAAGAACCCCAAATCATCAATTACGCTCCCCATCCAGTCGACAACCCACTCTTTATTACCAACCCCATCTACCACCATACAATTCATTTACTGGAAGTCTTCAGGTTTGAGCGGTCAGCGGCTGGCCCAGCGCAATTACTCGGCCCTGTATGTACTATATGGACCATTTGCCCCGTAATAATATCCATCCAAACCTTTAACTCCAAAAACAAGATAAACTCCCGCCACCTCACAGCATAGTGCCGCATCATTCTCCGACACACTACGAGCAGGAATAATCAACATAAAGCCTGCAAGGACTCGCAGAAGATACTTATTCACTCTCAAGCTCCGGAAAATGACGGAGATCGAAGCGGAGCGATCTGCAATTGCTGCCTCATCTTGCTTTCATTCAATACTCCGTCTCCCGTGCCGCCTCCAAGACAAAAAGCTTAACAAATGAGAACTTCACCCGGCTCGATCTAACCAGCAATTAAACCCCTTGACGCCTGACTGGAAGAGCTCTTTAATCCTTCCCACCCTCTAATCATTCTCTATAGGATAAACACCATACGGTCCATTTATTGGATAATAATCTCCAATTTTATTTCTAGCTAGAAACAACAAATAAACCTTTCCTTTTACACAACAAGCCGGAAGTTCTCCAAGCATGTTACTATTGAACGCAAAATTAATAAGCCTTCTCTCATCCCCCTTCAAGGTACTCATAACTCTTATTATTGCTCGATCATAAGGATAATCTGATTTTTCTATACCAACCACCCGACCAATTACTACCAAATCAGAGCCATGAACAATCTCTTCGAAAGATTGCCTTGTGATATTATTTGCACCAACATCCATCGAAAAGATCAAAATCAGAAGAACAGCAAAAGACCTTATACTCACTATACTCTTCATAGCTCACTCCACGTGATTAGGATTGGCTAAACGAGGAGCAAGACCTTTTATCTGTTTGAGAGCTTTATTTTCATTGGAAATTGCATTACCCGTGTCTGCGCCAACCATATGTGGAATTGCATGCCCAACGAGTTCATGCATCAAAGCCTCAGACGGATCATAGCCCGTCCATCCGCCCCCCTCCAAAGCAGCAGCAGAATTATCCTCACTCGCACTAACAGTCACAAACATTGTAGAGCTATCCCCACTCAACCCGCTAGTGACTGCACCGCCTTGCATGGATATATCCTCATCCTTTAAAGTTCCTCCATCAAAATATCTTTCGCCAACCCTTATATAGATCACACCTTCATTATTAATAGCCTTCTTAATTCGATCAGAATAATAACCAGATCCACTATTGTTTTTTCCACCAATATACTGCAATTGATTATTCCCATTAAAGCCGAATCTCACGGACGCATAATTATTAATCCAAGACGCAATTCTTCCATTATCTTTTGCATCAACTGACACAATCTGTCGCCCATCAGGATCAATATACGCATAAGGATTTCCGACTGCATATATATATCGATTTAAAGTCTTTGGCTTTCTCGCATCAACTCCGAATGGATCCACCGACAAAAACCGTCCAATTACCGGATCGTAATACCGCGCGCCCATATAAACCAATTCGTTGGACTGGCTCTGCAGGTGCCCGGTAAACCCTATCGAGCCATACCCCCGGTAAGCCGGCGTGTCCTGCCGTTCACCATAGGGACGGAAATGTTCTCGCCAGAGAACCTTGCCACTCTCATCGGTTGCCGCTACGGGCGAGCCGAGGAGATCGTTGTGGTAGTAGGTCACGAAGACTTCGGCGGAGTGAGCCGCGCCGCAGATCGACAGCAGACACAAGCCAAGCAATTTCATCCACTGATGCATGGTTGTTCTCCCTATTCAAAAAACGGTCCCAGAGCGTCCAGCAACTGGATATCGGCGCTCCTGGCAGTTGGAAACGCCATTGCCATTGCTATCAACGAACTCACACTGCATTCGCGAGGCGACTCGCTCGCCAGCCAGGTAGATGTGCTCGACGAACCCGCCATCGGCGGGGAAGTCCTCGCGCAGCAGGCGACCGTCCTGGCCATACAGAGCCAATTCCTGGATACCAGTGGCGAAGGTAGTGACGCTGCGGTAACCGCGAGGGTCGTAGATGTAGCTCTCGGTGGGAGACGGGCAGTCCCATTTCGGATCGATGCAGAACTGCATCATCTGGTTGGCACTGTTATAGGTGTAGCGCGAGCGCCCCTGGGTGGTGTTGCCACGGTTGTTGTAGGTCAGCGCGAAATTGAGCGTACCGCCTATGGATGCCAGGCGCCCCTGGCTGTCATAGCCGTAGTTCAACTGCCGCCCGCCGATATTCTGGGCGGTCAAGTCATTGCGGTTGTTATAGGCGAAAATAGCGTTACCCCAGATGCCACTGGAGCCGGTCAAACGATCGAGCCCGTCATAGCTCATTACCTGGTTGTAGCGGCCATCCACTTCGTCCACCTGCTGCGTCAGGTTTCCAGCGCCGTCATGGAGGTAGCGCTGCGCCATGGGGACGGGAAGCTGCGTGAGGCCACCGACTCGCCGATCGGTTGGATGCAGTCGCTGTGGATCCTGCCCGACCGTCAATGTCCGCCCACTGGCAAAGGTCAGGGACTTCAGTGCACCGTTTGGGTAGTACGCTACGGTGCTGGCAAAACTACCGGCCTGGGTGGGTCGACCATAGATGTCGGGGTTGTAGAACACCTGCAGCCCGCTGGGATAGGTGATGGTGTGCAACTGGTCCAGGGAGTTGTAGCCATAACCGATGCTGAAACTGCGGCGGGGAGTGGATAGCGTCAGGGTTTCCTGGATGATCTGGTCATGGGCGTTATAGGTGAAGTCCCACACGGTCCCCTGATAAGAGGTTTGCCTCAGCAACCGGCCGCCGAGATCGTACGAGAATGCGAAGATCTGGCCTCCCGCGAGGTTTCTGGCGGTTAGGCGGTTCATCGCGTCATAGGCGAAGTAGTCCGCATCCGCGGCGCCCACCTTCTGGCTCGTGCGGTTGCCTACCGCATCGTAGCCATAGGTTGTGGTTTGCGTTTCCGGATTGAATTCACTCGCCAGGAAGCCTCGCGAGTCATAGGTATAGGTACGCTTCAGACCGCCTTGCTCAAGGGCAGTGACGCGCCCCAGATGGTCGCGGGTGATGATCGTGGTGACACTCGCCGGTTGCTCGATCCGAATGAGTCCACGCTCCACTGGGTCACCATAGGAAGCATAGGTTCGGCGGGTCTGATTGCCTCGTTCATCAACAGAGGTTTCTGAGTTGCTCCCGTAGGAAACCGAGACACTCGTCCCATCCGCATGCCGGGTGAGCTTGCGACGTCCCAGGCCGTCGTATTCGAAACGCTCACCATTGCTGCTGGCAGCGCCGTATCCAGGCAGGGAAAGGAAAACTTTCTGCCCATCCGCCTGGTAGGTCGCATTGCTCACGATGGGAGACGGACCACCCTGCTCCTTCTGGCTGATCAGATGCCCCAGGGAGTTGTACTGACGGACCCGGGTGTAACCCACTCGCGTCGCCGTCTCCGTGACGCCAGTGGAGGTAAAGTTGTAGCCGATGTCGTAACGAGTAACGCTGCTCTTGGGGAGCTGGATCATGGTGACGCGGTTCATCGCATCGTAGGCATAGCTGGTGACTCGCCCCAGGGGATCGGTCAGCGAAGCCAGGGTACCCGTTGCATTGACCGCACGCCCAATGATGCCGCCATCAGGCTGTACCGTCCGCTTCGCAATGCCCCTGTAGTAATCGGAATGCTGGGCGACTCGACCATTGGCGTCGGTCTCGCTGGCCAGATCGCCTTTGGGGGTATAGGTATATCGAGTGGCGACACCATACCGGGAGGTATGAGATAGACGACCGGAGTTCGTATAGCTGTTGCTGATCGAGCCCGGAATACCGGATACGGTCTTGTTTGCCACCTTGCCGAGCATCCATAGCCCGCCCGGCCGAGTGTAGGTATAGCTGGTAGTGCGACTACCCTGGCCCTGCTCCGAGACCGTCAACGGCTGTCCGTAACGGTCGTAGGTGTAACCCGTGATATAGGTGCTGCCATCCTGAGTAATCACACGTTGCTTGAGGATTGGCGCCCGCGTGCTGTTCTCGACCAGCAGGTTGTAGCGCCGCATTTCCTTCTGCCCGGAGATATCCTGGCGATCCCAGGTGTAAGTCTCTGTTCGCAGGGCAGCGCCACATCCTCGCGCTGCAACACTCTTGCGAACCAGATTACCCACCTTCCAGAGCCCTTGGTCCACCCCGGATGCACCATTGGCTATGGTATTGGTACCAACGTGTTCGTAAGTGATGCATTGCAGTGGTCCGCGTTCTACTGTCTGATCATTTCCGGGTGAATAACCCTTGGTGTACGTGTACTCCCATACCAGGTTGCCAGGCTGTACACCGGTTACACCCGACAGTGTCCGGCGCTTGATGACGTTGAGCTTTTCCGCCACATCCACACCCAACTGCAGGACGTCATAGTCATAGCTCGTCTTCAATCCGGCGGGACTGGTCATGGCAGTCATGGAAAAACGCCCCGGGACAGTTCCCACAATCGAGTTCGAGTTGTTGTAACTGTAGGTCCAGCGCGTACCATCCGGGTATTTGACAGCCGACAAGTAGTGTGGCTTTGCCCCCTGGCCCCAGTTCGCATCGACATAATCGAAATCTATGTAGCGACCATTGGCGGAAATCCTGCTCAGGGTCGCGCGCGTCCCACTTTCATCGGAATACGAAAAGCTGACCGTACGGCCATCCGAAGCGCTGATTCGTTTGAGTAGATGATGCGGCGCCAGTTGGTTTGAGGAGGTGATGTTGTAGCTGAAGTCCAGGGCATTGCCATCCGCATCCTCGATACGGGTGACGAAGTAGCTGCGCAGTTGCTGATCGGGAGAGACCGTTCCTTTCAGGTTGAAGATATATTTTCGCCCGTCAGGTGAAAACACCAACAGACCGCCATCGCCCTTGTTCTGACTAGTCGGCAAACAGCGACCGATCCAGCGCGACTTGGTAATGAACGCATAATCGTTACCGTCACCGTTGGCCAGTACTTGCCGCGAGCCATCCGGCAATTCGAGAATCGGATTAAGACTGGAGGAGATTTCAGATATCTGACAGCCGTGGTTGGTATCTGCCTGGTTGAGATAGTTGTATTTCTGCGAAACCCAGATCCGGCCGAAATGCAAATCCCATCCGGTACCAAAAGGTGTACGAGCCGCATACCCGTTGCTGTATGGACCAACGCTATTCGTCACACTCTGGTAGTTACGCAGTATCTCGATATCCATGCCGCCGTTGCCGGGAATCACCAGATCCCGAACCTGGATCTTGAGTGCGCCGCTGAACGGGTCGACACTGTCTACCTGGCCATCGCTGGCATAGTTTCGGTCTGCATTGAAACCTGGGTCCTGGTATGACCCCACTGCCGCACTATTGAACTCTTCAGCTGCAGCCAGGTATTGGGAGCCGGCAAGGCACACCATCCATGTGACAGCGATTGCACGTTTACTGACCATAGGTTTCTCCTTGATTCCGCACGCCCGGTCAGCTCTCGCAGCCAGGCATATCAAGGTCAAACCTATATAAAAGTTCCCAGGAACATGGATGGGAACGCCTCAGCCAATTTCCCACTTTTGCAGTGGAATTAGTCGTCCGTCAGACTATGTCCCCAATTACGTCTGTCAGTAGGCGCGCATGGAATGCGCGCCTGCTTGAGCCATATCGCAGAATTACTGGATCTGCTCGGGCGTCACGATCACCCAGTTCTTGTCGGCGGTGACCGGCAGGCCAAGTTTGGCCTGGGCAGCCGCGTTCTGCTTGATCATCCCGTTGAGCTGGTCCATGTACTTGGGCTTGCGGTTGATCCACAGATGGATGCCGTTGTCGGCGGTGCCGTTGAACAGCATGTAGCCGTCGCTGCTGGGGGTATCGCCGCCGACCAGGATCGGGCGCTTCCACGGGTCGATGTAGGTGAGGATCGCGGCCTGCTTGCCGGCCATCCAGGTCGCCGGGGTCCACAGGTAGGGGGTGACCTCCAGGTCCAGATTGGCTTCGGGATCGTACTTTCCGGCGCTGATCTGCTTGCGTGCGGTGGTCAGCTCGCCGGTCTTGCGGTTCTTCAGCAGGGTGGTGACGCCGATGACGTTCTCCGGCTTCACGTTGTAGCCGTACTTCGGATCGGAGGCGACCATGCGCACCAGTTCTTCATGGGCGGCGGTCATCACGTAGACCTCGATACCGTTCTCCATCAGCTTGTTGTACAGCTCGGCCTGCCCGGTGAAGACTTTCGGCGGGTTGATCTCGATGGCCTTCACCGCGTCCCCCTCGTAGTAGGTGCTGGGGACCGGCTTGCCGTAGGCCATCAGCTCATCGACGTAGCCCTTGAGCTCCTTGAGGGTGAAGCCGGAGAACACCTGGGCGACCCAGGGGTAGCAGACCAGGTCGTCGATCTCGCACAGGCGGTAGTAGTAGCTGTTGAGACTTTCCTTGTGGCCGTTGACGTCCTTGAACGGGATCAGCTTGAGCGACGGGTCGAGCTTCTCGCGGGTCAGCACGCCCTTCATTTCCAGGAACGGCAGCAGCGACTCTTCCAGATCGTACCGGTAGCTGGTGTTGTCCATGTCGAAGACCGCGAAGGCGCCCTGGTTGGCGTTGGCGGCGATCAGGGCGTCGAGCTGCTTGGCGGCGGCTTCCGGCCAGTGCTTGAGCTCGGTGGCGGCGAAGGCGGTGCTGGCGAGGCCGCCGAGCATCAGGCCGGCGATCAGGGAGCGGAAGGGCTTCATGGGGTTCCCCCGGTGGTGGTCTGGAAGGTTGGGGAAGTCCGCCTCGCGGCCCTTCCCTGGACTAGTCCACCTCTGACCCTAGCAAAGCCCTGTTTCAACTCGACGACCGAAGCCGACACGGAACGTCGTGTCCGCGCCAGGACATGTCTGTTCGCGGCGCCCTAGTCGAGCAGCTCGACCGCCGGCAACTGCATGGCCTGGACCTCGGCCTGGAGGAAGTCGCGCAGCCGACGCAGGCGCTCCTGATGCCGGCGCGCCCGTGGCCAGACCAGGTAATAGCTCTCGCCGCTGGCCACCGCGCTGGGCCAGGGCAGCGCCAGGCGGCCCTGGTTGGCATCCTCGGCGACCATCACCAGGTCGCCGATGGACACGCCGTAGCCGCGAGTCGCGGCGACGATGCCCAGTTCCAGGGTGTCGAAGACCTGGCCGCCCTTGAGCGAAACCTGCTCGCTCAGCCCCATGCGCTGCAACCAGCGACGCCAATCGCGGCGGTCCGGCGTCGGATGCAGCAGCTCGGCGCCGGCCAGGCGTTCGGCGTCCCAGGGGCCGTCCGCCAGCAAGGCGGGCGAGCCCACCGGAATCAGGTACTCGGGGAACAACAGCGTGGCCTCCCAATCCGGCGGGAAATGCCCGGCGCTGAGCAGCACGGCGCAGTCGAAGGGCTCGTGAACGAAATCCACCCGGTCCACGTCCATCCAGGCGCTGGTCAACTGCACTTCGACATCGCTGTTGCGCATGCGGAAGTTGCTCAACCGCGCCAGCAGCCAGCGCATGGTCAGAGTCGAGGGCGCCTTCAGACGCAGAACACCTTCCTCCGCGCGCAGGCTGGAACAGGCGCGCTCCAACGCATCGAAGCCGTCGCGCAGGCCGGGCAGCAGCAGGTGCGCCGGCTCGGTCAGCTCCAGTTGCCGGCCGCGCCGCTGGAACAGGCGGCAGGCGAAGTGCTCTTCCAGGGTCTTGATGTGCCGGCTCACCGCGCTCTGGGTGATCGCCAGTTCCTCGGCGGCGCGGGTGAAGGAGGCATGCCGGGCGGCGGCCTCGAAGGCGCGCAGGGCATAGAGGGGCGGCAACTGACGGTTCATCGCGGACTCCAGGGACAACCAGACATGAGTATGACTCATGAATGGCATCGTTTTTTTCCTTTTGTGCCCACCCGTACAGACACCGGAAAATGAGGAACTTTCCATTCGGACGGCCCCACTGCGGGCTACTGCTGACTGAGCCTGACTCATGAAACGCCTGTACCGTGACGAACTCGCCGCCATCCTCCGCCTGGCCGGCCCGCTGATCGCCGCTCAGCTGGCCTACGTGGCCATGGTGTTCACCGACACGGTGATGATGGGCAAGCTCGGCCGCGAGGCCCTGGCCAGCGGCGGCCTGGGCGCGTCCAGCTATGCGCTGGTCTCCACCTTCTGCGTCGGCGTGGTGGCCGCCACCGGCAACCTGGTCGCCATTCGTCACGGGGCGCGGGACACATCTGGAGTAGTCCAGGCCACCCAGGCCGGCCTGTGGATCGGCCTCGCGCTGTCGCTGCTGGCGGGGCTGCTGCTGTGGAACCTGGGGCCGATCCTGCTGACGTTCGGCCAGGCGCCGGAAACCGTCACCGGTACCCTGAGCTTCCTGCGCAGCATCGTCTTCGCCCTGCCCGGCTACATGGTCTTCATGGTGCTGCGCGGCTTCACCAGCGCCATCGAGCGTACCGGCCCGGTCATGGCGATCAGCGTGATCGGCGCGCTGGCCAACTTCGCCCTCAACTACGCCTTCATCGAAGGCCTGTTCGGCCTGCCGCGCCTGGGGCTGGCGGGGATCGGCCTGGTCACCGCCGTGGTGATGAACGCCCTGCCGGTGATCCTCGCGCTGTACCTGCGCTGGCACCCGGCCTACAGCGCCTATCCGCTGCTGCGCGGGCTGTCGCGGCCGGACTTCAAAGTGATCGGCGAGTCCCTGCGCCTGGGCCTGTCCATCGGCGGTACCTACGCGGTGGAGTCGGGGATGTTCACCGTCGCCACGCTGTGCATGGGCGCCATCGGCAGCACCGCGCTGGCCGCGCACCAGATCGCCATCCAGTCGGTGTACGTGGCCTTCATGGTGCCGGTGGGGATTTCCTACGCGGTGACCTTCCGCATCGGCCAGCACTACGGCGCCGGTCGACTGGTCGAGGCGCGCCGGGCCGGACGGCTGGGAATCAGCTTCGGCGCCAGTTGCATGTTCGCCTTCGCCGCACTGTTCTGGCTGGCGCCGGAAGTGGTCATCGGCCTGTTCCTCGACCATGACGACCCAGCCAACCAGGAGGTGGTGAAACTGGCCGTCAGCCTGCTGGCCATCGCCGCCTGGTTCGAGCTGTTCGACGGCACCCAGAGCATCGCTATGGGCGCGATTCGCGGCCTGAAGGATGCGCGCACCACCTTCCTGGTCGGGCTGGCCGGCTACTGGCTGGTGGGTGTGCCGATGGCGCTGCTGCTCGCCTTCCCGCTTGGCTGGGGACCTGGCGGCGTGTGGTGGGGACTGGCATCGGGGCTGGCGTGCGCGGCGATCGGCCTGTGCCTGGCGTTCGAAGCCAAGACCGCCCGGCTGCTGCGGCCGCAGGCGGCGGGCAACGCCCTCGGCACCTGCTAGTGACCTGTACGGTTAATTCGGCAATTGAAGTTCGAGTGCCAGGGTTTGCCAGACAAGGCGCCGCGACGAGTCGTAGCAGGGCTACGGTGAGGAGCGGCAACGCAGTATGGCGAAGCCTGGCGCCGAAATTGATTAGTCGAATTAGCCACACAGGCCACTAGCTACTGATCGGATCCTGCAGGCGCAAGGCGCGATTGGCGCCGAACACCAGGAAACGCGTCAACTCCGCCAGGGGCAGCGGGCGGCTGATCCAGTAGCCCTGGGCCTGGTCGCAACCGAACTGGTTCAGTTGGTTCTGCTGCTCGATGGTCTCGACCCCCTCGGCCACCACCTCGAGGTTCAGGTTGTGCGCCAGGTTGATCATCGCCCGCACCAGTTGCAAGTTCTCGGGGCGCTCGTGCATGCCGCCGACGAAGCTCTTGTCGATCTTCAGCAGAGTGATCGGCAGGCTGTTGAGGTGCACGAAGGACGAGAAACCGGTGCCAAAGTCATCCAGCGAGAAGCGCACACCCAGCCGGCCGAGAACCTGCATGGTCTGCAGCACCTGGTCGCTGCGGCGCATCACGGCGGTTTCGGTGAGCTCGAACTCCAGCCACCGGGCGTCGACGCCGCGCTCGCGGATCAGGCGCTCCAAGGTCGGCAGCAACTGGCTGTCCTGGAACTGGCGGAACGACAGGTTGATCGCCATGTGCAGCGGCGGCAGGCCGCGCCCGCGCAGCCACTGCATGTCGCGCAGGGCGCGGGAGATCACCCAGTAGCCGAGCGGCACGATCAGCCCGCTCTCCTCCGCCAGCGGTACGAAGTCCCCCGGCGTAAGCAGGCCACGGTCGGGGTGGCGCCAGCGCACCAGCGCCTCCAGGCCGACGATGCGGCCATCGTGCAGGTCCAGGCGCGGCTGGTAGTGCAGCTCCAGCTCGTCGCGCCGCAGGGCTCGGCGCAGTTCGCTCTCCAGGTCCGCAAGGCTGCGCGCGCCGCGGTTGATGCGGTCATCGAACACATGGAAGGTACAGCCCTGGCGAGACTTGGCCTGCTGCATGGCGATGTGCGCGTGCCACATCAACGGGTCGGCGCTGTCGCCGGCGCGGGCGTTGGCCATGCCCAGGCTGCAACCCAGCAGCAGGCTTTCGCCCTCGACCCAGTAGGGCTCGCCCAGGACCTCGATGATGTGTTCGGCGATCTTCTCCACCCGTTCCGGGTCACGGCGGGTATCCAGCAGCAGGGCGAACTCGTCGCTGCCCAGGCGGGCAATCTGGTCACCGTTGTCCAACTGCGCCTTGAGACGGCCGACCACCTGCAGGATCAGCCGGTCGCCGGCCTGGTGGCCGAGGGCATCGTTGACGTGGCGGAAGTTGTCCAGGTCCAGATGCCCCAGCGCCAGGCCACGGCCGCCGCACTCGCTGAGGCGGGCGGCGAGCAGGGTCTGGAAGCCCTGGCGGTTGGCGATGCCGGTCAGTGGGTCCTGTTCGGCCAGGCTCTGCAGGGTGTGTTGCAGCGAGGTGCGCTCGCGCACGTAGCGCAGGCAACGGCGCAGTACTTCGGCATTGAGACTTTCGGCAGCCAGCCAGTCGGCGACGCCCACCGGATCCTCCGAGGGCTCGCGTTCGAGCAGCAGGACCATCGGCAGGTGACACTGGTGTGGACACGGCAGCTTGCCAGGCGTGGCCAGGACCAGGCCGACCTGTTCCTCATCGAACAGGCTGCTGGCGGCCTCCCAGGAGGGCGCGGTGATCAGCGAATAGCCCTGTCCCAACGCGGCCAGGTGCCCGCGAAGTAGCTGGGCCCACTGCGGCGTTTCCGCCAACAGGAGCAGGCGCGCTGGTTCGACCGACGCTACCAAGCGACCCCCATGTCCATGCGATGGGAAGAAACATGGCGCCGTCCCTGTGCCTGCCCTCCCGGTTTTGAAGCCTCCGTCGTATCCGGCTCCCCCGATACGGACGCGGCTTCCGAGAAACTCTTAAGAGTTTTCTTCAACTATTGCCTTCACAAGCCTAATACAAGTACGGATTTATCCAAAACCAGGAAGCACGATCCCGTCACAGATCGCCGCTATTCCGAGCGGCACCCCGGCGCCCGGCATGGCCTGCTAGAATACGCGCCCGCTCCACTACAGACCCCCGCCTTTCATGTCCCGACTCAATCCCCGGCAGCAAGAGGCCGTGAACTACGTCGGCGGCCCGCTCCTGGTGCTGGCCGGCGCCGGCTCCGGCAAGACCAGCGTGATCACCCGCAAGATCGCCTACCTGGTGCAGCAGTGCGGCATCCGCGCCCAGTACATCGTCGCGGTGACCTTCACCAACAAGGCCGCCCGCGAGATGAAGGAGCGCGTCAGCACCCTGTTGCGTCCCGGCGAGGGCAAGGGCCTGACCGTCTCGACCTTCCACAACCTGGGCCTGAACATCATCCGCAAGGAACACGCGGCCCTGGGCTACAAGCCCGGCTTCTCGATCTTCGACGAGAGCGATGTGAAGGCGCTGATGACCGACATCATGCAGAAGGAGTATTCCGGCGATGACGGTCTGGACGAGATCAAGGGCCTGATCGGCAGTTGGAAAAACGACCTGATCCTTCCGGAAGAAGCCCTGGAAAAGGCACGCAATCCCAAGGAACAGACCGCTGCAATGGTCTACCTGCACTACCAGCGCACGCTCAAGGCGTACAACGCGGTGGACTTCGACGATCTCATCCTGCAGCCGGTGAAGCTGTTCCAGGAGCACCCGGAGATCCTCGACAAGTGGCGCAACCGCGTGCGCTACATGCTGGTGGACGAATACCAGGACACCAACGCCAGCCAGTACCTGCTGGTGAAGATGCTGGTGCAGCAGCGCGCGCACTTCACCGTGGTGGGCGACGACGACCAGTCGATCTACGCCTGGCGCGGCGCGCGCCCGGAAAACCTGATGCAGTTGAAGGAAGACTTCCCGTCGCTGAAGGTGGTGATGCTGGAGCAGAACTACCGCTCCACCAGCCGCATCCTCAAATGCGCCAACATCCTCATCGCCAACAATCCCCACGTGTTCGAGAAGCAACTGTGGAGCGAGATGGGCGAAGGCGACCCGATCCGGGTGATCCGCTGCCGCAACGAGGAGTCCGAGGCCGAGCGGGTGGCGATGGAGATCCTCACCATCCACCTGAAGACGCAGCGACCCTATAGCGAATTCGCCATCCTCTACCGGGGCAACTACCAGGCGAAACTGATCGAACTGAAACTTCAGCACCACCAGATTCCCTATCACCTGTCAGGCGGCACCAGCTTCTTCGGACGCCAGGAAGTGAAGGACCTGATGTCCTATTTCCGCCTGCTGGTGAACCCGGACGATGACAACGCCTTCCTCCGGGTGATCAACGTGCCGCGTCGGGAAATCGGCTCCGCCACCCTGGAAAAGCTCGGCAACTACGCCACCGAGCGCGGTTCCTCGATGTTCAACGCCATCGAGGAAATGGGCCTGGCCGAGCATCTGGATGCCCGCTACGTCGAGCGCCTGCAGCGCTTCAAGCGCTTCATCGACAAGGTCCGCGAGCAGTGCGCCGGCAATGATCCGATCGGCGCGCTGCGCAGCATGGTGATGGACATCGACTACGAGAACTGGCTGCGGCAGAACGCCTCCAGCGACAAGGTCGCCGATTTCCGCATGGGCAACGTGTGGTTCCTCATCGACGCGCTGAAGAACACCCTGGAGCGCGACGAAGAAGGCGACATGACCATCGAACAGGCCATCGCCAAGCTGGTATTGCGCGACATGCTGGAGCGCCAGCAGGAAGAGGAAGAAGGCGCCGACGGCGTGCAGATGATGACCCTGCACGCGTCCAAGGGTCTGGAATTCCCCTACGTGTTCATTCTCGGCGTGGAAGAGGAAATCCTCCCGCACCGCTCCAGCATCGAAGCCGACACCATCGAGGAAGAGCGGCGCCTGGCCTACGTGGGCATTACCCGGGCGAAAAAGAACCTGGCCATGACCTTCGCCGCCAAGCGCAAGCAGTACGGCGAGATCATCGACTGCTCGCCCAGCCGCTTCCTCGACGAGCTGCCGCCCGAGGACCTGGTCTGGGAAGGCCAGGAAGACGCGCCGCCGGAGGTCAAGGTGGCCAAGGGCAACTCCGCGCTGGCGGATATCCGGGCGATGCTCAAGCGCTGATCTAATTACCTGTAGGAGCGAGCTTGCTCGCGAACAGGATTTTCCGGCAGCTCCGACGCCGACCGGGTTCGCGGGCAAGCGCGCCCTTACAGAAAGGCAGCGCACCGGGATCACGCGCGGCCGCCCATCGAAAAACTGTCCATTAGATCAGCAATTGCACTGGTCGGAACGTCGCGCAGAACCCCGCCGGCATTGTAGAATTACGCGCTTCATCAGCGACAGCCGCTCCGGAAGCACCCCCGTGAACACTCTCAAAGACAAAATTCGCAGCGAAGGCATCGTTCTTTCCGAACAGGTCCTCAAGGTAGACGCCTTCCTCAACCACCAGATCGACCCGGCGCTGATGAAGCAGATCGGCCACGAGTTCGCCGAACGCTTCAAGAACCAGGGCATCACCAAGATCGTCACCATCGAGGCCTCGGGTATCGCCCCGGCGGTCATGGCCGGCCTCGAACTGGGCATCCCAGTGATCTTCGCCCGCAAGTTCCAGTCGCTGACGCTGAAGAACGATCTGCTGATCTCCAAGGTCTTCTCCTTCACCAAGCAGACCGAAAGCACCATCGCCATCTCCGCCAAGCACCTGACCAGCGCCGACCACGTGCTGGTGGTGGACGACTTCCTCGCCAACGGCCACGCCGCCAAGGCGCTGATCGATCTGATCCAGCAGGCGGGCGCCAGTATCGCCGGCTTAGGGATAGTCATCGAGAAGTCCTTCCAGGAAGGCCGCGCCCTGCTGGAAAGCGAAGGCTACCGCGTAGAATCCCTGGCCCGGGTGAAGTCCCTGGTCAATGGTCAGGTCGAGTTCCTCGAAGACTGATCGCCCCACGCGTATAGAAGGCGGGTACCGCAAGGGCCCGCCTTTTTTCATGCCCGTGTCCCGGCGGATCTTGTCCGCGATCCGCCGGCAGACGGCCGTGCGGTTCGCGCGCAAGCTCGCTCGTTCCGTACTGACCGTCAGCCCCGCCAGCAGCAGGCGCTGGAGCGGTTTCGCCGCGCAGTGCTGCACAGATCGCAGGCATGAAAAAGCCGCCCGGAGGCGGCTCTTTCGGCACAGGCCGGCGCTTACAGGCCAGACATGTTATGAATCGCGGCTTTCAGCTCGTCATCCGAGCAGTCGGCACAGGTGCCTTTCGGCGGCATGGCGTTGAAGCCGGAGATGGCCTTGGCCAGCAGGCCATCGATACCACCCTGCTCCTTCGCACGCTTGTCCCATTCAGCCTTGTCGCCCACTTTCGGCGCGCCCAGCAAGCCGGTGCCGTGGCAGTTGGTGCAGACCTTGCCGACGATCTCTTCACCCGAACGCGGAGCACCGCCGCCACCGGCCGATGCGACGGCGCCAACGCCTTCGCATTCCTGACCCTGTACGCAGACTTTCCCCACTGGTTCGAGACGCTTGGCAATGGCGTCATCGTTGGTCGCGGCCTGAGCGCTTACAGCCCACAGGGCCAGCACGGCAGCTTGGGCTGCCAGCATTTTTTTAATCAGGTTCACCCTTTCACCCTCATCGTGGCTTATCACACCCAGGCGCGGTAGCAGTCATCACAGTCTCGGGCCGCGCGGGCGGGCGCAAGTATAACGGCAAAGCCGGCAAGCTCGAAACAATTGCACTACCTTGTCGGGCCTTGCGGCATTAGGTCGCAGCTGGTCTGGCCGGTCCTACCGGCTGTTCAAAAATTTGCCGGTGTGGTGGCGCTGATCAGCCGCGCCGGGGCATCGAATGGATTGCGGAAACGGTGGGGCTTGGTGCTATCGAAATAGTAGCTGTCGCCGCGTTCGAGCACGAAGATCTCATCGCCGACAGTCAGCTCCAGGCGGCCTTCGACCAGTACGCCAGTCTCTTCGCCTTCGTGGGCGTACATGTCGTCGCCAGTGTCGGAGCCCGGCGGATAAGTCTCGTCGAGGAGGGTGATGGCGCGACTGGGATAGTCCTTGCCGACCAGCTTCATGATGATCGAGCCGCTGGACAGGTCGCTGAGTTCGTCTGCCTTGTAGACCACCGGGGTATTGCTGTTCTGTTCCAGATCCAGGGAGAAGAACTCGACCAGGGACATCGGAATACCACCCAGCACTTTCTTCAGCGAGCTGATGGAGGGGCTGACGCTGTTCTTCTCGATCATCGAGATCGTGCTGTTGGTCACACCCGCCCGTTTGGCGAGTTCGCGCTGGGACAAACCTTTGAGCTTACGGATGGCTTGCAGACGAGCACCGACGTCCAAGGGTGGGGTCCTCCTTATTCTTGTGTTCAGGCAGGCTCTGAAAGGCAGAACCCGCAAACGGCTTGAGCCGAGCGGGTTCCAAGTGCCACGTATCATGGCAACACCGTTCAGTATTTACAACAGATCGACTGTCGATCCTGCGCAAACTTTACGGACGGTCCCCGTCACTCGCCGCTATAGACCCTCGGCACGCGCTTGAGGTTGCAGAACAGCTGGTAGGGAATACTGCCGCAGAGTGCAGCGAGCTGGCTGGCGGGAACGTTCGGCCCCCAGAGCTCGACGCGACTGCCCAGGCCGGCGGCCGGCAGGTCGGTCAGATCGACGGTGAGCATGTCCATCGACACCCGGCCGATGATGCGGCTGGGCTTGTCGTCGATGAACACCGGCGTGCCATCCGGCGCATGGCGCGGATAGCCGTCGGCGTACCCCATCGCCACCACGCCGACGCGTACCGGACGGTCGGCGACGAAGCGCGCGCCGTAGCCCACCGGCTCGCCGGCCGGCAGTTCGCGGAGGCTGATGATCTTGGATTCCAGGGTCATCACCGGGCGCAGCTGGTCGGCCAGCGGGTGCGCCTGTTCGAACGGGGTGGCGCCGTAGAGCATGATGCCGGGGCGCACCCAGTCGCTGGGCACTTCGGACCAGCCGAGGATGCCGGGGGAATTGCGCAGGCTGACTTCATGGCCCTGGCCCACGGCTTCGCGCACTGCCTGGAAGGCCGCGACCTGCTCCTGGGTACGCACGCAGCCCAGTTCGTCGGCGCGGGCGAAGTGGCTCATCAGTACCACCTTGGCCACATGGGGCAGCGCCTTCAGGCGCGCCAGGGCGGCAGCGTAGTCCTGCGGGAAGAAGCCGACGCGGTGCATGCCCGAGTCCATCTTCAGCCAGAGGGTCAGCGGCTTGTCCGGACGGGCGCGCTCGATGGCCTCCAGTTGCCAGGCCGAGTGCACCACGCACCACAGGTCATGCGCTTCGATCAGTTCCAGCTCGCTGGCTTCGAAGAAGCCTTCGAGCAGCAGGATCGGCGCGCGGATGCCGGCGTCGCGCAACTCCAGCGCTTCCTCGATGCAGGCTACGGCGAAACCGTCGGCCTCGGCTTCCAGAGCGCGGGCACAGACCACGGCACCGTGGCCGTAGGCATCGGCCTTGACCACCGCCAGCGCTCGCGCGCCGCTGACTTCACGGGCCAGACGGTAGTTGTGGCGCAGGGCGGCAAGATCGATCAGGGCACGGGCGGGACGCATGGCGAGGCTCTCTTGTGGGGTGGATCAAGAACAGAAGGCGAAAAAAACCCGGCACTGCGGCCGGGCCACGCAAAAACAATCAGGGCAGGGCGGCGATGACCGAGATCTCGACCCGGATCTCCGGGTAGCACAGCCGGGCCTCGACGGTGGCGCGGGCCGGGCCGGCACCCTGCGGCAGCCACTGGTCCCAGACGCTGTTCATCCCGGCGAAATCCACGGCGACGTTCTTCAGGTAGATGGTCGCCGAGAGGATCCGCGAGGTATCGGTGCCGGCCTCTTCGAGCAGACGCTCGATACTGGCCAGGACCTCGCGGGTCTGCTGCTCGACGTCACCGGAAAGATCGTCCGCCACCTGTCCGGCGAGGTACACCGTGCCGTTGTGGACAACGGCCTGGCTCATCCGCTGATTAGTGTGCAGGCGCTGGATGGCCATTCTGAGCCTCCGAGGCGGAACCGTAGCGGGAGATGTCCAGACCTTCGGTGCTGATCTGCGGACGCTTCTTCGCCATCAGGTCGGCGAGGTAGCGACCCGAGCCGCACGCCATCGTCCAGCCCAGGGTGCCGTGGCCGGTGTTGAGGAACAGGTTGCGGTAGCGGGTGGCGCCGACGATCGGGGTGCCATCCGGGGTCGCCGGGCGCAGGCCGGTCCAGAACTCCGCCCGGCTGACGTCGCCGCCTTCCGGGTAGAGGTCGGTGGTGATCATTTCCAGGGTGGCGCGGCGGCGCGGGTTCAGCGACAGGTCGAAGCCGGCGATTTCCGCCATACCGCCCACGCGGATGCGCTGGTCGAAGCGGGTGATCGCGACCTTGTAGGTCTCGTCAAGGATGGTCGAGGTCGGTGCCATGTCCGGGTTGGTGATCGGCACGGTCAACGAGTAGCCCTTGAGCGGGTAGACCGGGGCGTCGATGCCCAGCGGCTTGAGCATCTGCGGCGAGTAGCTGCCCAGCGCCAGCACGTAGCGGTCGGCGGTGACCAGTTCGCCATCGACCCAGACGCCGTTGATGCGGTCGCCGGCGAAGTCCAGGCGCTGGATGTCCTGGCCGAAGCGGAACTCCACACCCAGGGCCTTGGCCATCTCGGCCAGCTTGGTGGTGAACATCTGGCAGTCGCCGGTCTGGTCGTTGGGCAGGCGCAGGGCGCCGACCAGCTTGTCGGCCACCTTGGCCAGGGCCGGCTCGACGCGGGCGATGCCGGCGCGATCGAGCACTTCATAGGGAACGCCGGTGCTTTCCAGGACGGCGATGTCCTTGGCGGCGGAATCCAGCTGGGCCTGGGTGCGGAACAGCTGGGTGGTGCCCAGGGAGCGGCCTTCGTAGGTGATACCGGTCTCGGCGCGCAGTTCGTCGAGGCAGTCGCGGCTGTACTCGGACAGGCGCACCATGCGCTCCTTGTTCACCGCGTAGCTCTTGGCGTTGCAGTTGCGCAGCATCTGCCACATCCAGGCGTACTGGCTGGGGTCGCCGGTCAGCTTGATGGCCAGCGGGGCGTGGGTCTGCATCAGCCACTTCATGGCCTTGAGCGGAATGCCCGGGGCGGCCCAGGGCGAGGCATAGCCAGGGGACACCTGGCCGGCGTTGGCGAAGCTGGTTTCCAGGGCCGGGCCGGGCTGGCGGTCGACGACGACCACTTCGAAGCCGGCACGGGCGAGATAGTAAGCACTGGCGGTACCGATCACACCGCTGCCGAGCACCAGAACACGCATTCTTTGCCTCCCACGCCGCGTCAGAACGCGGACGTTTTTTATTCTGAACGTAGATGCGCGCAGTATAGGAAGACAGCGTCAGTGATATTCACTATTTAACAATTGGTATTTGTCGAAAAATCCTGGCAAAAGCCGCAATTGTGGAGGGACATCCACCAGGATAAAGCGCTTTTCACCTGAGACCGAATGGTCGAGGATCTGGCGAAATTTTCGCCAGATCAGGAAGAAATATCGAACGACGATCAATCTGCCGGAACTTCTCTCGCCAGAGCCCGACCAGGCACGACTTACCTGCCTCCGATGGCCCTCTCCCCGCCCTCCGCCACGGGCGACGGCGGGCAGGGAAATTCCCTTGGAAGGCCTACTTGCGCACCCACTGACCATTGACCTGCACGTACTGCCCCGAAGGCGTGCGCTCGATGGCCTTCTTCCCGGCCAGGGTTTCCACGTCCTTGAGGGTGGCGCCGCTCTGGCTGGCGACCTTCTGGTACTCGGCACGGCGCGCGGCGTTGATCTGCGCGGCGATGTCGGCGGCCTGGCCGCTGTTGCTGACGACGCCCAGGTAGCCGTCGGCCTGCTCGCCGACCAGTCCCTGGGACTTGGCGCCGCCGAGGGCGGACATGGCCTGCTCCAGGCTCATCGCCATGACCGGCAGGCTGAGGCAGAGGGCAACCAGCGCGGTACCCAGTTTGCGGTGCAATTTCATGAAAAGGCTCCTTCTCAGAACAGGCCGCTGTTCTCGTTGATGATGCCGTCGAGCGCCTTGTCGACCTTGATATAGATCTCGTGCTCGATCTTCACGTTGAGGTTGATGTTGATCGGCTCCTTCGGGGCGGCCAGTTGCACGGTGGGCGTGCAGCCCTGGGCGAGGCCGGCCAGGAGCAGGAATGGGAGTAAGGCGCGAAGGCGCATTGGGGTTCTCCTTGCGGTCATGGCGCGGCGGCCGGGTCGTTGCGCAGGCGCTCCTGCACGCGCTGGCGAATGGTGTCGCTGACCCGCTCGCTCAGTTGCAGGCTGGTGAGCAGCTTGGGCACGTTCTCCTCCAGGTTGACGTTGAGGTTGATCGGCCGGCCCTGCTCCAGCGCGGGGTTGTGCCCGCTCAGGCTCAGGGCGAGCAGCAGCTTGCCGGTGTCATCATAATCCACTGTGCTGGACAGCTTGTCGTAGCGGAAATCGTCGATGGCGGTCGCCAGCAATTGCATGGCCGGGTTGCTCCGTCCCAGGGAGCGGATCTTCTCCGAACGGAACTGCAGCACCCCCGGCTCGCGTGCGGCGACCTGGCCGCCGCGAATATTCAACTTCCCCTTCTCCAGACGCAGCGGCAGCGTGCCGTCGAGGATTCCCGTGCCGGTCAGTCCTTCCGCCGGATAGGCCTTGAGGATCGCCTCCAGCGACAGGCCTTCGAGCTTGAGCATCTGACCCTGGCCCGGTGCGGAAAGATCCACCGCGCCAGCCGGCAGCCAGGCGCGCCCGTCGAACAGCGCCAGCTCCGCCTGGCGCCAATCGATACGGCCAGCCAAGGGTGCCGCCAATGCGGCCTTGTAGTTGCCCTGCAGGATCAGCGGGCCGAGTGTCACACCGGGGTTGAGCGTGGCGATCTTCAGCTGCGGCAACTGCAGCTCCAGCTGCGTGCCTTTCAGGCCGAGCTTCGCCTGCAGGTCGAGCCCGTGAACTTCGCTGCGGTCATAGACGCCTTCCAGCCCCTGCCCGCGCAGTTGCAGATCGAGGTTCTGCGGCGCGCTGCCCGGTGGTAGACGCCAGTTCAGCGCGAGACTCGCCTTGCCGTTGTTCAGGCTGAGCAGCGGCGGCCAGTCAGCCAGGGACTTCTCCAGCGGGTTGCCGGTACGCAGGAAAAACTCCGGCAGCCGCGCGTCGAGACTCAGCCCCGTGTTCGCCGCGTTGCTCAGATCGACCGTGGCGTTCAGCCCGCCGCCGTTCTGCAACCGCCCCTTGAACTGCTGGACATCGAGGCTGACGGACAACTCACCCTTGGCACTCCAGGCCAGCGGCTTGACGCGGGGTTGGCGCAGTTCGCCCAGTGCCAGTTGCAGTGGCGCGGCCAGTTGCAGGCCCAGTGGGGCATCGGCGGGATAGGCCAGGTTGAAGGCGCCCTTGCCGAGGATGGCGCTGAGCTTGCTGATCCTGAGCGCTGCCGGCCCGCTCAGGGTACCGACCTGCACGTGCGGGCCGGCAGCGAAGGCCAGGGTCGCCGACTGCCTGTCCACCCGGCCGTCGAAGCGCATATCGAGACGGCTGTTGGCCGCGCGCAGGCCAGCCACGTCCAGGTGCGGAACCTTGCCCTCCAGTCGCGCCTCATTCAATTGCAGCGCCAGAGGGGTCGCTTCCAGCAGCGCCACCCGCGAGCGCAGGCGCAGGTCGGCGGCGCCGATGGCGCGCAGGTCGGCCCGCACGCTGCCGGCCTCGTCGTCCACGCCGGGCTCCAGGCGCAATGTCAGGCGCGCCGGGCGCAGGCCGACCGGCAGCGCCTGCAGCCAGTCGCCGTAGAGATCGGACAGGCGCAGGTCGCCGCCGATCACCGAGGGCCGCCAGCCCGTTTCACCGGCGCTGGCGACCAGCCGCAGGTCCCCCTGCAGGTTACCCAGGCCGGGCAGTGGCCAAGGCTGGGGGAGTTGCAGGGCAAGATCGACGCTGCCGCGGCCATCGCGCAGCCCCGGCCAGTCCGGCCAGGCGGCATCACCGGCCAGGGTGGCGTCCCAGCTCAGGCGCAGGCGGCCGGCTTCGGGAATCGGCAGCGGCAGGTTCGGCGTGGGCAGCCACATGCCGAACCAGTTGCGCACCGCCTGGACCGGTGGCACCGCGGGGCTGGCCAGGGTTCCGGCAAGCTGGCGGCTAGCCGGCGCCCAGCTCGATTGCAGGGACAGCAGTGGCTCGTTATCCAGATAGCTGTCCAGTTGCAGGCGCCATTGTCCCTCGCCGGGCTGCAGCAACCCGTTGAAGGCCATTTGCTGGCCGCCCTGGCGCAACTCGCCACCCAATGCGGCGGCGCCACCCGGCAGTTGCTCCCAGTGCGCGCTGCCGTTCAGCGAGCAGCGCTGCTCGCGGGCGCAGGGCAGTTCGACGCTCACCCGCTCCAGGGCCAGACGGCCGGGCAACAACGCCAGCCAGCGCCCCAGTTGCTCTGGCGCCGGCAGTGCGCCCGAGCTTTCCACCGCGTCCGGCCACTGCCGCACGTCCAGAGTCTGCGCCGACACTTCCGCCAACCGCCAACGACCATCCGCATACTGCGGCCAGCCCACCCGCAGTCGTTCGAGGCGAACCGCGAGCCGGCCGCCCTCCGGGGTCTGGCGCTGCAGCGCGAGGTGCTCCAGCCGCAGTCCGGTGCGCGAAACACCCAGGCCCTGCCACTGCTCGATGCTCACGCCGGCGCCGGCCAGCAGCCGCGGGACCGCCAGCCACACGCCGCCCGCCGCCAGCGCCAGGATCAGCAACAGCAGCAACAGGGCAGTGCGCAGACGCGGTAACGACATGCCGGGCTCCAGGGGAAAAACGTCTGGCTCCGACCTTACAGTGGGAGCATGGGTCTACAGGCTGGCCAACGACCGCCGGAAGTTCAAGCGCAACCAGTGATATTCCCTGCACAACCGACTATATTGCCGACATTCCCCCAAAGCCGACGCCGGTCCCCCGATGAGAACCCAACACCAAAGCCGCCGCGAACTGGACAAGATCGACCGCAATATCCTGCGCATCCTGCAGGAAGAAGGCCGAATCTCCTTCACCGAACTGGGCGAACGGGTCGGCCTTTCCACCACGCCCTGTACCGAGCGTGTACGGCGGCTGGAGCGCGAAGGGATCATCATGGGCTACAACGCCCGCCTCAACCCGCAGTACCTCAAGGCCAGCCTGCTGGTATTCGTCGAGATCAGCCTGGACTACAAGTCCGGCGATACCTTCGAGGACTTCCGCCGTTCGGTGCTCAAGCTGCCCCACGTGCTGGAATGCCACCTCGTCTCGGGCCACTTCGACTACCTGGTGAAGGCGCGCATCTCGGAGATGGCCTCCTACCGCAAGCTGCTGGGCGACATCCTGCTCAAGCTGCCGCACGTGCGCGAATCCAAGAGCTACATCGTCATGGAAGAAGTAAAGGAAAGCCTGACTTTACCCATCCCGGATTGAGAGCGGATTGAATTCCGGCTGATCGCGGCAACCTGCCAGACTTTTACAACTTTCCAGCTCTTTTTACGGCTCCGGCTATTGGCGTGGCGGGAAGTCGGCGTTTATCCTGCGTAAAATTTTAACAACATAAAAATCAGGATATCGCACATGAACGCCCGCGTTCACCAGCCGGTGCACACCGACCATCACGCCCCTTCCTACTACGCCGCAAGCGTCAATCGACGCCTCGAAGTGCCTCCCCTGGCCGGTGAGGAAAAGGCTGACGTGTGCATCATCGGCGGTGGCTTCTCCGGGTTGAGCACCGCTATCGAACTGGCCGAGCGCGGCCTCTCGGTGGTGCTGCTCGAGGCCCACCGGATCGGCTGGGGCGCCAGCGGGCGCAACGGCGGCCAACTGATTCGCGGGGTCGGCCACGGCGTCGAGCAGTTCGAACCGGTGATCGGTGCCGACGGCGTGCGCGAACTCAAGCTGATGGGCCTGGAAGCCGTGGAGATCGTCCGCCGCCGCGTCGAACAGTACTCCATCGACTGCGATCTGATCTGGGGCTACTGCGACCTGGCCAACAAGTCGTCGGACGTCGAAGGCTTCCAGGAAGATTTCGACGAACTGAAAAGCCTCGGCTACCGCCACGAACTGCGTATGGTCCCGAAAGAGGAAATGCGCTCCATCGTCGGCTCCGACCAGTACGTCGGCGGCATGGTGGACATGGGCTCCGGCCACCTGCACCCGCTCAACCTCGCCCTGGGCGAAGCCGCCGCAGCGCAGAGCCTGGGCGTGCGCCTGTTCGAAAATTCGAAGGTCACGGCGATCGACTACGGCAGCGAAGTGCGCGTGCGCACCGCCGGCGGCAGCGTACGCGCCAAGACCCTGGTGATCGCCTGCAACGCCTACCAGAATGGCCTGAATCACTACCTCGACGGCAAGGTGCTGCCGGCCGGCAGCTACGTGATCGCCACCGAGCCGCTGTCCGCCGAGCAGGCCCACGCCCTGTTGCCGCAGAACATGGCGGTGTGCGACCAGCGCGTAGCGCTGGACTACTACCGACTCTCCGCCGACAACCGCCTGCTGTTCGGCGGCGCCTGTCACTATTCGGGCCGCGATCCGGCGGACATCGCCGCCTACATGCGGCCGAAGATGCTCAAGGTGTTCCCTCACCTGGCGAACGTCCGCATCGACTACCAGTGGGGCGGCATGATCGGCATCGGCGCCAACCGCCTGCCGCAGATCGGCCGCCTGCCGAACCAACCCAACGTGTACTTCGCCCAGGCCTACGCCGGCCACGGGGTGAATGCCACGCACCTGGCCGGCAGGCTGCTCGCCGAAGCCATCGCCGGCCAGCACGGCAGCGGTTTCGAACTGTTCGCCAAGGTGCCGCACATCACCTTCCCCGGCGGCAAGCTGCTGCGCTCGCCGCTGCTGGCCTTAGGGATGGCCTGGTACCGCTTCAAGGAAACCCTCGGCGGCTGACCGCCCACGCGATCCAGCGGCTAGAATCTTCCGCAGCCCGTCACCGGCGGGCTTGTCGGAGACTTCTCATTGCTTCATCGCCTGCTCCTGCCGATCCTGCTGGTCCTGGGGGGTTGCGCCAGTGCGCCACCGCCCGAGCCTTCGCACGTGCTGCCGGTGCAGGGCACCCGGCTGGACAACCAGATCAGCGAGCAGGCCGCGGCCCATCCCGGCCAGTCCGGCTTCCACCTGCTGGCCTCCAGCATCGACGCCTTCCTCGCCCGCGCCGAACTGATCCGCAAGGCCCAGCGCAGCCTCGACATCCAGTACTACATCGTCCACGACGGCCTCACCACCCGCGCCGTGATCCGCGAGTTGCTGCGCGCCGCCGACCGGGGCGTGCGCGTACGCGTGCTGATCGACGACACCAGCAGCGACGGCTGGGACTACGAGCTGGGCACCCTCGCCGCCCACCCGAACATCCAGATCCGCCTGTTCAACCCGCTGCACCTGGGCCGCAGCACCGGTTTCACCCGCAACATGGGGCGCCTGTTCAACCTCTCCGAGCAGCACCGGCGCATGCACAACAAGCTGTGGCTGGCGGACGACAGCGTGGCCATTGTCGGCGGCCGCAACCTGGGCGACGAGTACTTCGGCGCCAAGGCCGAGATGAATTTCAGCGACCTCGACCTGCTCGGCGTCGGGCCGGTCGCCCAGTCCCTCGGGGTGAGCTTCGACCAGTACTGGAACAGCACCCTGAGCCGCCCCATCGAGGACTACCTCTGGAGCCGGCCGGGCAAGAAGGAGCTGGACGGCGTCCGGCGCCGCCTCGACCGCTACCTGGAGCGTGCGCGGGTCAAGCGCTCGGGCTATATCGCACGGCTCAACCTCAGCAGCAACCGGCCGCACCTGGACAACTGGCTGGACGACCTGGTGTGGGCGCCCGCCCACGCCATCTGGGACGCTCCGCTGAAAGTGCTCGACCAGGGCGACTCCCGGCCCGAGCAACTGCTGAGCACCCAACTCGCCCCGCTGTTCGACGGGGTTTCCCATGAGCTGATCCTGGTTTCGGCCTACTTCGTACCGACCCGCGCCGGGGTCGACTACCTGACCCGGCGCGCCGACCAGGGCGTCAGCGTGCGCCTGCTGACCAACTCGCTGGAGGCAACCGACGTACCGGCCGTCCACGCCGGCTACGCGCCGTACCGCATGGCCCTGCTGGAGCACGGAGTGAAACTCTTCGAACTGCGCGCCGAACCGGACCAGCGCATCGCCGGCGCCCCCTGGATGGTGCGCGGCTCCAGCAGCGCCAGCCTGCACAGCAAGGCGGCGGTGTTCGACCGCCGGCAGGTGTTCGTCGGCTCGCTGAACTTCGACCCGCGCTCGGTGCTGTGGAACACCGAAGTCGGGGTCATCGTCGACAGCCCGGAACTGGCCGAACAGGTTCGCCGCCTGGCACTGACCGGCATGTCGCCCAACGTCAGCTACCAGGTGAAGATCGACCGCAGCGGCGCGCGGCCCCGGTTGGTCTGGATCGACGAGCGCGACGGCCAACGCCACACGCGGCACCATGAACCGGGCAACCTCTGGCGCCGCTTCAATGCCTGGGTCGCCGGTGCCATCGGGCTGGAGAAGATGCTTTAGAAACGCTCCCGCTGCAGCTCGGCGTCGGTCGCCTGCATGGCCGGCGGCAGGCCGCGGTAGGACACCAGCACGACGAAGCCCGCCGCGCCCAGCGCCATTACCATCGGCAATGCATGACCGCTGATCCACTGGCTCGCGGCGCCCGTGGCCAGCGGACCGATCAGGCAGCCGATCCCCCAAAGCTGGGCGATGTGCGCATTGGCACGAACCAGGGCATCGTCCCGGTAACGCTCTCCGATGAGGATCAGCGACAGGGTGAACAGCCCGCCCGCGCTGGCGCCGAACAGTACCAGCACCGGCCAGATCACCGGACCGTGCAGCAATGGCGGAATGCCCAGGCTGCTCGCCAGCAGCACCAGGCCGCAGCCCTTGAACAGCGTCTGCCGGGAGATGCGATCCGCCAGCCAGCCGATGGGCAGTTGCAGCAGCGCATCGCCGATGACCACCGTGCTGACCATCGCCAGCGCCACTGCCTGGGTGAAGCCCTGTTGCACGCCGTAGACCGGCAGCAGGGTGAGGATCATCGCCTCGAAACCGGCGAACAGCACCACCGCCCAAGCGATCGCCGGCAACTGCGCGCAGAAGCCGAACAGCCCGCGCCCGGAAGCGCTGTGCGGATCGACCTTGGGCGCGCCGCCACGGCCGAGCAGCAGCAGCGAACCGCCGATCAGCAGGCACCCGCTGAACCAGAAGCCACGGTCATCGGCAGTGCCGATGAAGGTCAGCAGCACCGGGCCGGACAACTGGCTCAGCGCATAGCCGGTGCCATACAGCGCCACCAGGCGACCACGCCATTTCTCGATGGCCAGCTGGTTGATCCAGCTTTCACCGAGGATGAACACCACGGTCAGTTGCACGCCGATCAGCAGGCGCAGCAGCAGCCAGACCGGATAACTCTGCAGCAACGCCAGCAGGCCGACCGAGAAGGCCCCCGAAATCAGGCACAGCTGCATCAGCCGCGGCGTACCGATACGCGCCGCGAGCCGGCCGGCCAGTGCGGCCCCCAGCAGCACACCCACCGCGGGCGTCGCCGCCATGACGCCAATGGCGAAGCTGCCATAGCCCCAGCTTTCGAGGCGCAGCGACACCAGCGGCATGGTCAGCCCGAGGGCCAGGCCGATACTGATGACCGACAGGCAGACCGCAGAATAGGCACCCCAACGCATTGTCTTTCTCCCGTTCCATCCGGAGCGCACGCCGGGCCCGTCAGGTTGCCCGATGCGCAATGCACAACGGCCGGGCTTCCCAGAGGGAAACCCGGCCGCAGGTTTGGCTCTTGTCAGAGCGACCCCTGAACGGGGCCGACCTGGCCAGGCCTGGATCGATAAGGTCGTTACGGAGGGAGCGAGCTCCCCCGCGCCGTCCTTAGAGTTTGATCCAAGTGGCCTTCAGCTCGGTGTACTTGTCGAACGCGTGCAGCGACTTGTCGCGGCCGTTGCCGGACTGCTTGAAGCCACCGAACGGTGCGGTCATGTCTCCGCCGTCGTACTGGTTCACCCACACGCTGCCGGCGCGCAGCGCCTTGGCGGTCAGGTGCGCCTTGGACAGGTCGCTGGTCCATACCGCAGCGGCCAGGCCGTACGGAGTGTCGTTGGCGATGCGGACGGCTTCCTCGGCATCGGTGAACTCGATGACCGACAGCACCGGGCCGAAGATCTCTTCACGGGCGATGCGCATGGCGTTGGTCACGCCGTCGAAGATGGTCGGCTCGACGTAGGTGCCGCCGGTCTCTTCCAGGGTGCGCTTGCCGCCGGCCACCAGCCTGGCGCCGTCGTCGTGGCCCGCCTGGATGTAGCTCAGCACGTTGTTCATCTGGGTGGTGTCGACCAGCGCACCGACGTTGGTTTCCGGGTCCAGCGGGTTGCCCGGCTTCCAGGCCTTGATGGCTTCGACGACCAGCGGCACGAACTCGGCCTTGATCGACTTTTCCACCAGCAGGCGCGAGCCGGCGGTGCAGACTTCGCCCTGGTTGAAGGCGATGGCACTGGCGGCGGCTTCGGCGGCGGCCTTCAGGTCCGGCGCGTCAGCGAAGACGATGTTCGGGCTCTTGCCGCCGGCTTCCAGCCAGACGCGCTTCATGTTCGATTCGCCGGCGTAGACCATCAGCTGCTTGGCGATCTTGGTCGAACCGGTGAACACCAGAGTGTCGACGTCCATGTGCAGGGCCAGGGCCTTGCCCACGGTGTGGCCGAAGCCCGGCAGGACGTTGAACACGCCTTTCGGGATGCCGGCCTCGATGGCCAGCTGGGCGATGCGGATGCCGGTCAGCGGGGACTTCTCGGAGGGCTTCAAGATCACCGAGTTACCGGTGGACAGCGCCGGGCCGAGTTTCCAGCAGGTCATCAGCAGGGGGAAGTTCCACGGCACGATGGCAGCAACCACGCCTACCGGCTCGCGGGTCACCAGACCCAGTTCGTTGTGGGCGGTGGCGGCGACTTCGTCGTAGATCTTGTCGATCGCTTCACCGCTCCAGCGCAGGCTGTTGGCGGCGCTGTTCACGTCGATGCTCAGCGAGTCGCTGATCGGCTTGCCCATGTCCAGGGTTTCCAGCAGGGCCAGCTCTTCGGCGTTTTCCAGCAGCAGCTCGGAGAAGCGGATCATGACCTTCTTGCGCTGGGCCGGGGCCATGCGCGACCACACCCCGGAGTCGAAGGTGGCACGGGCGACCTGCACGGCACGCTCGGCATCGGCGAGGTCGCAGCTGGCGACCTTGGCCAGGAAGCGGCCATCCACGGGGCTGATGCAATCGAAGGTGGCGCCGGATACGGCGTCGACGTATTCACCGTTGACGAAGGCGCGGCCTTCGATCTTCAGATCCTTGGCGCGAGCTTCCCAATCGGCGCGAGTGAGGGTACCCATGACAACGTGTCCTCTTATTAATGTACTTATCTAAGGTCCAGGCGCCCGGTGCGGGCGCGCTGTCAAATATTCCGCAAGGCGGAGCAAACGCATGCTGTCCGCCACCCTAAACCGGAGCCTGGCAATTTTCAATATTTTTTACACTATGCGGCCAAATTGCCTTGTCACGTTCGTTTTATTAAACATAGACTGCCTTGATTCATCGGCTGATGGTTTTCCGACAGCCGTATCGGAGTAAATATCCAACAGCGCTGCGCGTGCCCGCACGCACTCTCGCCAACAACTCTAAAGAACCGAGACCGCCATGAACGTCGAGCAGATCGTCGATTTCGCCCAGGCCACCACCGCCCCCGAACACTACCGCCCCGCCCCGGACCGCATCATCAAGGGCGACCCGGCGCAGAGCGTGCGCAACCACTACACCAGCGACTGCGGCCAGTTCAACGTGGGCATCTGGGAAGGCGAGCCGGGCCACTGGAACGTCAGCTACACCGAGCACGAGTACTGCGAGATCCTCCAGGGCGTATCGGTGATCCGTGATGCCAACGGCGGCGCCAAGACCGTGCGCGTCGGCGACCGCTTCGTCATCCCGGCCGGCTTCAGCGGCACCTGGGAAGTGCTGGAGCCTTGCCGCAAGGTCTACGTGATCTTCGAGCAGAAGGCCTGATCGCCCGACCA
This sequence comes from Pseudomonas sp. MT3, assembly GCF_054720805.1. Taxonomy (NCBI): domain Bacteria; kingdom Pseudomonadati; phylum Pseudomonadota; class Gammaproteobacteria; order Pseudomonadales; family Pseudomonadaceae; genus Pseudomonas; species Pseudomonas sp. MT3. The sequence continues at coordinate 89,001 of NZ_JBTVPY010000018.1, forward strand.
TGAAAAAGCCCGTCGATTGGCGTAATGCTGTTCACTTAAGCATTTAGTGGACAATCGCGAGCTCTGATATACCGATACCAGGTGCTCTGGTATCGGTTTTTTGTTCCTTTTTCAGAGCCACAGAGGGAACAACCCATTCAAAATCTCCGCTTGAGGCGACCTGCGGAGCAAAGAAACGCCGCGATCCTGGCAAAGGAGTCGCGGCGTTTTTCTTAAGTGAACAGCATTACGTCGATTGGCGGGCTTTTTTGTACCTGCCGCGTCACGCGGGAAACGGCAGGCAAGAAAAAACCCGCCACGAGGGGCGGGTTTCTTCACAAGGGCGAAGATCAATTACTTGATCTTGGCTTCCTTGTAGATCACGTGCTTGCGAACAACCGGATCGAATTTCTTGATCTCGATTTTCTCAGGCTTGGTGCGCTTGTTCTTGTCGGTGGTGTAGAAGTGGCCGGTACCGGCGCTGGACACCAAACGGATCAGTTCACGCATGACTGCAGCTCCTTAGAATTTTTCGCCGCGGGTGCGCAGGTCGTTCAGAACGGCCTCGATACCACGCTTGTCGATGATACGCATGCCTTTGGCGGAAACGCGCAGACGTACGAAACGCTTCTCGGATTCTACCCAGAAACGGTGGTGCTGCAGGTTCGGCAGGAAACGGCGACGGGTTTTGTTGTGTGCGTGGGAAATGTTGTTCCCGGTAACCGGACCCTTACCGGTCACTTGGCAAACTCTCGACATGGCTCAGCCCTCTGTAAACCACATGCCAAACCCGGCATGGGTTGGCTGCTTAACTCAATTGGATTCTCAGTTTCACCAGGGTCTTAACTGCCACATCGCCGCGAACGGGTCGCAAGATCAGAGCAGGGCCCCAGAAAAGAGCGCAGCTTTATATCAGAAAGACACTCCGCGCTGCAAGGGCGGGCGCCACTCCGGGAACGCAACGCCAGCCCCCGTGGGGCGTGGCACTCGTGCCGTTCGTCGCCTGTCATCGTTGTCGCTGCGGGCATGTTGGTCTAGGGTAGCGCCTTCGAGGCTGCCAACAGCCTTGCATGACTCGCCCAACCCCGCGGATGGGCATCTTGCCACCCTGTACGGAGTCCGTCATGCGTCTCGCCCTGCTCGCCCTCCTGATCTCCCCGGCGCTCGCCAGCGCCGCCTCGCTGAGCGTCTGCACCGAAGCCAGCCCCGAAGGCTTCGACGTGGTCCAGTACAACTCGCTGACCACCACCAACGCCTCGGCCGACGTGCTCATGAACCGCCTGGTGGACTTCGACGCCACACGCGGCGAGCTGGTCCCCAGCCTGGCCGAGCGCTGGACGGTATCCGCCGATGGCCTGACCTACGATTTCCAGCTGCGCGATGCGGTGAAGTTCCACCGCACCGACTATTTCAACCCCAATCGCGCGCTCGACGCCGACGACGTGGTGTTCAGCTTCCAGCGCATGCTCGACCCCGCGCAGCCCTGGCACAAGGTGGCGCAGAGCGGCTTCCCCCACGCCCAGTCGATGCAACTGCCGAGCCTGGTGAAGTCGGTGGAGAAGATCGGCGCCCACCAGGTGCGCTTCACCCTGAACCACCCGGACGCCACGTTCCTGCCGATGCTGAGCATGGGTTTCGCTTCTATTTATTCCGCCGAATACGCCGACCAGTTGATGAAGGCCGGCACCCCGGAAAAGCTCAACGCCCAGCCGATCGGCACCGGCCCCTTCGTCTTCAAGCGCTTCCAGAAGGACGCCGTGGTGCGCTACACCGCCAACCCCGACTACTTCGGCGGCAAACCGGCGGTGGACAACCTGGTGTTCGCCATCACCCCGGACGCCAGCGTGCGCATCCAGAAGCTCAAGCGCGGCGAGTGCCAGATCGCCCTGTCGCCCAAGCCGGTGGACGTGGAGACCGCTGCCAAGGCCGCCGACCTCAAGGTCGAGCAGACTCCCACCTTCATGACCGCGTTCGTCGGCATCAACAGCCAGCACGCGCCGCTGGACAATCCCAAGGTGCGCCAGGCGATCAACCTCGCCTTCGACAAGCGCAGCTACCTGCAGGCAGTCTTCGCCGGCAGCGCCACCCCCGCCGACGGCGTCTATCCGCCGAACACCTGGAGCTACGCCAAGGACATCCCCGGCTATCCGCACGACCTGGCCAAGGCCCGCACCCTGCTGGCCGAGGCCGGGCTGAAGGACGGCTTCAAGACCACGATCTGGACCCGCCCCTCCGGCAGCCTGCTCAACCCCAACCCCAGCACCGGCGCGCAACTGCTGCAGTCGGACCTGGCGCAGGTCGGCATCCAGGCCGAGATCCGCGTGATCGAATGGGGCGAGCTGATCCGCCGCGCCAAGGCCGGCGAGCACGACCTGCTGTTCATGGGCTGGGCCGGCGACAACGGCGACCCGGACAACTTCCTCACCCCGCAATTCTCCTGCGCCAGCGTGAAGTCCGGGCTGAACTTCGCGCGCTACTGCGACGACAAGCTCGACGGCCTGATCAGCCAGGGCAAGGCGGTGGCCGACCAGGCCAAGCGCAGCGAGCTGTACCACCAGGCGCAGCAGATCATCCATGACCAGGCGCTGTGGCTGCCGCTGGCGCACCCAACGGCTTCGGCGATCATCCGCAAGGACGTGAAGGGCTACGCGGTGAGCCCGTTCGGCCGCCAGGATTTCTCCAGGGTCACCTTCTGAGGCACGGCCTGGGCACGGCGGCTACAGCCAGCCGTGCTCGGCCATCGACAGCGGCTCGCCCTCGCCAACGATGAAGTGATCGAGCACGCGTACGTCGATCAGCGCCAGCGCATCGACGATGCGCCGGGTCAACAGGCGATCGGACTGGCTCGGCTCGCAGACGCCGGACGGATGGTTGTGCGTGAGGATCAGCGCAGCCGCATTGTGCGCCAGCGCGCGCTTGACGATCTGCCGGGGATAGACGCTGGCATTGTCGATGGAGCCGTGGAACAGCACCTCGAAACTCAGCACCCGGTGCCGATTGTCCATGAACAGGCAGGCGAACACCTCATGGGGCTCGTGGCGCAGCCGCGCCTTGAGGAAATCCCGCACGGCCTGCGGACTTTCCAGCACCGAGTCGCGGCGCAACTGCTCGGCGAGGTGGCGCCGGGCGATCTCCAGCACGGCCTGCAACTGCACGTACTTGGCGACACCCAGGCCCAGATGGCTGCAGAAGGAGTCCAGATCGGCCTCCAGCAGCGCGCGAAGGCTGCCGAACTCGCCCAGCAGCCGCCGCGCCAGATCGACGGCGCTGCATCCGGCGACGCCGGTGCGCAGAAAGATGGCCAGCAATTCGGCGTCGCTCAGGCTCGCCGCACCCCGCTCGAGAAGCTTCTCCCGCGGGCGCTCCGCCGCGGGCCAGTCACGAATGCTCACAAGACCTCCCAGTCATGCCAGCCCGCTGTTCCCATGCGGGCGCTGTGTTATCTTAGCTGTCTCGCTTCGCGCAGCCGGAGGCCTGGGGAGGCGTCGCCGGCTTCAGCGCGCGTCATCCATTTCCGTAAATTAAGGCTGGCCTATGCAGCGGCTCTATCGTAAACGCATCGTCCTGGGCGTCGGCGGCGGCATCGCGGCCTACAAGAGCGCAGAACTGGTTCGCCGCCTGCGCGACCAGGGCGCCGAGGTGCGTGTCGTGATGACCCACGGCGGCCGCGAGTTCATCACCCCCCTCACCCTCCAGGCGCTGTCCGGGCACCCGGTGCATCTGGACCTGCTCGACCCCGCCGCCGAAGCGGCTATGGGCCATATCGAGCTGGCCCGCTGGGCCGACCTGGTACTGATCGCGCCGGCCACCGCCGACCTGATGGCACGCCTGGCCCAGGGCATCGCCAACGACCTGCTGACCACCCTGGTACTCGCCACCGATGCGCAGATCGCCCTCGCCCCGGCCATGAACCAGGCCATGTGGCGCGACCCGGCCACCCAGGTCAACGTCGAGCTGCTGCGTTCGCGAGGCATGCACCTGTTCGGCCCCGCCGCCGGCAGCCAGGCCTGCGGCGACGTCGGCCCCGGCCGCATGCTGGAAGCCGAGGAGCTGGCGCAACGCGCCGCCGACTGTTTCGAAGTCAAGGACCTGACCGGCCAGCACGTGCTGATCACCGCCGGGCCCACCCAGGAAAACATCGATCCGGTGCGCTACATCACCAACCACAGCTCCGGCAAGATGGGCTTCGCCCTGGCCGAAGCCGCGGCCGAAGCCGGCGCCCGCGTAACCCTGGTGACCGGCCCGGTGTACCTGCCGACCCCGGACCGAGTCAACCGCGTCGACGTGGTCAGCGCCCGCGACATGCTCGCCGCCTGCGAAGCCGCGATGCCAGCGGACATCCTGATCGCCGCCGCCGCCGTGGCCGACTACCGCCCGGAAGTGGTCGCTTCGCAGAAGCTCAAGAAAGACCCCACCAAGGGCGACGGCCTGCTGTTGCAGCTGGTGCGCAACCCCGACATCCTCGCCACCCTCGCGCAGCGCTGCGATCGCCCCTTCAGCGTGGGCTTCGCCGCCGAGACCGAGAACCTGCTCGAGTACGCCTCGCGCAAGCTCAAGGACAAGAATCTCGACCTGATCGTCGCCAATGACGTTGCAAATCCGTCGATCGGCTTCAACAGCGAAGAGAACGCCATCACGGTCATCGACCGCGAGCTGCACGAAACTGCGTTCGCCCAGACCAGCAAGGGCAAGATCGCCCGCCAGTTGATCGCCTTCATCGCTGACCGCATCAAACGACACTGAGAACTCAATGCACTCTCTGCAAGCCAAGATCCTCGACCCCCGCCTGGGCAACGAATTCCCGCTGCCGCAGTACGCCACCCCGGGTTCCGCCGGCCTCGACCTGCGCGCCATGCTCAAGGAGGACTGCGTCCTCGAACCGGGCCAGACCGTGCTGATCCCCACCGGCCTGTCGATCTACATCGCCGACGAGGGCCTCGCCGCGCTGATCCTGCCGCGCTCGGGCCTGGGCCATAAGCACGGCATCGTGCTGGGCAACCTGGTGGGGCTGATCGACTCGGACTACCAGGGCGAGCTGATGGTGTCCTGCTGGAACCGTGGCCAGAGCGCCTTCACCATCGCCGTGGGCGAACGCATCGCCCAACTGGTGCTGGTGCCGGTGGTACAGGCGCATTTCGAGCTGGTCGAGCACTTCGACGAGACCCAGCGTGGCGCCGGCGGCTTCGGACATTCGGGCAGCCACTGATCGCTCACTTCAGGATGAATCGCCGAGGAGACGTTGCATGAAACTTTTCCAACGCACCGCCAAGGACGCAGGTGACCTGTCGGAGCTCATACCGGCAGGCAAGGCAGCCAAACGCGTGCCCGCTGCCGCGAAATCCGATCTGAAACCCCTGGCGCCCGCGTTCGCCGTCAGCGTGGCGGGCGTCGTCGCGGCCGGCGCCCTGCTCTGGCTCAGCCTGTTCGGCAGCGCCGAGCAGGTCCATCGCCAGCAACTGGCGAGCGCCTGGTCGGAAGGCCAGGCCGGCGCCCTGCGCCAGTCTCTGAACCAGCTGTCCGCGGACAACCGCACCCTCGCCGGCAACCCGGAGCTGCTGCCGACCCTGCAGAGCCATGACCCCGCTCGCATCGCCGCGCTGGAGAAGACTCTCGCGCAATGGCATCTGGATGGCCTGGTGGATGTCTACCTGAACGCCAACGGCCAGGCCGTGCAGGATACGCAGCGCCCCGGCCCGCTGAACTATGCGGCGCTGGACATGCTGCACCGCGTCGAAAGTGGCCAGGTCGTCGCCCCGGAGGCCTACAAGGTCGGTCAGCGCTGGCTGGTCTACAGCGCCACTGCGCTGCGCGCCGCGGACAACTCGATCCAGGGCAGCCTGTTGCTGGTGGTCGATCTGAAGCGCCTGCTCAATAGCCTGCCGCCGATGCCCGCAGATGTCGGCCAGTTGCGCCTGGCGCAACAGTTCGGCAGTTCGCCGGCACAGGTGCTGCTGCAATCCGGCGAGGCTGCCGACGCACCCGCCCAACCGCTCAGCAGCGGCAACCCGAACTGGAAACTCAGTTTCACCGCCGGCCCGGCGCTGCTCGCACCGCTGTACTCCCCCGTTCTGCTGGGCCTCGCCGGCCTGCTCGCGCTGGTCGGCTCGCTACTCGGCGTCTACCTGGCGCAGAGCGCTCTGCAGCGCCGCGTGAACAAGGACGCCCAGAGCCTCGGCCAGTTCGCTCAGGAACTCGCCGGCCAACGTACTGCCAAAGTTCCTGAGCTGAGCCTGCCAAGCCTGCAGGCAGTGGCTCAGGCACTGGCCCGCCAGCCACGCCGCAAGGCCGAAACCTCCGGTGCCAGCAGCCCCGACGCCCCTGTCCGGCCGTCCCCCGTGGCCGCCGCGGCGCGCGCCCCGGCTGCCACCGAGACGCCATTGGTCGATCCGTTGTTCCAGAGTACCGACATTCTGGATATCGACATACTTGATGAAGACCAGGACCTCCTGGGATTGGAGCAAACCACCGCTATGAGCACGCCTAAAGCCCCGCAACTGCCCGCCAGCATCTTCCGCGCCTACGACATCCGTGGCGTGGTCGGCGACACCCTGACCGCCGAAACCGCCTACTGGGTCGGCCGTGCGATCGGTTCCGAAAGCCTGGCGCGCGGCGAGCCGTGCGTTTCCGTGGGCCGCGATGGCCGCCTGTCCGGCCCCGAGCTGGTCCAGCAACTGATCCAGGGTCTGCTCGACTGCGGCTGCCAGGTCACCGACATCGGCATGGTGCCGACCCCGGTGCTGTACTACGCGGCCAACGTCCTGGAAGGCAAGTCGGGCGTGATGCTCACCGGCAGCCACAACCCGCCGGACTATAACGGCTTCAAGATCGTCGTCGCCGGCGAGACCCTGGCCAACGAACAGATCCAGGCCCTGCGCCAGCGCATCCAGAGCAACGACCTGGCCAGCGGCGTGGGCAGCGTGCAGCAGGTCGACATCCTGCCGCGCTACTTCCAGCAGATCCGCGACGACATCGCCCTGGCCAAGCCGCTGAAAGTGGTGGTGGACTGCGGCAACGGCGTGGCCGGCGTCATCGCCCCGCAACTGATCGAAGCCCTGGGCTGCACCGTGATCCCGCTGTACTGCGACGTCGACGGCACCTTCCCCAACCACCACCCGGACCCGGGCAAGCCGGAGAACCTGGAAGACCTGATCGCCAAGGTGAAAGAGACCGGCGCCGACCTGGGCCTGGCCTTCGACGGCGACGGCGACCGCGTGGGCGTGGTGACCAACGAAGGCACCATCATCTACCCCGACCGCCTGCTGATGCTGTTCGCCAAGGATGTGGTCTCCCGCAATCCGGGCGCCGACATCATCTTCGACGTGAAATGCACCCGCCGCCTGATCTCGCTGATCAGCGGCTACGGCGGCCGTCCGGTGATGTGGAAGACCGGTCACTCGCTGATCAAGAAGAAGATGAAGGAAACCGGCGCCCTGCTCGCCGGCGAGATGAGCGGCCACATCTTCTTCAAGGAGCGCTGGTACGGCTTCGACGACGGCATCTACAGCGCCGCGCGCCTGCTGGAAATCATCAGCCTGGACAAGCGCGACGCCGAGCGCGTGTTCGCTGCCTTCCCGCTGGACATCTCCACCCCGGAAATCAACATCACCGTCACCGACGAGGGCAAGTTCGCCCTGATCGAGGCGCTGCAGGCCCGTGGCCAGTGGGGTGAAGCCAACCTCACCACCCTCGACGGCGTGCGCGTGGATTACCCCAAAGGCTGGGGCCTGGTACGCGCCTCCAACACCACCCCGGTGCTGGTGCTGCGTTTCGAGGCGGACACCCAGGACGAACTGGAACGCATCAAGGACGTGTTCCGCACCCAGCTGAAAGCGGTCGACCCCGCCATCAGCCTGCCCTTTTGACCTATTTGCCGGAGCCCACCATGACCCAGAGCCGCGATGACGCCGCCCAGGTTGCCCGCGTCCTTGCTGAAGCCCTGCCCTACATCCGCCGCTTCGTCGGCAAGACGCTGGTGATCAAGTACGGCGGCAACGCCATGGAAACGGACGAGCTGAAGAACAGCTTCGCCCGCGACGTGGTGCTGATGAAAGCCGTCGGCATCAACCCGGTGGTGGTTCATGGTGGCGGGCCGCAGATCGGAGACCTGCTCAGCCGCCTGTCGATCGAGAGCCACTTCATCGACGGCATGCGCGTCACCGACGCGCAGACCATGGACGTGGTGGAGATGGTCCTCGGCGGCCAGGTGAACAAGGACATCGTCAACCTGATCAACCGTCATGGCGGCAGCGCCATCGGCCTGACCGGCAAGGACGCCGAGCTGATCCGCGCGAAAAAGCTCACCGTCACCCGCCAGACGCCGGAGATGACCAAGCCGGAAATCATCGACATCGGCCACGTGGGTGAAGTCACCGGGGTCAACGTCGAGCTGCTGAACATGCTGGTGCAGGGCGACTTCATCCCGGTGATCGCGCCGATCGGCGTGGGCGCCAACGGCGAGTCCTACAACATCAACGCCGACCTTGTGGCCGGCAAGGTGGCCGAGGCGCTGAAGGCCGAGAAGCTGATGCTGCTCACCAACATCGCCGGCCTGATGGACAAGCAGGGCGAGGTACTCACCGGCCTGACCACCGAGCAGGTCAATGAGCTGATCGCCGACGGCACCATCTACGGCGGCATGCTGCCGAAGATCCGCTGCGCCCTCGAAGCGGTCCAGGGCGGCGTGACCAGCGCGCACATCATCGATGGCCGCGTGCCCAACGCCGTGCTGCTGGAAATCTTCACCGACAGCGGCGTCGGCACCCTGATCACCAACCGCAAGTCGCGCTGATCGAAAACGACACCCGCCTGGAGCGATCCACGCGGGTGTTTTTCTGCCTGCTCGAGGCGTGATCAGCAGTCTTGGATGTCCAGCCCCGAACAGGTCATGAGGAGGTATCGCATGGCCGCATCCCCCGTCTCCCGCAACGACTTCAGCTTCTTCCACGGCCTGCGCGTGCGCTGGTCGGAGGTCGACCCGCAAGGGATCGTCTTCAACGGCAACTACCTGACCTACGCCGACGTCGCCACCACCGAATACTACCGCCACCTCGGCGTGACGTACCCGGCCGACCTGCTGCGTGGTGGCGGCGATCTGTTTGCTGTGAAAACCACCCTGGAATACCTGGCGCCGGCCCACTTCGATGAGTGGCTGGAGCTGGGAGTGCGGGTGAGCCGCCTGGGCCGCAGCAGCCTGACGTTCCAGGTGGCGATCTGGTGCGACGAACAGTTGCTGACGCTGGGGGAGCTGATCTACGCCTATGCCGGCGAAGACCGCACGAGCCAGCCCTTGCCGGACTGGCTGCGCGGGAAGATCAACGAATTTGAAAGGTGTTCGCCACAGCAGTGAGCCGCAGGCTCAATGGCTATCACCGAGCAGTTGCGCCAGGCGCGCGCGGTCGACGGCGAAGCCCTTGACCGCCTGCTCGCGCAGTTGCCCGTAGCGGTCGAGGTCCTGTATCAGGCGCTTCTCTTCGTCGCGCAGGTTGGACAGCTGGGCCTCCAGCTCTGCGGGCACCTGGCGGCCGGCGCGCTCCTGGTCAGCGGCACGGGACTGCAGGTTGGCCTGCTGAGTCTTGAGCGCCTGCAGGTTGCCCTTGGCCACGCTGCTCAAGGCATCCAGCTCCGTCAGCTTGCGATCGCGCGCGCGATCCACGTCCTTCACGCCGGTGTACAGGCGCAGCAGTTGCGCATCGGAACTGGCGCGCGCGGCATCCGCCTTGCGCTGCTCGATCTCGGCGGCCGTCGGTGCCGGCGGCACCACGCGGATCACCCGTCCCTGCTCGTTGAGCACCTCGTAGCCCTTGCCGATGTATTCGGACGGCACGCCCTGGCGATCAATGACGATCCCACCCGCGTCGTCGATGTAGCGGTACATCTCCACCGAAGAGCCCTTGGACTCTCCGGCGGCCAGTGCCTGGCCCGCGAGCATGGCCCCCAGAAGCCCCATCAATATCCTGTAGCGGAAAGCACCCTGCTCGGCCATGCCCGACACCTTGTTGCAGTTAGATACCGTACTGTGCGCGATACGCCTCGACAGCGGCCAGATGCTGTTTCAGCTGCGCATCACCGGCGAGATATTCCAGCACTTGCTCCAGCGACACAATGCTGACCACCGGGATCGAAAAGTCGCGCTCGACCTCCTGGATCGCCGACAGTTCGCCCTTGCCGCGCTCCTGGCGGTTCAGCGCGATCAGCACGCCGGCGGCCTGAGCGCCCTGGGCGTCGATGATCTGCATGACCTCGCGGATGGCGGTGCCGGCGGTGATCACGTCGTCGATGATCAGCGCGCGGCCGGTCAGCGGGGCGCCAACCAGCGTGCCGCCTTCACCGTGGTCCTTGGCTTCCTTGCGGTTGAAGCACCAGGGCAGGTCGCGGCCGTGCTGCTCGGCCAGCGCAATGGCGGTGGCGGCGGCCAGCGGGATGCCTTTATAGGCCGGGCCGAACAGCACATCGAAGGAGATGCCGCTGTCGACCACCGCGCTGGCGTAGAAACGCCCCAGCTGGGCCAGCGCCACGCCGGTATTGAACAGGCCGGCATTGAAGAAGTACGGGCTGGTACGCCCGGACTTGAGGGTGAACTCGCCGAAACGAAGAACGCCGCGCTCGATGGCGAAGCGGATGAAATCGCGTTGATATGCGTGCATGGGAGAGAACCGGCCGGTATGAATTTAGCTAAACCGTTTGAGCTCGGGTATCATACACACACGTGATTTTGGGGGCCATTTATGCGGATCATCAGTGTGAACGTGAATGGTATTCAGGCTGCAGCCGAGCGTGGATTGCTCAGTTGGCTGCAAGCCCAGAATGCCGACGTGATCTGCTTGCAGGATACCCGCGCCTCCGCTTTCGATCTGGATGACCCGTCCTATCAACTGGACGGCTACTTCCTGTACGCCTGCGATGCCGAAGTGCCCAGTCAGGGCGGCGTCGCAATCTATAGTCGTCTGCAACCCAAGGCTGTCATAAGCGGCCTGGGTTTCGAGATGGCCGATCGTTACGGGCGCTACCTGCAAGCCGATTTCGACAAGGTGAGTATCGCCACTCTCCTGCTGCCTACCGGGCAGGAAGGGGACGAGAACCTGAACCACAAGTTCAAGTTCATGGACGATTTCGCCCAGTACATGAACAAGCAGCGCCGCAAGCGCCGCGAATACATCTATTGCGGCTCGCTGTACGTCGCGCACCAGAAGCTGGACGTGAAGAACTGGCGCGAATGCCAGCAATCTCCGGGCTTCATGGCGCCGGAGCGCGGCTGGATGGATGAGATCTTCGGCACCATGGGCTACGTCGACGCCCTGCGCGAGGTCAACCGCGAAGGCGACCAGTACAGCTGGTGGCCGGAAAGCGAACAGGCCGAGCTGCTCAACCTGGGCTGGCGTTTCGACTACCAGATCCTCACGCCGGGTCTGCGCCGCTTCGTGCGCAGCGCCAAGCTGCCGCGCCAGCCGCGCTTCTCCCAGCATGCGCCGCTGATCGTGGACTACGACTGGACCCTGAGTATCTGAGTCCTGTCGTCCCGCCGTCAGGCGGACATGAAAAAGCCGGCTTCGAGCCGGCTTTTTCATATCCGCAGAACCGTCACTTGAGCGGGCGCCAGGTGAAGGGGTAGCGATACTCCACCCCTTCATTGGCCTTGATCCCGGCGATGATGGTCAGGACCAGCGCACCGATACTCACCAGTCCCAGCAGGAAGAAGCCGACCACCACCAGCATCAGCAGACAACTGATCAAGATCGCCAGGGTCACGGTGATCTGGAAGTTCATCGCCTCCTTGCCCTGCCGGTCCACGAACGGGTCCGACTCACGCTTGATCTGCCAGACGATCAGCGGCCCGATCAGGTTGCCGAAGGGAAAGACGAAACACAGGAATGCGGCGAAGTGGCAGAACATCGCCCATTGCCGGGCCTCCCGGCTCGGTTCGCTGTGTTCCACGGGCAATTCCTCGCTCATCCTTTCACTCCTTGCACTTGAAGATCGGCCGGGCGCGCCGCTCGTCGGTTCAGTCGGCCAGCGCGGCGCGCTGCAGTTCGAACAGCTCGCGCAGGCCCTGCTGCGCCAGTTCCAGCATGGCATTCAGCTCGGCCGGCTGGAAGGGCACGCCCTCCGCGGTACCCTGGACTTCGATGAAGCCGCCGGCATCGGTCATGACCACGTTCAGGTCGGTCTCGGCGGCGGAGTCTTCCAGGTAGTCCAGGTCCAGCACCGGCTCACCCTGGTACATGCCCACGGAAACCGCGGCGACCATCTGCTTGAGCGGGTTGCCCTTGAGCGCGCCGCGCTTCTTCAGCACGGCCAGCGCATCGATCAGCGCCACGGTGGCGCCGGTGATCGAGGCTGTGCGGGTGCCGCCGTCGGCCTGGATCACGTCGCAGTCGATGTACAGGGTGTTCTCGCCTAGCTTGGAGAGGTCCAGCGCGGCGCGCAGGGAGCGGCCGATCAGGCGCTGGATTTCCAGGGTGCGGCCACCCTGCTTGCCGCGCGCGGCTTCGCGCTGGTTACGCTCGCCGGTGGAGCGCGGCAGCATGCCGTATTCGGCGGTCAGCCAGCCCTGGCCCTGGCCCTTGAGGAAGCGCGGCACACCGGATTCGGCGCTGACGGTGCAGATCACCTTGGTGTCGCCGAACTCGACCAGCACGGAGCCCTCGGCGTGCTTGGTGTAATGGCGGGTGATACGGATCGGGCGCAGTTGGTCGGCGGCGCGGCCACTGGGACGGTTCATGGAGGCATCCTGTACAGAGTTGCTGGCGGGGGAATGACCGCCATTATAGAGGCCAGCGGACGGACGCAACCACCGCCGGCGTGCGGCTGCGCGCCACGCTGGGGTACAATTACCGGTTTCCGACGACCTGTCGGCCTTTTTCTTCAGACTGAAAACCTTCAGTCACGAACAGTCAGCGAGGTAGCTCCACATGGTGCACAGCATGACCGCCTTCGCCCGCGTTGAGCAGGCCGGGCCGCATGGAACGCTCAGCTGGGAGCTGCGCTCGGTCAACCACCGCTACCTCGAACCCAACCTGCGCCTGCCCGAAGCCTTCCGCGATCTCGAAGGCGCGGTGCGCGAAGCCCTGCGCCAGGGCCTGTCGCGCGGCAAGGTGGAGTGTACCCTGCGCTTCAACGAGGAAAACGCCGGCAAGGCGCTGCAGGTCGACCGCGAGCGCGCCGCGCAGCTGGTCGCCGCCGCCGAGACCGTGGCCGGCCTGATCCGGCAGCCCGCTTCGCTCGACCCGCTGGCCGTACTGGCCTGGCCGGGCGTGCTGGTGGCCGACGCCGCCGATCCGCAGGCGCTCAATGCCAGCGCCCTCGCCGCCTTCACCCAGGCGCTGGACGAGCTCAAGGCCGGCCGCGCCCGCGAAGGCGCCGAACTGGCGAGGATCATCGACGAACGCCTGGCTTCGATGCTGGAAGAGGTCGCCAACCTGCGCCAGCTGGTGCCGGAAATGCTCGCCAACCAGCGCCAGAAGATCGTCGACCGCTTCACCGAGATGAAAGCCGAACTCGACCCGCAGCGCCTGGAGCAGGAAATGGTCCTACTGGCGCAGAAGAGCGACGTCGCCGAAGAACTCGACCGCCTGACCACCCACGTCACCGAAGTGCGCCGCGTGCTCAAGGCTGGCGGTGCCGCCGGTCGCCGCCTGGACTTCCTCATGCAGGAACTCAACCGCGAGGCCAACACGCTAGGTTCGAAGGCGTTCGACCCGCGTTCCACCCAGGCCGCGGTCAACCTCAAGGTCCTGATCGAACAGATGCGCGAGCAGGTCCAGAATATCGAGTAAACCGGGCAACGCCCGGCTCGGAACCGTCAACCGCAACTCCAGGAAAGCGCCATGTCCGGCACTCTGTACATCGTTTCTGCCCCGTCCGGCGCCGGCAAGACCAGCCTGGTCAAGGCGCTGCTCGACGCCATGCCCGCCGTGCGCGTCTCCGTCTCCCACACCACCCGTGGCATGCGTCCGGGCGAGGTGGATGGCGTGAACTATCACTTCGTCGCTCGCGACACCTTCACCGCCATGCTCGAGCGCAATGAGTTCCTCGAACATGCGGAAGTCTTCGGCAACCTCTACGGCACCTCGCAGCGCTGGGTGGAGAAGACGCTCAAGGAAGGTTTCGACCTGATCCTCGAGATCGACTGGCAGGGCGCCCAGCAGGTGCGCCGGCTGATGCCCCAGGCGCAGTCGATCTTCATCCTGCCGCCGAGCCAGGAGGCCCTGCGCCAGCGCCTGACCAACCGTGGCCAGGACGCCGACGAGGTGATCGAGCAGCGCATGCAGGAAGCCGTCAGCGAAATGAGCCACTATGTCGAGTACGATCACCTGGTGATCAACGACGATTTCGCCCATGCGCTGGAAGACCTCAAGGCGATCTTCCGCGCCCGCCAGCTGCGCCAGGACGCCCAGCAGCAGCGGCACACCGAACTGTTGCAACAATTGCTGGCCTGAACGGGAAACGCGAAGGCCCTTCCATAAAGATTGGCGATTTTTTAAACTATTCAGTCCGCCCGGCATTCTCCGGGCATCCATTTTCGTAACGAGGAACACCATGGCCCGCGTCACCGTTGAAGACTGCCTGGACAACGTCGATAACCGTTTCGAGCTGGTCATGCTCGCCACCAAGCGCGCTCGCCAGCTGGCCACCGGCGGCAAGGAGCCGAAGGTAGCCTGGGAAAACGACAAGCCCACCGTCGTCGCTCTGCGCGAGATCGCCTCGGGCCTGGTGGACGCTGACATCGTTCAGCAGGAGGACGTGGTTGAAGAAGAGCCGCTGTTCGCTGCATTCGAAGACGAGGCCAACAACGAGGCCCTGTAAGTCGATGTCGGGCCGACGAAAAGGCGCGCCGCGACGGCCTGTTCGGCAGGGGGTGAACCCATGCCGGGCATAGATGCATTCGCCGACCGACTGTCGAGTTACCTGGGTCCGGATCAGGTCAACCTGGTCCGCCGCGCCTACTACTACGCCGAGCAGGCCCATGACGGGCAGCGCCGCCGCAGCGGCGAGGCCTACGTCACGCACCCGCTCGCCGTCGCCAATATCCTCGCCGACATGCACATGGACCATCAGAGCCTGATGGCGGCCATGCTGCACGACGTGATCGAGGACACCGGCATCGCCAAGGAAGCGCTCACCGCGCAGTTCGGCGAGACCGTCTCGGAACTCGTGGACGGGGTTAGCAAGCTGACCCAGATGAACTTCGAATCCAAGGCCGAGGCGCAAGCCGAGAACTTCCAGAAGATGGCCATGGCGATGGCACGCGATATCCGCGTGATCCTGGTCAAGCTGGCCGACCGCCTGCACAACATGCGCACCCTGGAAGTGCTGTCCGGCGAGAAACGCCGGCGCATCGCCAAGGAAACCCTGGAAATCTACGCCCCCATCGCCAACCGCCTGGGTATGCACAGCGTGCGCGTGGAGTTCGAGGACCTCGGCTTCAAGGCCATGCACCCGATGCGCTCCGAGCGCATCCGCCAGGCGGTGAAGAAGGCCCGCGGCAACCGCCGCGAGATCGTCGGCAAGATCCAGGAATCGCTGGTCAACTGCCTCGCCCGCGAGGGCATGGAAGGCCAGGTCCTGGGCCGCGAGAAGCACCTGTTCAGCATCTACAAGAAGATGCGCGGCAAGCGCAAGGCGTTCAACGAGATCATGGACGTCTACGCCTTCCGCATCATCGTCGACAAGGTCGACACCTGCTACCGTGTGCTCGGCGCCGTGCACAACCTGTACAAGCCGTTCCCCGGTCGCTTCAAGGATTACATCGCGATTCCCAAGGCCAACGGCTACCAGTCGTTGCACACCACGCTGTTCGGCATGCACGGCGTGCCCATCGAGATCCAGATCCGCACCCGCGAGATGGAAGAGATGGCCAACCACGGGATCGCCGCGCACTGGCTGTACAAGTCCAGCGAGGACGAGTCGCCCAAGGGCACCCACGCCCGCGCCCGCCAGTGGGTGAAGGGCATCCTCGAGCTGCAGCAGCGCGCCGGCAACTCGCTGGAATTCATCGAGAACGTGAAGATCGACCTGTTCCCGGACGAGGTCTACGTGTTCACGCCCAAGGGTCGCATCATGGAGCTGCCCAAGGGCTCCACGGCGGTGGACTTCGCCTACGCGGTGCACACCGACGTCGGCAACAGCTGCATCGCCTGCCGCATCAACCGCCGCCTGGCGCCGCTGTCCGAACCGCTGCAGAGCGGCGCGACGGTGGAAATCGTCACTGCGCCGGGCACCCGGCCGAACCCGGCCTGGCTCAACTTCGTGGTCACCGGCAAGGCACGCACGCACATTCGCCATGCGCTCAAGCTGCAGCGCCGTTCCGAATCGATCAACCTCGGCGAGCGCCTGCTGAACAAGACCCTGGCCGGCTTCGACAGCCACTTGGAGAAGATCCCGCAGGAACGCATCCAGGGCGTGCTCAACGAGTACCGCATGGAAGTCTTCGAGGACCTGCTGGAAGAAATCGGCCTGGGCAATCGCATGGCCTACGTGGTCGCCCGCCGCCTGCTGTCCAGCGAAGGCGAGGAAGCGCCGAGCGCCGAAGGGCCGCTGGCGATCCGCGGCACCGAAGGCCTGGTCCTGAGCTACGCCAAGTGCTGTACGCCAATCCCGGGCGATCCGATCGTCGGCCACCTGTCCGCCGGCAAGGGCATGGTCGTGCACCTGGAGAACTGCCGGAACATCAGCGAAATCCGCCACAACCCCGAGAAATGCATCCAGCTCAGCTGGGCCAAGGATGTCACCGGGGAATTCAACGTCGAACTGCGCGTCGAGCTGGAGCACCAGCGCGGCCTGATCGCCCTGCTGGCCACCAGCGTCAACGCCGCCGACGGCAACATCGAGAAGATCAGCATGGACGAGCGCGACGGCCGCATCAGCGTGGTCCAGCTCGTCGTCAGCGTGCATGACCGTGTGCACCTGGCCCGCGTCATCAAGAAGCTGCGCGCGCTCAAGGGCGTGATCCGCATCACCCGCATGCGCAGCTGATCCCACCCCAAGGAGTCGACATGACCAAGACCGTTATCCACACCGACAAGGCCCCGGCCGCCATCGGCACCTACTCCCAGGCGATCAAGGCTGGCAACACCGTGTATGTCTCCGGTCAGATCCCGCTGGACCCGCAGACCATGGAACTGGTCGAGGGCTTCGAAGAGCAGACCGTCCAGGTCTTCGAGAACCTGAAAGCCGTGATCGAAGCGTCCGGCGGCTACCTGCACGACGTGGCCAAGCTGAACATCTTCCTCACCGACCTGTCGCACTTCGCCAAGGTCAACGAGATCATGGGCAAGTACTTCACCCAGCCCTACCCGGCCCGCGCCGCCATCGGCGTCGCCGCCCTGCCCAAGGGTGCCCAGGTCGAGATGGACGCCATCGTCGTCCTGGAATAAGCCGCACCTCCCGAACGGGGCCTTCAGGGCCCCGTTCTTTTGTCTGCAAGGAGCAAACATGCGTCGCGCCCTGATCCTGAGCGCCCTGATCGGCCTGCTCACCGGCTGCGCCGGCACCCCGTCCGACCCTTCCGGCATCTGGGTCAACCAGGCCGCCATCGATGCCGCCGGCAAGGGCGGCAAGCTGCGCGAGGCGCTGCTGGCCTACGGCCCGAACCTGGAATGGAAGCTGGACACCAAGATCCAGCAAGCCACCTTCAGCAACGGCTTCGAGCTGGGCGAAGGCCAGTTGACCAGCGAAGACCCCACGCATTACCGCGTCGACTTCTACGGCAGCAACCAGGAAACCCTGGAGCTGGACGGCAAGGAACTGGTGCAGGTGGGCAGCGACAACTGGCCCGAGCAGCGCTTCATCCGCCCGAAGCAGCAACCCACCGCCCAGAGCCCCGCCGGCAGCACCTTCCAGAATGCCCTGTACGCGGCCTACCTCAACGGCACCTGGGTGATCGAGGAAGGCCAGGGCAAGGGCAGCAAGGTCAAGTTCCTGCCCAACGGCAGCCTCGAAGGCATGCCCGGTGCCGACCGCTACGCGCTGTGCCTGGCCGGCGACTGCGCGGCCATGAGCGGCGACAACGACAGCATCTGGCTGCAACAGGGCCAGCAGGGCCGCGAGTACCTGTTCGAACGCGACGGCGACAAGCTGGAACTGTTCGAGGCGGTGAACCGCGCCCAGGCCGACGAGATGCCGGAGTACGCGCCGGGCAACAAGGTCTGGACCCTGGAGCGCGACTGATCCGCGCGAGCGGGCTGGCGTGCTCGAATGGCAACAGTCAGCGCAGCCCGCTCCACAGCAGCCAGCCACCCAGCGCCAGCAACAGGCCGCCGCAGAGGCGGTCCAGCGCGGTGACCCGGCGCTTGAGCCAGCCGCGCCAGCGCGGACGATCCAGCAGGCGCACCAGCGCCATATCCCACACCAGCACCACCACGCCCATCCACAGCACACAGACGCCCAGCGCCCAGCCCGGCAGGTGGAACTGGCCGAGCACGCCGAACAGCCCGGTATAGAAGATCGGCAGCTTGGGGTTCAGGCTGCTGGCGAGCAGGCCTTCGCGCATGCCCCGCAGAAATCCCCCACTCCGCTGCTCACCCAGCTCCGTGGGAATCTCCAGCTCCCGCCGCGCCAGCAGCGCCTGGCCACCGAGCCAGACGAAGTAGGCGCCGCCCAGCAACTGCACGATGCGCAGCCCGTGGCTCGCCACCTCCGGCAACAGGCCGAGAACGAACAGCACCAGCAGCATGCTGGCGAGATTGGCCAGGGCGATACCCGCCGCGCAGCCATCGGCATGCCTTCGACCTCGCAACAGCGCAGCGCGGATCAGCAGGAAGAAATCCGGCCCCGGCGACAGCAGGGCGGCGAAGTGGGTGCTGGCGACCAGCGCGAAGGCGGCGAACATGGCGATCTCCCGAGAGTGGCGAGCGGCAGTCTGGAAGGACCGATGCAGCGCAGTCTTGGAAGAAACTCAGGTGCGTGTGGCGCGCAGGAAGTGCCCGGGCGTGACACCGGTGAAGCGACGGAAGGTGCCGGAGAAATGCGCCTGGTCGTAGAAGCCCAGGGCCAGCGCGACGTCCAGCGGCTTATCGCCCGCCACCAGCAAGCGCTTGGCTTCGCGGATACGCCGTTGCAGCAGGTAGGTGTGCGGCGGCACGCCGTAGGCGTTGCGGAAGGCCTCGATCAGGTGGCGTGGATGGCGTTGCAGGAGCGCGGCGAGGTCTTCGAGGCTGACCGCTTCACGGTAATGCGCTTCCAGGTAGTCCCGCAGCCGTGCGGTTACGCCGTTGTCGCGGCCAGCCGAGACGTTCGGGCGCATGCCGCCGTGGCGGACGAACACCAGCTCCAGCAGCGCCAGCAGTTCGCTCTCCAACGCCAACGCATCGTTGCACTCGAACTCCGTGGCGACACGCCGCAGCGCCTCCGCCACCTGCCCGTCATCGTGCGGATTGAGTGCCTGGAAGCCGCGCGGCAACTGCTTGCGCCCGAGCAACGGGAGCAGACGCGACTCCTCGATGTAGAGCATGCGGTAGACCAGCCGCTCGGACTCGGCATTGCCGGTGTGCGGCTCCTCCGGGTTCATCAGCGACAGGGTGCCGGCGGGCAGCACATGGTGCGCGCCGCGGCACTGGTAGCCGCCGGCGCCGTGGAGGATGGCGCCGATGGCGAAGGCATCGTGGCTGTGACGGCCGAACGGCTGGCCGGAGAAGTCCGCATGGAACAACTCCACCCCCGGCAACCAGGGGCGCGCCAGCAGCCGGTTGGCGTCCATCTCAGTCCTGTTTTCCGGCGAGGATGGCCGCGTAGCCTTCGCGGAAGCTCGGGTAGCGTGGCGCCCAGCCCAGCGCACGGGCGCGGGCGTTGCGGCAACGCTTGCTGCCGGCGCGGCGCACGCTCTGCTCGGCGGACCAGTGGGTGACGCCCAGCTGCTCGCGCAGCCAGCCGACTACTTCGTGCATCGCGGCGGGATCGTCATCGACGCCGATATAGCACTCGTCCAGCGCAACACCGCTGCGGTCGGCTTCCAGGAGCGTGGCCAGCAGGCCGGCGGCGTCCTCGGCGTGAATGCGATTGGCATACAACGGCGGCTCGCTGGCCACGCGGTAGCCGTCGCGCACCTGCTTGAGCAACCATTCGCGGCCGGGGCCATAGATACCGGTCAGGCGCACGATGCTGGCGGGAATGTCGCTGTGCAGCGCCAGCCGCTCGGCTTCGAGCATCACGCTGCCGGAGTAGCTTTCGGCCTCTGCGGGCGAGATTTCGTCGATCCACTCGCCCTCGCGCTGGGCATACACGCCGCTGCTGGAGACGAACAGCAGGCGCTTGGGCAATTGCCCGCGCTGCCGCAACCAGCCGAGGGTGTTGCGCAGGCCGTCGACGTAGGCGGCGCGATAGCCGGCTTCGTCATGCTGGGTGGCCGCCGCGCAGAAGACCAGATAATCCAGCCGGCCGATCGGCCAGGTGTCCGGGCATTCCAGTTGCGCCAGGTCGCCGGCCACCGGCAGCACCTCGAAGGGCAGCGCGGCGATGTTGCGGCGCAGGCCGTGGACGCGCCAGTCGCGCGCGGCCAGTTGGCGTCCCAGGCGGCTGCCGACGTCGCCGCAACCGACGATCATCAGGCTCGGGAAGGTGCTCGTACTCATGCTTGGCTCCGTGAATCGAGGGCTGGGAGTGTAGCGGTTGGTTCGCGGCGGTGCAGCCGCTATGCTTGGGCCACCTCAACGGATTCAGTGCCATGACCCTTACCGAACTGCGCTACATCGTCACGCTTGCCCAGGAGCAACATTTCGGCCGCGCCGCTGAGCGCTGCCACGTCAGCCAGCCGACCCTGTCGGTGGGCGTGAAGAAGCTGGAAGACGAACTCGGTGTGCTGATCTTCGAGCGCAGCAAGAGCGCGGTGCGCCTGACCCCGGTGGGCGAAGGCATCGTCGCGCAGGCGCAGAAGGTACTGGAGCAGGCCCAGGGCATCCGCGAACTGGCCCAGGCCGGCAAGAACCAGCTGACCTCGCCGCTCAAGGTCGGCGCCATCTACACCATCGGCCCGTACCTGTTCCCGCACCTGATTCCGCAGCTGCACCGGGTCGCTCCGCAGATGCCGCTGTACATCGAGGAAAACTTCACCCACATCCTGCGCGACAAGCTGCGCACCGGCGAGCTGGACGCGATCATCATCGCCCTGCCGTTCCAGGAAGCCGACGTGCTGACCCTGCCGCTGTTCGACGAACCGTTCTATGTGCTGATGCCCGCCGACCACGCCTGGACGGCGAAACCGAGCATCGATGCCGAACTGCTCAACGACAAGAGCCTGCTGCTGCTCGGCGAGGGCCACTGTTTCCGCGACCAGGTGCTGGAAGCCTGCCCGACCACCCGCAAGGGCGACGAGAACAAGCACACCACGGTGGAATCCAGTTCGCTGGAAACCATTCGCCACATGGTCGCCTCGGGCCTGGGCGTGTCGGTGCTGCCGTTCTCCGCCGTGGACAGCCACCACTATGCGCCCGGCGTGATCGAGGTTCGTCCGTTCACCGCGCCGGTGCCCTTCCGCACCGTCGCCATCGCCTGGCGCGCCAGCTTCCCGCGGCCACGCGCCATCGAGGTGCTGGCCGACTCGATCCGCCTGTGCTCGGTCGCCAAGCCGACCGTCAAGGGTGAAGCCGAGCCGGCATGACCGACCTGTCGAACGTCCCGGTCACCGCGCTCAAGGGCGTGGGCGCCGCGCTGGAAGAGAAGCTGGCGAAGGTCGGCCTGGAGAACCTCCAGGACATCCTCTTCCACCTGCCGCTGCGCTACCAGGACCGTACCCGCATCACCCCCATCGGCGCGCTGCGTCCGGGGCAGGACGCGGTGGTCGAAGGCGTGGTCTCCGGCGCCGACGTGGTGATGGGCAAGCGCCGCAGTTTATTGGTACGCCTGCAGGACGGAACCGGCACCCTGAGCCTGCGCTTCTATCACTTCAGCCAGGCGCAGAAGGAAAACCTCAAACGCGGCACGCACCTGCGCTGCTACGGCGAGGCGCGCCCCGGCGCATCGGGCCTGGAGATCTACCACCCCGAGTACCGCTCGCTCACCGATGCCGTCGCGGCGCCGGTGGAGCAAACGCTTACGCCGATCTACCCGACCACCGAAGGCCTCACCCAGCAGCGCCTGCGCCAGCTCAGCGAGCAGACCCTGGCGCGCCTGGGACCGTCGAGCCTGCCGGACTGGCTGCCGGCGGAACTGGCCCGCGACTACCGCCTCGGCCCGCTGGACGAAGCCATCCGCTACCTGCACCGGCCGCCGCCGGACGCCGACCTGGAAGAACTCGCCGAAGGCCGCCACTGGGCGCAGCACCGCCTCGCCTTCGAGGAACTGCTGACCCACCAGCTGTCGCTGCAGCGCCTGCGCGAGAGCGTGCGCTCCCAGGCCGCGCCGCAGCTGCCGCCAGCCAGGAAATTGCCGGCGCTGTACCTGAAGAACCTCGGCTTCAAGCCCACTGGCGCGCAGCAGCGGGTCGGCGCGGAGATCGCCTACGACCTCGCCCAGCCCGAACCCATGCTGCGCCTGGTGCAGGGCGACGTCGGCGCCGGCAAGACCGTGGTCGCCGCCCTCGCCGCCCTGCAGGCGCTGGAAGCCGGCTATCAGGTGGCGCTGATGGCGCCGACCGAGATCCTCGCCGAGCAGCACTTCCTCAACTTCACCAAGTGGCTGCAACCGCTGGGCATCGAAGTCGCCTGGCTGGCCGGCAAGCTCAAGGGCAAGGCCCGCGCCAGCGCGCTGGAACAGATCGCCGGCGGCGCGCCGATGATCGTCGGCACCCACGCGCTGTTCCAGGACGAAGTGAAGTTCAAGCGCCTGGCCCTGGTGATCATCGACGAGCAGCACCGCTTCGGCGTGCAGCAGCGCCTCGCCCTGCGCCAGAAAGGCGTCGATGGCCGGCTCTGCCCGCACCAGCTGATCATGACCGCCACGCCCATCCCGCGGACCCTGGCGATGAGCGCCTATGCCGACCTGGACACCTCGATCCTCGACGAGCTACCGCCCGGCCGTACCCCGGTGAACACCGTGCTGGTGGCCGACAGCCGCCGCATCGAAGTGATCGAACGGGTGCGTGCCGCCTGCGCGGAAGGCCGCCAGGCGTACTGGGTGTGCACACTGATCGAAGAATCCGAAGAACTCACCTGCCAGGCCGCGGAAACCACCTACGAGGAACTCTCCTCGGCGCTGGGCGATCTGCGCGTCGGCCTGATCCACGGGCGCATGAAGCCGGCGGACAAGGCCGTGGTGATGGAAGCCTTCAAGGAAGGCATGCTGCAACTGCTGGTGGCCACCACGGTGATCGAGGTCGGCGTGGACGTGCCCAACGCCAGCCTGATGATCATCGAGAACCCCGAGCGCCTGGGCCTGGCCCAACTGCACCAACTGCGCGGCCGCGTCGGCCGGGGCAGCGCGGCGAGCCACTGCGTGCTGCTCTACCACCCGCCGCTGTCGCAGATCGGCCGCGAGCGCCTGGGGATCATGCGCGAGACCTGCGACGGCTTCGTCATCGCCGAGAAGGACCTGGAGCTGCGCGGCCCCGGCGAGATGCTCGGCACCCGCCAGACCGGCCTGCTGCAATTCAAGGTGGCGGACCTGATGCGCGACGCCGACCTGCTGCCGGCCGTACGGGACGCGGCGCAGGCGCTGCTGGCGCACTGGCCGCAAGCGGTCAGCCCGTTGCTGGCGCGCTGGCTGCGCCACGGCCAGCAATACGGGCAAGTGTGACGCAGTTCACTCTCGCCGGTCGGCTGACCGCTCGGTCACGCTGACTGGCTGGTTATACTCCGCCCCAGCCGTTGATAACCGGATCACATTCATGAGCGACGCCGCACGCGCCCCCTCCGACTCATTGCAGGCCCCCGAGGTCATCCTGCAGCTGCTGGACAAGCTGGGAATCGCTTATCGCGAGGTCAGTGACGCCATCGCCCTGCCCGGCGCCCGCCGCATCCAGGCCAGCCTGCTGGAAGACAGCGTCGGCACGCTGCTGGTGCTGTTCCCGCAGAGCCAACTGCTCGATTTGAATCGCCTGGCCGAGCTGACCGGCCGCAAGCTGGTGGCGGTCAAGCCCGAGCGCCTGGAGCGCATGCTCGGCAAGCACCATCTCGGCCGTCTGCCGGCGCTGCCGCCGCTGACCAGCTCGCCCTGCCTGTACGACGAGCGCCTGCTGCAGGAGCCGCAGTTGCTGATCGAATCCGGCACTACCGGTGTCCTGCTGGAGATCGCCACCCCGGCGTTCCGTGGCCTGCTGGAGAAAGCCAGCGCCGCGCGCTTCGGCGTCCTGCTGGAAGCCATCCGGCCGAACCTCGACCGCCCGGACGACGACCGCGCCGAGATCACCCAGGCCGTGCAGGCGTTCACCGCCCGGCGCATCCAGCAGCGCCTCGAGGAAACCATCGAGATCCCGCCGCTGCCGGAAACCGCACAGAAGATCATCAAGCTGCGCGTCGATCCCAACGCCACGGTGGACGACATCACCGGCGTGGTGGAAACCGACCCGGCGCTGGCCGCCCAGGTGGTGAGCTGGGCCGCCTCGCCCTACTACGCCGCGCCCGGCAAGATCCGCTCGGTGGAGGACGCCATCGTCCGCGTGCTGGGCTTCGACCTGGTGATCAACCTGGCCCTGGGCCTGGCGCTGGGCAAGACCCTGAGCCTGCCCAAGGATCAGCCGCAGCACGCCACGCCCTACTGGCACCAGGCGATCTACACCGCCGCGGTGATCGAGGGCCTGACCCGCGCCATCCCGCGCACCGAGCGCCCGGAGGCCGGCCTGACCTACCTCGGCGGGCTGCTGCACAGCATCGGCTACCTGGTCCTGGCGCACATCTTCCCGCCGCACTTCTCGCTGATCTGCCGGCATCTGGAAGTGAACCCGCACGTCGAGCACAACCTGGTCGAACAGCACCTGCTGGGCATCACCCGCGAGCAGATCGGCGCCTGGCTGATGCGCGCCTGGGACATGCCGGAAGAGATCTACACCGCCCTGCGCTTCCAGCACGACCCGTCCTACGCCGGTGACTGCTCGGCCTATGCCAACCTGGTGTGCCTGGCGACCCGTCTGCTGCGCAACCACGGCATCGGCAGCGGCCCGGAGACGAGCATCCCCCAGGACTTGCTGGATCGCCTGGATATCCCCCGCGAGCGAGCCGAGGACGCCGTGCGCAAGGTGCTCGACGCCGAAGCGGCACTGCGCGAGCTGGCCAGCCAGTTCAATCCCGGACATTGATGCGCCTTTCGTAGGAGCGAGCTTGCTCGCGAACAGGGGCTAGCACCGAGCGCCTCCGGTTCGCGAGCAAGCTCGCTCCTACAAGAGCTTTCGCAGCGCATGAAAAAGGCCCCGTCAGGGGCCTTTTTCATGTCGACAGCGGCTCAGGCGGCCTCCTTCTCGCTGGCCGGCGCGGCTTTCTTCTTCGGCTTGAGGTATTTCACCAGGCCCTGGAACCAGATCACCAGGCCCGGGTTGCCCTGGATCTGGATGTCCTTGTTCTGGATGCCCTGCATGAACGCCAGCTGCGGGTTCTTCGAGGTCATGGTGGCGAAGCCATAGGCGCCGTCCTTGAAGCCGAGGGCGAAGGCTGGCTGCGGATGGGTGCCGCGCCGTGCGCTGACCTTGAGGTCCTTGACGATGTAGTGGCGGGCGACCTTGCCATCGAGGGTGTGCAGCTGGAATACCAGGTCCTTGCCTTCCAGTTGCTTCTGGAACGCCGGATTCTCCCGGCTGGCCTTGGCCATCATGCGCCCGAGCATCCACAGCAAAAGACGAAATTTCATGCGCAAACCTCGATATTCGAGACAAAAGTCTGCGCATTGTAGTCACTTCAAAAAGAGGCTACATCCGTTCTTTTGATGGGTTTATGTAACCGGAAGGGCGACCCGGAGCCGCTCTGGCTCCGGGTTCTGGGCGATCAGTTGACCGCGTCTTTCAGCGCCTTGCCTGGTTTGAAGGCAACGGTGTTGCTGGCTTTGATCTTGACCGGCTGGCCGGTCTGCGGGTTCTTGCCGGTACGGGCACCCCGGTGGCGTTGGATGAAGGTGCCAAAACCGACAAGGGTAACGCTGTCCTTGCGATTGAGCGCGCCAGTGATTTCATCCAGCAGCGCGTTCAGCACCTTGTTGGCTTGTTCTTTGGTGAGGTCGGCCTTTTCGGCGATGGCGGCGGCCAGTTCTGGTTTACGCATAGATATAGATGCCTCTTTGACGGTTTGTTGTTGTTGTGTCCGTGCTGTCTTCCCAACAGCGCCCAAGGCACCGCAGGCTTGCCGTACAGGCTCTAGGCTGCGGCAGACGGGGGGAGAATGGCACGCCGCAGGCGGGCGCGCCAGTATCGTCCGACAATTTAAGGGTGCATTCCCACGGCAAAACCGTCGCCAAAAAAGGCGTTTACGCCAGGAGAGCCGGCAACTCCTTGTTAAGGGAGAGTTTTTCGCTGACGGCCGCGCCGGTGAGCGCGTAACCGAGCAATCGACCGGCGGTATCGCGATAGAGCACCTTGAGGTCCGCGCCAGAGCCTTCCACCTGCCATTCGCCTTCGCTGCCGCGCGGCGGCGGCGACACCACCAGCGGGCACGCCGGGGTCTTCACGGTCACCGGCATCGGGCCGTAGGCCACGCTGGTCGGCTTGCCCGCCAGGGTCTGCGCCAGCGCACGAGCACAGGACATCAGCGGCATCACGTAGAGCAGATTCAAACCATCGACCTCGGCACAATCGCCCAGGGCGTAGATGTTGGCGTGGGAGCTGCGCAGCTCGCGGTCGACCATCACGCCGCGATTGATGTCCAGGCCGGCGGCGGCGGCCAGGTCGATGCGCGGGCGCAGGCCGACGGCGGACACCACCAGGTCGCAGGCGATCACGCTGCCATCGGAGAGGTGCGCTTCCAGGGCATCGCCGGCGCGCGCCAGGCGACTCAGCACCGGGCCGAGGTGGAAGCGCACGCCGAGGCCTTCCAGCCCCTGCTGCACCGCCTGGGCGGCGGCCGGGTGGAGCAGGCCGGGCATCACCTGCTCGCAGGGCGCCACGACGTCGATCTGGAAACCGCCGCTGGACAGGTCGTTGGCGAACTCGCAGCCGATCAGCCCGGCGCCCAGCAGCAGGACGCGGCGCTTGCCGGCCGCCGCGCTGCGGAAGCGGGCGTAATCTTCCAGGTCGTTGATCGGGAAGATCAGGTCCTGGGCGTCGCCGTCCACCGGTACGCGGATGGTATCCGCGCCCCAGGCCAGCACCAGGTCGCGGTAGCGAATTTCCTCTTCGCCGATCCAGATGCGCCGGTGCCCCGGATCGATGCCGGTGACACGGGTGTGGGTGAGAATGCGTGCCTTGAGCTGCTCGGCCATCGCGCCGGGCTCGGCCATCGCCAGACCGTCGGCGTCCTTGTCCTTGGAGAATCCGGTGGAGAGCATCGGCTTGGAATAGGAGCGGCCATCGTCGGCGGTGATCAGCAGCAGCGGCGTCTCGCCGTCGAGCTTGCGCCACTCGCGTGCCAGGTTGTAGCCGGCCAGGCCAGTACCGATGATCACCAGCGGTGCGTTGTCGCTCATTGCTCTCTCCACCTCGTAAAGACGCCACTTCCTGAAGACGGCACGGCGGCCATCGAGCCGCCGCGTGATATGGGTTGGGCCGGGCAGGGATTAGGAGATCGCGATCATCTCGAAATCGATCTTGCCCACGCCGCAGTCCGGGCACACCCAGTTGGCGGGAATGTCTTCCCAACGGGTGCCCGGCGGGATGCCTTCGTCCGGCAGCCCCAGCGCCTCGTCATAGATGAAGCCACAGACCACGCATTGCCATTTGCGCATCGGCCAGCCCTCCTGCGGATTGCCTGGTGAAACTAACGGATTTGCACGCCGCGTCCAACGGCGGGCGCGCCGCCGGGTGTCGTCAGTTGGGTCAACCCGGCGCCTCCCAGTCTACGCCTCTACCGCTCTCGAAGACGGCCCGGCCTTGCCGGGGCCACAAACGCCGACGGCGGCCCGAAGGCCGCCGTCGCGGGTAGAACCTGCCGGATCAGCCGATCTCGATCATCTCGAAATCCAGCTTGCCGACGCCGCAATCCGGGCACAGCCAGTCTTCCGGCACGTCTTCCCAGCGGGTTCCGGCGGCGATGCCTTCTTCCGGCCAGCCCTTGGTTTCGTCATAGATCAGGCCACATACCACACACTGCCACTTCTTCATCGGCTATCACCCTCGTGTTCTTGTCGCTTGGACGTCAGTGCATCCAATGTCGGGCTTTGTACTGGCGATGAGGCCGGCGCGCAAGTACCGACCGACCGGCCAAACCTTTGGTGGGGTATCGCGCAAGGCACTCTTGCACAGAACGCAATCGGCCGCGCAAAGGCGCCATGTTAAGCTGCCGCGTCCCCGGCCACCCGCAGTCACTACCGTGCCCGAAGCAGCCCTGTCTCATCCGCCCCGCTGGCTCACCGCCGTCCAGTTGCACCCCGCGCCCTCCGCCCAGGTCCTGGACTGGCTGTTCGACGAAGGCTCGCTGACGCGCCGGCTGACTGCCCTGTCCAACGGCGGCTTCGCGGTGCAGCCGCTGGCCGAGGGCTGGCACCGGATGCGTGTCGACGAATGTGCCGCCCTGGGCGTGGCCGAAGGCAGCCTGGGCTGGGTTCGCGAGGTGTACCTGAAGGGCCACGGCCAGCCCTGGGTGTTCGCCCGCAGCGTTGCCGCGCGTCATGCGCTGGAAGGTTCGGGGTTCGACCTGCGGCTGCTCGGCAGCCGCTCCCTGGGCGAGCTGCTGTTCAGCGACCGCGCCTTCCACCGCGGCCCCATCGAAGTGTGCCGCTACCCGGCCGCCTGCATGCCCGCCGAGGTCCGCAGCGAACGCCCGTGGGGGCGTCGCTCGCTGTTCAGCCGCGACGGCCTTGGCGTGCTGGTTGCCGAAGTATTCCTGCCCACGCTCTGGCACCGGCTGGAAGAACAGTCCGTATAATCCCCGGATCGTTTCCGGAGGCCGCCATGTTCGTCGCCCTGATCAAACCCCTCGCCCGCCTGCATCCCCGCGCCTGGGACTTCATCCAGCTGACGCGCATGGACAAGCCGATCGGCATCTACCTGCTGCTATGGCCCACCCTGTGGGCGCTGTGGATGGCCAGCGGCGGCATGCCGAGCCTGAAGAACCTGGTGATCTTCGTGGTCGGCACCGTGCTGATGCGCGCCGCCGGCTGCGTGATCAACGACTTCGCCGACCGCAAGCTCGACGGCCACGTCGAGCGCACCAAGGCCCGCCCGCTGGCCACCGGCAGGATTACCGTGCGCGAGGCCTGGATCGCCTTCTTCGTACTGCTGGGCGCCAGCTTCCTGCTGGTGCTGTGCACCAACGCGCAGACCATCTGGCTGTCCTTCGGCGGCGCGGCGATCGCGGCGCTCTACCCCTTCATGAAACGCTACACCTACTACCCGCAGGTGGTGCTGGGCGCGGCCTTCTCCTGGGGCATCCCGATGGCCTTCACCGCGGCGGACGGAACCCTGCCGGCGGTGGCCTGGCTGCTGTTCTTCGCCAACGTGCTGTGGACCGTGGCCTACGACACCTACTACGCGATGACCGACCGCGAGGACGACCTGAAGATGGGCATGAAGTCCACGGCGATCCTCTTCGGCGATGCCGACCGGGTGATCAACCTGACGTTGCAGGGCCTGATGCTCCTGCTGCTGATCCTGGCCGGCAACAAGCTGGACATGCACCTGTACTACTACCTCGGCCTCGTCGTGGCGGCGGGCTGTTTCGCCTGGCAATTCCACTCGACCCGGGACCGCGAGCCGATGAAGTGCTTCAAGGCCTTCCTGCACAACCACTGGGCGGGGCTGGCGATCTTCCTCGGCACCGTGGCGGACTTCGCCCTGCGCTGATGGGCTGATGGACCGTGCCCCCTGCAGGAGCGAGGGGGACGCCATCGTTATTGCTCGCGAACCTTGCCTGGCATCCCAGGTATCAAGCGGGTTCGCGAGCAAGCTCGCTCCTACGCAAAGCCGCTACGGCTTGGCCATGTGCCAGACCCCCATCTTGCCTTCGCCGGTCATGTCGCCGGCCTTCTGGTCCTGCACGAAGGTGTACAGCGGCTTGCCCTTGTAGGCCCACTGCACGGTGCCGTCATCGCGCTTGATCAGGGTCCAGTCGCCCATCGCCTTGGCGTCGGCCTCGGCCATCAGTGGCGGCCAGTTCTGCGCACAGCCACCGTTGCACATCGACTTGCCGCCGCTGTCCTTGTCGAAGGTGTACAGCGTCATGCCCTTGGCATCGACCAGCATGCCGTTCTTTTCCATCGCCGGCTCGGCGGCCAGCGCGGTCATCGGCGGGAATGCCAGGCCCAAGGCAAGGGCCGGGAGGAACCTCTTCATCGCGTGTCTCCTCTGGTGAGGTGGAACGGCGCGGGGGCTACCGCGAAGGCGCTCGGCCCGGGCGGCGTCGACTGCCCACTCGCAACCGTGATCGCGGCGTCCGACGTCCGTGCGCCAGACGCGCCGTCGACCGGGCCGGTGCACGGCACACCCCGTGTGACAGGGTTCGCACAGCGGCCCATTCAGCATAGACGAGCCCGTGCCAGACGCTTCGCACCGCGCTCGGCTAACATCCGCATGTCACATCCCTGAAATATTTCCGTTATCTAATGCGGCGCAGTACAGAAATCCTGAGGCACCAGCATGGTTGGCAAGACAATCCTCATCGTCGATGACGAAGCTCCGATCCGGGAAATGATCGCCGTGGCCCTGGAGATGGCCGGCTACGAATGCCTTGAGGCCGACAGCGCCCAGACGGCTCACGCGGTGATCGTCGACCGCAAGCCGGACCTGATCCTGCTCGACTGGATGCTGCCGGGCACTTCCGGCATCGAGCTGGCCCGCCGCCTCAAGCGCGACGAGCTGACTTCGGGCATCCCGATCATCATGCTCACCGCCAAGGGCGAGGAGGACAACAAGATCCAGGGCCTGGAAGTCGGCGCCGACGATTACATCACCAAGCCCTTCTCCCCGCGCGAACTGGTGGCTCGCCTGAAGGCCGTGCTGCGGCGCACCGGCGCCGGCGACAGCGAGACACCGATCGAAGTCGGCGGCCTGATGCTCGACCCCATCAGCCACCGTGTGACCATCGACGGCAAGCCCGCCGAGATGGGGCCGACCGAATACCGCCTGCTGCAGTTCTTTATGACCCACCAGGAGCGCGCCTACACCCGTGGCCAGCTGCTGGACCAGGTCTGGGGCGGCAACGTGTACGTGGAAGAGCGCACCGTCGACGTGCACATCCGCCGCCTGCGCAAGGCCCTGGGCGAGGTCTACGAAAATCTGGTTCAGACCGTGCGCGGTACCGGTTATCGTTTCTCGACCAAAAACTGATCGGACGCATCGCCCGATGGGTACAAGGAACGGACTTTCGTGACCCAGAACTGGAGTGGCGTGCTGATTCGCCATCTGCTGCTAGTCGTCGCCGGCGGCCTGCTGGTCGGCCTGATCTCCGGCCAATGGGGCTGGGCCCTGGCGGCCGCCCTGGCCGCCTACCTCGGCTGGACCCTCTGGCAACTGCTGCGCCTGTACAACTGGCTGAAAACCCACCAGAGCGATGAGGCCCCGCCCGACGGCTACGGCCTGTGGGGCGAGGTGTTCGACAGCATCTATCACCTGCAGCGGCGCAACCAGAAGGCTCGCGGTCGGCTGCAAGCGGTGATCGACCGCATGCAGGAATCCACCGCCGCGCTGCGCGACGGCATGATCCTGCTCGACCGCGACGGCAACCTGGAGTGGTGGAACCAGTCCGCCGAACGCCTGCTGGGCCTGAAAAGCCCGCAGGACGGTGGCCAGCCGGTGACCAACCTGGTCCGCCACCCGCGTTTCAAGGAATACTTCGCGCACGAGGACTACCGCGAACCGCTGGAGCTGACGTCGCCGATCAACGACAACCTGCGCCTGCAGTTCCACATCACCCTCTATGGCGCCGGCGAGCACCTGATGCTGGTGCGCGACGTGACACGCGTCCATCAGCTGGAACAGATGCGCAAGGACTTCATCGCCAACGTCTCCCACGAACTGCGCACCCCGCTGACGGTGATCGCCGGCTACCTGGAGACGCTGCTGGACAACGTCGAGGAGGTCAATCCGCGCTGGACCCGCGCGCTGCAGCAGATGCAGCAGCAGGCCGGGCGCATGCAGAGCCTGCTCAACGACCTGCTGCTGCTGGCCAAGCTGGAAGCCACGGATTACCCGGCGGACAACAAGCCGGTGGCGGTGGACCTGATGCTGCTGTCGATCCGCAACGACGCCCAGGCGCTCTCCGGTGCGCGCAACCACCGCATCAGCCTGGAGGCCGACGCCAAGGTCAAGCTCAAGGGCAGCGAGGCCGAACTGCGCAGCGCCTTCTCCAACCTGGTGTTCAATGCCGTGAAATACACCCCCGACGAAGGCGATATCCACATTCGCTGGTGGGCCGACGAACAGGGCGCGCACCTGGCCGTGCGGGACAGCGGCATCGGCATCGATCCCAAGCACCTGCCGCGCCTGACCGAGCGCTTCTACCGCGTCGATTCCAGCCGCAACGCCAGTACCGGCGGCACCGGTCTGGGGCTGGCCATCGTCAAGCATGTCCTGCTGCGCCATCGCGGCAGCCTGGACATCAGCAGCGTGCCGGGCAAGGGCAGCAGCTTCACCTGTCACTTCCAGCCACAACAGGTCGAGCGCCGCACCTGAGGGCGCCCGAGCACTGAGATTGCCATCAGCGGACTTGCCAGTGGCGCCCGCGAACCGCATTCTTGTCCGTCCATTCCTTATCCAACAGAACCATGGACCCTTCCCCTAGTAGCAACCTCCTGACTTACTTCGCCGATTTCGGCCTGATTCTTTTCGCTCTCTTCCTCGTCGTACTCAACGGCTTCTTCGTGGCCGCCGAGTTCGCCATGGTCAAGCTGCGCTCCACCCGCGTGGAAACCATCGTCAAGCAGCACGGCTGGCGGGGCACCATCCTGCGCAAGGTGCACAACCAGCTCGACTCCTACCTCTCCGCCTGCCAGCTGGGCATCACCCTGGCCTCCCTGGGCCTGGGCTGGGTCGGCGAGCCGGCCTTCGCCGAAGTGCTCGAACCGCTGCTGGGCGCGATCGGGGTGCACTCCGAGGAAGTCATCCGCGGCGTGTCGTTCTTCACCGCATTTTTCATCATCTCCTACCTGCACATCGTGGTCGGCGAGCTGGCGCCCAAGTCCTGGGCGATCCGCAAGCCAGAGCTGCTGTCGCTGTGGACGGCGGTGCCGCTGTACCTGTTCTACTGGCTGATGTACCCGGCGATCTGGCTGCTCAACGCCAGTGCCAACACCATCCTGAAGATCGCCGGGCAAGGCGAGCCGGGACCGCACCACGAGCACCACTACAGCCGCGACGAGCTCAAGCTGATCCTGCACTCCAGCCGCGCCCACGACCCCAGCGACCAGGGCATGCGCGTACTGGCCTCGGCGGTGGAACTGGGCGAGCTGGAAGTGGTGGACTGGGCCAATTCCCGCGAAGATCTGGTCTACCTGGAGCGCAACGCGCCGCTGGACGACATCCTCGCCACCATCCGCCGCCACAAGTACAGCCGCTACCCGGTGTACGACAACGGCAAGGGCGAGTTCATCGGCCTGCTGCACATCAAGGACCTGCTGCTGGCCCTGACCACGCTGGAGAGCCTGCCGGAGTCCTTCGACCTCGACGAGCTGACCCATCCGCTGGAAATGGTCACCAAGCACATGCCGCTGGCCCGTCTGCTGGAGCAGTTCCGCCAGGGCGGTTCGCACTTCGCGCTGGTGGAGGAAGCCGACCACAAGGTGATCGGCTACCTGACGATGGAGGACGTACTGGAAGTGCTGGTCGGCGATATCCAGGACGAACACCGCAAGGCCGAGCGCGGCATCGTCTCCTACCAGCCGGGCAAGCTGCTGGTGCGCGGCGACACGCCGCTGTTCAAGCTGGAACGCCTGCTGAGCATCGACCTCGACCATGTCGAGGCGGACACCCTCGCCGGCCTGGTCTACGACACCCTCAAGCGCGTGCCGGAGGAAGAGGAAGTGCTCGACACCGAAGGCCTGCGCATCATCGTGAAGAAGATGAAGGGCCCGAAGATCGTCCTCGCCAAGGTGGTGAAGCTGGACTGATCGTCCGCTGACGAAAAAAGGCTGCCCCTGGGCAGCCTTTTTTCTCGGGCGTGTCCCGGCACCCGCATCTTTTCGCGGACAACGGAAGCCCCAGGCCTGGCCTTGACTGTAGCGAGCTTGCTCGCGAACAGCGTTTGCCGGCGACGACGGAGCTGGGAAGGTTCGCGAGCAAGCTCGCTTGTATGGCGTAGGGTAGGAGCCTGT
>NZ_JBTVPY010000019.1:0-120906 GCF_054720805.1 Pseudomonas sp. MT3
TTGCTTGGTGCCTTCGAGGGACAGATACGCGGGTGTTGGCATGAAAGCGCTCCTTGCCGTGATGAAGTGATGGGCCCCGGGGTCACATGACACCGCGGACATCGCTTTGCCAACAAGTTCCATGCCGGATATGGTGAGGTCACCGTACCACTTGGGCTGCAGCGTGTTTCGATAGCGACTCAAAGGCTGTATTTGCGGGCTGGAAGGGAAAATCTGAGCAGCTTCTTGCGCACTGCTGTGCAGCTTTCTGCCATCTGGCTCCAGGCCGCGAAAACACGGGGTTACAAGTAATATCAGGGTTCCAGAGGCGGCAATGATTTGCACAGCTGAGCATGAGCATGGTCTTGCCGGATACCGGCAGGATGAAGAGCGACTACTTGAGCAGCAAATAGCAAACCCTGCTGTACCCGCAAGCATGCCGCCCATTGTCGTGGACCTTGGTTTCGGCCTTGCACAGGTAGCCCATGCGGTAGAAGTACCCCGAGTAGCCTTCTGCGGCTATGCATGGGTGACACAGGGAAGGCACGAGCCATCGCTACCATGCTCTCTTCGTTTCTCTTGGGCTTGTCGGGGCGCTGTTGCCCGGCAGTGCTTCAACCGGACCTCAGAGGCCTTCCATCCCGATCCGGGAAGGCCGCGAATCCAGTCATGGTGCTCGTGGGCCGCTCGTTACCGTCATGCGATGAGGTGATGGTCCGAGCGACAGCTCGTGGTTAGTACCACGAGCTGTGTGGTGGCGGGTTATTCGGGTATGCGTTGCAGGTGTTGCTGCAGGCGGGTGAGGAAGCCGACTGCGTAGGCGGGCTGTGCATCCTTGGGCTAGATCGGTGGCAGGCCGGGTTGGTCGGCGAAGGGAGGAACGTTGCGGGTGAAGGTGTTGGCGGGAGGGTCGAGGGTGTTGTTGTCTGAAGTCATGAATGGAGCTCCGATGTAGGAAGGGAGCTGCCGCTTCGCTGTCAAACGAAGGAAGGCAGACCACGCGGGGTTGACAGACCGGACATCGGGCCGGCAGACCGCAAGCGGTCTCCCCGCGCGATCTGCCATGACGTCTTCAACCAAAAAACGTGGTCGAAACAGGTCCTGCAAAAAGCATTCGCCGCTTTTCGCATGCACCTGTTGGCGCAATCGCGCCGATGTTCCAGGCTGTCAAACCCGATCACGGATTTGGCCGTGACGGGTGCAGCAGAGGGGCGGCGTCGGAGGCGGACAAGGGGCAGGGTGCGCGCGCGGTAGCTATCGGCCGGGTCTGACAGGAGTTGAGGGCATGGCGCCGTCAGCGTAGCGCGCTCTTGCCCTGCTGGCTGTTGCCGCCGTCATCGATCCACAGGTAGCGCACTTCCCCGCCGCCCGCCGGCAATGCCTGGGTGGGCGTCAGCGTGCGCTTGCTGAACGGCGGCAGCAGCCCGGCTGGCAGGGGCGTGCCGGCGTTGCCCTGGCGCACGTCGGCGCCGGCCAGGGTGACGAAGTAGGGCGTCGGGTTGTCCACCTGCACGGCATCGCCCAGGCGGCGGAAGGTGAGCTGGCCGGGCGCCTCTTCGGCGTCGTTGGCCAGTGCGCGCGGACGGTAGATGACCTTCATCTGCGTGCGCAGGGTCACGGTCAGCCGGGACTGGCCCTCGGCGAGCGGTTCGTTGGACTGCGGCGGGATTTCGTAGAGGTTCAGCCAGTACAGCGACTCGCGGTCCTGCGGTAGCGCCTCCCCGGTATGGAGCAGGCGCAGGCTGCGCTGCTGCTCGGGGTTCAGGCGGAATACCGGCGGCAGCGGCATGATCGGCGCCTGGGCGGTCTCCGGTGCCGATTCGAGGTCGCCGTCGTCGATCCAGGTCTGCACGATCACTGGGTAGGCGTTCTGGTTGACCAGCAGCAGCGAGGCCTCGCGCTGGCCTTCGTGGAAGATCACCCGGGTGCGTTCGGCGGTCACGCCGGCCTGGGCATCCACGCCGGCCAGCAGGCACAGGCACAGCAGCAGGCCGCGCAGGCGTTCACTGGACACGGATCACCACCTGCGCGGTCGCCTCCACCCGGCCGGGGGTGACGGTGGGCATGCTGCCGATGCCGAGCTTTTCCAGGCGGGCGCGGAAGGTCTCGCTGTACTGGGTGATGCCGCCGTTGTCGCCGGTCTGGTTGGAGGCTGCGCCGATCACCGGGTACCAGCCGCGCGCCTCGGCGTTGCTGCCGTTGGCCGAATCGTCGTTGGCCAGCAGGTTCATTACGCTGCCGTTGCGCAGCAGGCGGATGCCCACACCCTGGGCCATGCCGGGCTGGCCGTAGCGGTCGGAAACCAGGTAGGACAACCCGCCGTTGGCGTTGACCAGCCCCAGGCCCGAGGATGCCGCCAAGGCCCCGGCGGAGACCTTGATGCCCAGCGCGGTGCCGCTGGTGCCGGTTTGGCTGGTGCTGGGGGTGGTGCTGCTGAGCACGCCGCTCTGGCACTTGAAGTCCACCTGGAACGGCATCTCGCGCGAGTTGCCGGCATTGATCTCGCCGATGGAGATCGATGGGAACACCACGTGCGGGGTAACGTTGGTGACGGCGCAGGTCGGGTAGCGCTTGAGCGTGACGTCGTTGTACAGGCTGATGGCGCCCGGCCAGTTGGTGTACCAGCCGGACCAGTTGCCGTAGTGGGTCTGGCCAACGTTGGGATAGGACAGCCCCGGCCCCTTGATGGCGATGTAGCCGGCCGGCTGGGTACGGCCATATATCTGCGATTTCGTATTCGGTGAATAGCCCTGGGTGGACTCCAGCGGCGCACTGAAGAGTTCGGCGCGGACCGCGCTGAGGTTCTTCGCCTTGACCAGTTGGAAGCCGCGCGAGTCGATGTCCAACCCGCTCAGCTGGCGTTCGCGCCAGACGTCGGTGAAGTACTGGCCGGTCTCCACGTGGGTCAGGCGCAGCAGCACGTTCGGCCAGGCCGTGCGGTAGGCGGCGGTCAGGCCGATGCTGTTGCCGACGCTGTCGCCGCCCTGGTACCAGCCGCTGTAGAGGTCGTCGCCGTTGGTGGAGAACATCTCGTACACCGCGTCGTCGGCGGCGCAGCGGAAGAACACTCGCTCCGGATCGTAGCCGGCGCTGGCGCCGTACTGGGTAAGCGGTACCACCGAGGCGGCGAGCAGGGTCGGGTAGGGCTGGAAACTGGGGTCGCTGACGTTGACCACGCTGGGCAGCCCCAGCTTGCCGTTGCAGGTATCGCAGGCACCGGTCCAAGCGTCGGCAGTGCCTTCTCCTGGACGAATCTGGTAGGTGGCGGTGGTCGTCGCGGAGCCGACAGAGGTAACCCTGTAGCAGGTTGCCCAGGCGCTCGGCGCCAGCAGCACGGCTACCAGCGGCAGCAGCCGGAGTGCGGAAGTCATGACGCCTCCTTGGTGGGGGTACAGGTACCTTGCAGGCGGATCAGCACCTGCTTGGGGTCCGTGCCTTTCAGCTCGTAAGGCAGCAGGCAGGCATCTTCGGCGCGTTCGCCCCATTGCACGCGCAGTTGGCCTTTCTCGCCCTCGGCGCGGGCGTAGACCTGCCCGCCCTGGCCGACCATGCCGATGTTCACGCCGTGGCTGTCGAGCACGTCGGCGCCCAGCGGCAGGGGCGAGTCATCCGGTAGCCGCGCCTGGATCAGCAACGGGTGGCCGGTCAGGGTCTTGAACTCGACGCGGACGGTGGCGCCGGCATAGGGCGCGATCTTGCGTTCGGTCTCGACCAGTTCGGCGTCTTCGCCGATTCCCTGCGGGTCGAGGCTGATGGGGTTGTAGCGGTATGGCGAGAGCGACGGCACCACGGCATAGCCGTTGCCGTCCACCCGTGCACCCTGGCCGCCGCGTACGCCGGCACCGCTGGCGCCCTTGGCCTCGACCAGGGCGAAGGTGTCGCCGACATAGGGGCCCAGGGTCAGGCCACCGCTGTGCAGGACGGCGGCGCCGCGCAGGCCGCCGTTGATCTGGCGGTAGCTGGAGCTTTCGGCGTAGCCGGCGTTGAGGGTGGCCACCGCGGTCTGTTTCTGCAGGTTGCCGTTCCAGTCGGTGCCCTGGCTTTCGCTGTCGCGTCCGGCGGAGAGCGCGTAGCTCAGTGTGCGGTCTGCGCCGAGGGTGCCATTGATACCGGTCTGGTAGCTGCTGCCACGGCTGTCGCCGGAACGCCGCGAAGCCATCGCGCTGAGGTTCGGCGCATTGCTGGTGGAGCCCAGCGGCATGGAAATGCTCAGGGTCAGGGTGTTGCTGCGGGTGTTGCCGTGCTGCACGTTGTAGTCGGGCGGCAGCGCCGGGTCGTAGTCGGTATCGATGTTGCGGTACCAGGTGGTCTGCTGGCGCGAGTAGGCCAGGTTGTAGCTGAGCTGGCGCCAGGTGTTGGAGTAGCCGAACTGCAGTTGGGTGTCGCGGCTCTTGCCGTCGTAGTAGTCGCTGGTGGAGCCGGACAGGTACAGGTTGCCGTAGTGGCCCAGCCCCTGGTTGACCAGCAGGGTGAACTGGTTGCGTTGCTTGTAGCTGCTCGAATCCCAGTTGTCGCCGTGGTCCGCCGCGTCGCGCGAGGCGAGCGCATCGCCCAGGTCGCGGTAGCCTTCGGTGGAGTAGCGGTAGCCGGCCAGGGTCAGCGTGGTGTCGGTGGGCTGGAAGGTACGGCTGTAGTTCAGCCCGACGCGCCAGCCTTCCTTGCGCTGGCCATTCTCCACGGTGGCGCTGGAGAACGTGGTATTCAGTCCGAAGGCGCCGTAGGGCGTGGCCAGCACGCCGCCGCCGAGCAGGGCGAGGTAGTCTTCCGCCACGCGCGTGCCGAGGTTGGCGGTGAGGGCGTTGGTCAGGCCGCGCTGGTAGGTGACGTCGCCGAACAGGTCGTTGCCGTCGCCGTACTGGCGCGCCTGGCCCACGGTGGCGCTGTAGCGCGACTGTCCCGGACGCATGGACTCGGGGACTGCGGAGAAGGGCACGGTGAAGCTCGAGACGCTGCCGTCGGCCTCGATCACCTGTACGTCGAGGTCGCCGTCGTAGGCGGTACCGTAGAGATCGTCGATCACGAAGGGGCCGGGAGCGACGTTGGTCTCGTGGATCTTGTTGCCGTTCTGGCTGATCACCACCCGCGCATTGGTATTGGCCGTGCCGCGTACCTGCGGTGCGTACTGGCGCTGCGAGTCGGGCAGCATGCGGTCGTCGGTGGCCAGGCGCGCGCCGCGATAGCCCATGCTGCCGAACAGGTTGCCTTCGGTGTAGCTGTCGCCCAGGGTCAGTTCGCTGCGCAGGCCGGGAACGGCGCGCTGGGCATAGGTGCGGATGCTGTTCCAGTCGCTGCGGGTCTGGCCGTCATAGCTGGAATAGGTGTAGTTGGACTGGTGGCGCAGGCGCCACAGGCCGAGGTTGATGCCGCCATTGAGACCCAGGTAGCCATAGTCCGAGTCGCCGCCGCCGGCGCTGTCGAAGGTGGAGCGGTACAGGTTGGCGTCGTAGTTGACGAAGGCCATCGTGCTGCCGGCGTCCCACTCGTCCGGGCTGACATAGCCGCGCGGCTTGATGTCCAGCAGGGCCTGCGGAACGGAAAGGTCCAGGCGCAGGCGGGCGGTGTCGAGGTTGAAAGTGGAGCCGGGCAGGCGCTCGCTCAGGCTGTGGCAGCCACCCTGGTCGTCGCGGCCGGCCTTGGGATCCGGGCGTACTCCCAGGCTCTGGCGCAGGAAGCGTTCGCTGAGGCAGGGTTCCACGCTATCGCCGCGTGCGCGGAATTCCACTTCCGCGCGGCTGGCGTACTTGCCGTTGAGGTAAAGGTCGACGTGGTAGTTGCCGGGGTCGACCTGGTTGGCGCGGTTGAAACGCTCCAGGCTGCCGCCGGCCAGCCTCGAACCCATCAGCAGGCTGTCGTCGAAACGATAATCCGCGTCCCCGTTGGCCACCCCCGCCACCGCCAGGGCCAGGCTGCCGAGGGCGATAGGGACGATGGGGCCGCGGAAGAGTTCAGCGCGGCAGGTCATGGCGAACGTCCACTCGCGCGCCATAGTCGTTGATCAACAGGGCGTGCAGGCGGGGAGTGCCGGCCGGCAGTGCGGCGGGTTTGTCCGCGGTCCATTCCGCTGTGCTGCGGGGAGGCAGCATGCTGGTCCGCAGTGTCCATTGGCGCTCGCCGACGCTGAGCGTTGCGCTGCCGAACGAGGCATGGAAACCGGTGGGGTTCTCTACCCGCACGCGCCAGTTGCCAGCGCTCTGCACCAGGCTGAAGTTCAGTTTTTCAGGCAACTGTTCCGGGCTGCCGGGGATGCCGGCCGGACGGTAGAACAGCTTCAGGCGGTTGCGCAGCATCACCAGCATCTGGTTGCGGTCTGCCTTCGCCACGTTGCGGGGCGGGATCTGCAGCACGTTGAGGTAGAACAGCGACTCGCGGTCCTGCGGCAGGCCCGAGCCGGTGAAGAGAATGCGCAGGGTCTGGCCGCTGCCGGGGGCCATGCGCGAGACAGCCGGATTGACCAGGAACGGCGCCTTGGCGGTGTCCGGGGTGGAGGCCGGATCGTCGACGTCGATCCACGCCTGCACCACGTTGGGGAAGGTGTCCTGGTTGGTCATCTGCACGGTTTTCTCCCGTGCGTCGCCGGGATAGATCACCCGGGTGCCGGTGATCACCACGCTGGCCTGGACCATCGAGGCGGCGGCCGACGCCAACAGCATGGCGAGCGCGAGCGTCGCCGCACGGAGGGGCCGCAGTGGGAGGGCATTCATCATGTTCACCTTAAGCCGGGCCGTTCAGGGCGTGGCCGCCCTGAACGGATCGACGCAATGAGGTGCGGCACCTGGGCGGTGCCGCTGGATCACTCGTAGCGCAGGGTGTAGGTCACCGAGCCAAGCACCGGGCCAGGGGTGACGGTGGCGGCTTCGGCCACATACTGCACGGCATAGTCGTAGGTGGTGCTGGTCTCGCCGTCGGCGAGGACGATGTCGCCCGCCTCGACCGCCGCGCCGCCCGCCAGGTTGATGGCGCTACCGCCCGGGGCCTCGAGCAGTTGCAGGGCTACGCCGGTGGCGCCACCGGCGGCGGTGTTGGTCAGGTTGCCGGCGGCGCTGGCGTTGGTCGCCTGGAACAGGGTGGTGAAGTGCTCGGCAGCGCCGGACGGGGCGACACAGCCGGTCAGTTGCATGGTGAAGGTGGTTTCACCGGTGACCGAGCCCAGACCGCTGAAGGCACTGGTCGGTACGCTTTCGAGGATAACGGTCGGGTCGGTGTTGCCGTCCACGACTGCCGAACAGGTCTGGTCGGTTACCTCGCCGCTGAAGTTGATGGTATTGCTGGCGGATGCAATTCCCGGCGCAACGATGATTGCTGCGACAGCCAGGGCAGTTGCGTGAAGTTTCATTCTCTTTGCTCCATGGTCAGGGGGCGTTTCCCCAAGAGAATGCTGCGGCCACTGCGGCCCAGAGTATCTGAGAGGATTCTGAAAAGGACTGCGATGGGGGTAGCGGAGCGTCCAGGGGCGGTTGCCGACCAGTGGCGAAAAGAACGTGGCAGAGCGTCGCGTGGGCTACTCCGGTGGCGCCGTCGAAAAAATTCGCCAGGGTCTGTCGATTTCCGTTGCCGCGCTTCGACTATGGGTTGAACGAGGTCGCCAAGCCGGGAGCCGAGCATGAAATACCTCTGCCTGATCTACGTCGACGACACGCGCGTCGCCAGCCTGCCGGCCGCAGTGTTCCGCCAGGTGATCGACGAGTGCCGCTGCAATGAGGAACGGCTGCGCGAAAACGGCCAGTTGCTGGCGGCGCAGGCACTGGAGCCGGCGGAGACCGCCACCACGTTGCGCCATGCCGAGGGCGTGCCGACGATCACCGACGGGCCGTTCGCCGAGACCAGGGAGCACCTGGGCGGCTTCGTGCTGCTGGAGGCGCGTGATCTCAACGAGGCATTGCAGATCGCCGGCCGCCTGCCGTCGGGCCGGTTGGGCTGCGTCGAGGTTCGACCGGTCCGCGACTGGGATCGCTACTTCGCCGGGCAATGAGCCCATCGACACCATCAGGAGGATGTCATGTTCAAGTGGATTGCAGTGGTCGTGGTACTGGCGGTGGTCGTGGTGCTGGTCCTGGCGGCGAGCCGGCCGGACAGCTTCCGCGTGGAGCGCACGGTGCGTATCCAGGCGCCACCGGAGAAGGTCTACGCCTATATCGAGGACTTCCACCTGTGGCCGCAATGGTCGCCCTTCGAGAAACTCGACCCGGACATGCAGCGCAGCTTCTCGGGCGCGGCCAAGGGGCTGGGCGCGGTGTACGCCTGGGCCGGCAACGGCAAGGCCGGGGCAGGGCGCATGGAAATCATCGAGAGCACACGGGCTTCGCGGGTGACCATCGCGCTGGACTTCCTCAAGCCGTTCAAGGCCAGCAACACCGCCGAGTTCACCCTGCTGCCGCGCGACGGCGCCACCGAGGTGACCTGGGCGATGTTCGGCCCCACGCCCTTCGTGGCGAAGATCATCCACCTGTTCTTCAGCATGGACGGCATGGTCGGCCAGGACTTCGAGACAGGCCTTGCCACCCTCAAGTGGCTCAGCGAGCAGGGCTGAGCCCGCCAGGGCGCCGCCCGAGGAGGTCCGCCATGTGCCCCGTGTGCCTTTCCACCCTGACGCTGGCAGTGTCCGGCGTCCTCTCCGCCGGCGGCGCCAGCGCGTTCGCCATCATCCGCCTGCGTGGCAAACGCCGCGTACGTCCCAACCGCAACCGGGTCATCCCCAGGAGCGTGCATCATGAATCTCGCCAACCAAGCCTTCCCCCGCGTGGTGTCACGTGATGAGTGGCTGCAGGCGCGCAAGCGCCTGCTGGAGCAGGAGAAGGCCGCCACCCATGCCCGCGATGCGCTGAGCGCCGTGCGGCGGGCGCTGCCGGTGGTGCGCATCGACAAGGACTACCGTTTCGAAGGCCCGCGCGGCCCGCTGCGGCTGGTGGACCTGTTCGAGGGGCGCCCGCAACTGATCGTCTACCACTTCATGTTCCACCGCGACAAAGCCCTGGGCTGCGAAGGCTGCTCCTTCCTTATCGACAACCTGGGCCGGCTGGAGCACCTGCATGCGCGCGGCACCACCCTGGCGATGGTTTCCCGCGCGCCGCTGGAGGAGATCGCACCGTTCCGGGAGCGCATGGGCTGGCACCTGCCCTGGTATTCCTCGTTCGGCAGCGACTTCAACTACGACTTCCACGTCAGCATCGACGAGGCGGTCGCGCCGGTGCAGTACAACTACCGCGACAAGGCGGAACTCGAACGTCTCGGCCAGGGCTACCACGTGCAGGGCGAGCAGCCGGGCATGAGCGTCTTCCTGCGCGATGGCGACCAGGTGTTCCATAGTTATTCGACCTATGGACGCGGACTGGAAGCGCCGCTGTTCACCTACCATCTGCTCGACCTCACGCCGCTGGGGCGCGGCGAAGGCTGGGGTGGCATGCCCGACTACCAAGGCAAGGGCATGAACTGGACGCGCTTCCACGACGAGTACGACGAGCCCGCCAAACCGCACGGCTGCTGTGCATCCTGAACCGACGAAGAGAGGAGGACACTCCCATGACCACCGCCGACAACACCCACGCCGAACTGCACGCGCTGCTGGAAAACTGGGTGAGCGCCGTGCGTGCCCTTGACGTGCCGGGCATCACCGCTCACTACAGCCGCGATATCCTCGCCTTCGATGCGGTGAAACAGTTGCAGTTCAAGGGCGTGGACGCCTACGCCAGGCACTGGAGCGAGTGCCTGCAGATGTGCACCCAGCACACCTTCGACATGCATCAGCTGAGCTTCGAGTCCTCCGGCGACATCGCCTTCGGCCATTACCTGGCCTACTGCGGCGGGACCGACCAGGATGGCGTCCAGAACGCCTCCTGGGTACGTGTCACGGTCGGCCTGCGCCGCGAACAGGGGCAGTGGAAGATCGCGCATGAGCACTACTCGATTCCGTTCGACCCGCTGACCGGACAATTGCTGTTCGATGCCAGGCCGTAAGCCGCCCGCGCATGGGGACCGCCCCGCCTGTAGGGGCGAGCTTGCTCGCGAACCGCCCAATACCGATACGGCCTGGGAACACTGTTCGCGAGCAAGCGCGCTCCTACGAAAGACGCGAGCCAGGGCGTTACCGCCATCAAGCGAAATACCCCGCAACGATCTCCCCCGCACACCCGTCCGGCCGCTTCCCACGTCGCCGAAAACCCGTGCAGGATAGGCAGACCCCTCTCCGCCAAGGACGCCGGCAACCATGCACGACTACGCCCCACAGGCCCTGCGCGATGTGGTGGACGATATCTACCGCCGCGAATCGCGCCGCGTGCTGGCCACCCTGATCCGCCTGCTGGGTGATTTCGACCTGGCCGAGGAGGCGTTGCACGAAGCCTTCGTCGCCGCCGTGGAGCAGTGGCGGCGCGACGGCGTGCCGGCCAATCCGCGCGCCTGGCTGGTGTCCGCCGGACGCTTCAAGGCCATCGACGGCCTGCGCCGTCGTTCGCGCTTCGACGCCTCGCTGCTGCAGATCGCCGAACAACTGGAGATCGACACCCAGGCGGTGGAGGAACAGGCCGACGAGAGCGTCGAGGACGACCGCCTGCGCCTGATCTTCACCTGCTGTCACCCGGCGTTGCCGGTGGATGCCCAGGTGCCGCTGACCCTGCGCGAAGTCTG
The DNA here is from genome assembly GCF_054720805.1 of Pseudomonas sp. MT3. Classification (NCBI taxonomy): domain Bacteria; kingdom Pseudomonadati; phylum Pseudomonadota; class Gammaproteobacteria; order Pseudomonadales; family Pseudomonadaceae; genus Pseudomonas; species Pseudomonas sp. MT3. The sequence goes on from NZ_JBTVPY010000019.1 coordinate 10,600, forward strand.
CGACCTGAAGACCGAGGAAATCGCCCGCGCCTACCTGGTTTCGCCCTCCACCATCGCCCAGCGCATCGTCCGCGCCAAGGCGAAGATCCGCGATGCGCAGATTCCCTACCAGGTGCCGGAGGCCGCCGAGTTGCCCGAACGTCTGGCCAGCGTGCTGCGGGTGATCTACCTGGTGTTCAACGAAGGCTATTCGGCGTCGGCGGGCGATTCGCTGACCCGCACCGACCTGTCCGCCGAAGCCATACGGCTGGGCCGCCAGTTGCTCGAGCTGCTGCCCGATGCGGAAGTGATGGGGTTGCTGGCGCTGATGCTGCTGCACGAGTCGCGGCGCGAGGCGCGTACCGGCCGGGACGGGCGGATGGTGCTGCTCGAACAGCAGGATCGCCGGCACTGGAGCCGCGAGCGGATCGACGAGGGCCGGCAGTTGATCGTCGCCGCGCTGGCGACCCGCCAGGTCGGCCCCTACACCCTGCAGGCGGCGATTTCCGCCGTGCATGCGGTGGCGCCCGACTTCGCCAGCACCGACTGGGTGGAGATCGTCGACCTCTACGACGCGCTGCTGGGCATCCAGCCCTCGCCGGTGATCGAGCTCAATCGCGCGGTAGCGCTGGCCATGCGCGACGGCCCGCAGGCCGGGCTTGCGCAGGTGGACGCCATCCTCGCCCGTGGCGAGCTGCAGGATTACCACCTGGCCCACGCGGCCCGCGCCGACCTGTGCCGGCGCCTGGATCGTCGCGACGAGGCCCGCGAGTCCTACCTTCGGGCCCTGGAACTGGTGCGGCAGGAGCCGGAGCGGCGTTTCCTGGAGCAGCGCCTGCGCGAACTGGCCGAATGACCGCCGCGTGCGCCGGTAGGCTCGAGCCATTGCGAGCGCCATCGGTGGCATGATCGCCGGTCCCGCGCGTTCGCCCCCGCTGCCAGCGCCGGAGGGCCGCCACCGCCTTCATGCTTCGGAACAGACTGGCAGGGCCGATCCGAACCCACTGATCAACGGCGTTTTTTGTGCGCGCGACGGCGTCGTGCGGGCTGCGCCTCGGCTACGCTGGAACATGGGGATCGCCCGCGGCAACCGGGCCATCGACGACAGCGTGCGGACCTTGGAAAGCCAGCGAAAGACTGGACATTCCACGGCGGTAGTCGGAGATCGGCTGACAGGGGCGGAGCGGACATTCACACCTATGCCGATCCGCTTCGACGATCCAGGCGGTCGAGCCGATCCGGCCTGTTTCTGGGGCTCGGGTCGGGTGCGAACAACCCGCGGCAGCGCGCGGCGCAACGGCGCAATGAGATTTGAATCGATGGCCATTTCGAGGAAAGACCATGCTTGATTACTTTGCCCTGGGGGTGCTGTGCTTCGTCGGGGTGGTGCTGTTCTACGGCATCATCGTGCTGCACGACATACCCTATGAGATCGCGGTGCACCGCAAGCACCCGCACCAGGACGCGATCCACGCCGCTGGCTGGGTCAGCCTGTTCACCCTGCATGCCCTGTGGCCGTTCCTGTGGATCTGGGCGATGCTCTACCGCGAGGACCGTGGCTGGGGCTTCCGTGACGGCGGCTCGCCCAAGGAACACGTGCAGCACCTGGAAGCCCAGGTCAGCGAACTGCAGGCGCGCCTGGAGCGACTGGAGGCCAGGGTGCCACCGGAGCCGCAGGGCTCCATCCAGGAAGGAGGGCGCTGAAGATGGATCTCCTGCTCGTCCTGACCTATACCGCGTTCTGCATCGCCATCTTCAAGATCTTCAAGATCCCGTTGAACAAGTGGAGCGTTCCCACCGCCGTGCTGGGGGGCGTGGTGCTGATCGGTACGCTGATCTTCACCATGAACTACAACCACCCCTACAGCGAGGCGGCGCGCACCTACTTCATCTCCACGCCGATCGTCCCCGTGGTGTCGGGCGACGTGGTCGAGGTGCCGGTCAAGGGGAATGAAATGCTGAACAAGGGGGATGTGCTGTTCCGCATCGATCCCTTGCCGTTCCAGGACAAGGTGCATTCCCTGCAGGCGCAACTGGTTTCGGCGCGCGCCGACCTGAGCCGGGCCAGCGAACTGTTCCGGCGCAACGTCGGCAACCGCCGCGACGTCGATGTGCTTAACGCGCGCGTCAACGATCTCTCCGCGCAACTGTCGACCGCCCAGTACAACCTCGACCACACCACGGTGCGCGCGCCGTCGCGCGGCTATGTCACCCATGTGTCGTTGCGCCCGGGGATGCGCGTGAGCAAGCTGCCGCTGCGCCCGCCGATGGTGTTCATTCCGGATGAAGGCCAGTACTTCGTGGCCTGGATGCGCCAGAACAGCCAACTGCGCCTGAGCCCCGGCGACCAGGCCGAGGTTGCGTTCGACGGCATTCCGGGGGAGGTGTTCCAGGGCAAGGTCAAGCAGGTCATCGCGGTGATCGGCGAAGGCCAGGTGCAGCCCTCGGGCACGCTGATCAGCTACACGACGTCGCCGCCGCCGGGACGGGTGCCGGTGTTCATCGAGATCACCGATCCGGCCTACGATCAGTACAAGAACCTGATGCCGGGTGGCTCCTACGGGCAGGCGGCGATCTATACCGAGCACTTCCACCACGTGGCGATCATCCGCAAGGTCCTCCTGCGCATGGCTGCCTGGATGAACTACATCTTCCCGTTCCACTGATGGCCTGAGCCGATGACCGCCATGCGCCTGTCGCATTGGCGGTTTATCCTCGGACGGTCCTGGCCGTCCGAGGAGGGCGGTGTCTGTTCCCGGAAGGTTGTCGCCACGCATGTTCCCGCCACGCCGGACCGAAGCGTCCGTTTCCGTTCTCAGGGTCTTCCTGATCTTCCTGCGCCTGGGGCTGACCTCCTTCGGCGGCCCGGTGGCGCACCTGGGCTACTTCCGCGAGGAGTTCGTCCACCGGCGCCGTTGGCTGGATGAAGCCCACTACGCGGAGCTGATCGGCCTCTGCCAGTTCCTGCCGGGGCCGGCCAGCAGCCAGGTCGGCATGGCCCTGGGGGCCCTGCGCGCCGGCCAGGCCGGTGCCGTGGCGGCCTGGCTGGGCTTCACGCTGCCTTCGGCGCTGCTCATGGCTCTGTTCGCCCTGGGACTGAGCGGCCAGGCCGGCTGGCTGCCCGCCGGCGCCTTGCACGGGCTGATGCTGGTTTCGGTGGCGGTGGTCGTGCAGGCGGTCTGGGGGATGGCCCGCTCGCTGTGCCCGGACTGGCCGCGACGGGCGCTGATGCTGGCGGCGGCGCTGCTGGCGTTGCTCTGGCCGGGCGCCGTGGGGCAGGTGCTGTTGATCGTCGCGGCCGGCGTGATCGGCGTACTGGCGCTGCGTCCGCCGCCGGTGCCGGAGAGCCCGTCCTGGGCCGGACTGCCCTCGCGCCGTATCGGCGCAGTCTATCTGCTGCTGTTCTTCGTCCTGTTGGCACTGCTGCCGGTGCTGGCCGGTCTGGCGTCCAGCAGCGCGCTGGCGCGCTTCGAGGCCTTCTACCGGGTAGGGGCGCTGGTGTTCGGCGGCGGCCACGTGGTGCTGCCGTTGTTGCAGGCCGCCGTGGTCGAGCCGGGCTGGGTCGACGGGCAGGCTTTTCTCGCCGGTTATGGCGCTGCCCAGGCGATGCCGGGGCCGCTGTTCAGCTTCGCCGCCTTCCTCGGGGCGGCGATGCAGTCCCCTCCCGGCGGCGCGTGGGGCGCGCTGCTCTGCCTGCTGGCGATCTTCCTGCCGTCCTTCCTGCTGGTGCTCGGCGTGCTGCCGTTCTGGGACAGCGTGCGGCGCCGGCGCTGGCTGCGCGCGGCGCTGGCGGGGGTGAACGCGGGCGTGGTCGGCCTGCTGCTGGCGGCGCTCTACCAGCCGATCGGCCGTGACGCCATCGCCGGGCCACTGGACATTGGCCTGGTCGCGCTGGCCTACCTGGCGTTGGCCAGCGGCAAGCTGCCAGTGTGGGCGCTGGTCCTGCTGGCGGCGCTGCTCGGAGTCCTGGTCGGCGCCTTGTAAGGACTGGCCCGCCGCGAAAACCGGCGGTCTTCGCGGCGTGGCGAGGGGTTACAGGCTGCTCACCAGGTGTCCGCCATCCACCGCCAGCACGGCGCCGGTCATGAAGGCGCCGGCGTCGCTGGCCAGCAGCAGGAAGGGGCCTTCCAGCTCGCGGAGCTGGCCCAGGCGGCGCATGGGCACGGTATCGCGGATATAGGCCTGGCCCTTGTCGCTGTCGAAATAGGCGTCGTTCATTTCCGTCTTGAAGTAGCCCGGCGCGATGGCGTTGACCCGCACCTGGTAGCGTGCCAGCTCCAGGGCCAGGGACTTGCTCAACTGCACTACGCCGGCCTTGGCCGCGCAGTAATGGCTGTAGCCGCCGCCCACGCGCAGGCCGAGGATCGAGGCGATGTTGACGATGCTGCCGCCGCGCTGGGCCTTGGCCAGGCGCTGCGCCGCGCACTGGGCGACGCGCCAGACGCCGTCGAGGTTGGTGGAAAGCATGCTGCGCCAGTCGTCCTCGTTGATCTCCAGCGCGCGCTGGCCATTGCCGATGCCGGCGTTGTTGAGCACCACGTCGACCACGCCGAACTGCGCTTCGGCGCTGTCGAAGGCTGCCTCCACGCTGGCGCGGTCGGTCACGTCCAGCGCCACCGCGAGGGCTTCGCCGCCGTCGTGGCGGATGGCGTCGGCCAGCTGCGCCAGGCGCTCGGTACGCCGTGCGGCCAGTACCACCCTGGCTCCGGCCTGGGCGGCGACCCGCGCCAGATGGGCACCGATACCGCTGGAGGCGCCGGTGATCAGTACGGTCTTGCCGGCCAGGGAGAAGAGGTCGTTGCTCATGGCTGTACCTTTGTCGTCAGAGCGAAATCGCTGATCGCCAAGGTTAGCCCGAAGCGCCCTCAAGGGCATGCAGGGTGCGCCATTCGCACCGCGAATGACGAGCCCCAGGGGCTCTTCGTAGGAGCGAGCTTGCTCGCGAACGGCCCAACGCAGGAGCACTACTGAAATCCGTTCGCGAGCAAGCTCGTTCCTACAGGGAGCAGAAAGGAAAAAGCCCGGCGCAAGGGCCGGGCTTTTTCAGGGCGCGGGAAGCGAATCAGGCCGCGAGTGCGCGGGCCTGCTTCTTCTTCACCTGCGCGCGGCAGGCATCGCCGAACGCCTTGAAGATCTTCACCGAGTCGGGGTTCTGCGCGGCCTTCCATTCCGGGTGCCACTGCACCGCGAAGAGGAAGGGCGACAGGGTTGGGGCGTGGATCGCCTCGACCAGGCCGTCTTCGGCATGGGCGATGGGTTCGATGCCCTTGCCGAGGTTCTTCAGGCCCTGGCCGTGCAGCGAGTTCACGCGGATCTCGTCGCCCAGCAACTGCTGCAGCCAACTGCCCGGGATCGGACGAACGCCGTGAACCTGGCTGTACTGCACGTCGACCGGGTCTTCGGGATTCTCGCGATGGTCGTTGAAGCCGGGCTCGGCGTAGACCTTCTGGTAGATGTCGCCGCCGAGGGCAACGTTGATTTCCTGCATGCCACGGCAGATGCCGAAGATCGGCAGGCCACGGGCGATGGCGGCCTTGATCAGCGGCATGTCGAAGTTGTCGCGGTCCTTGTCCTGGCCCTTGCCGGGAGTCTCGTTCTCCTGGCCATAGAGCGCCGGATCGATGTTGCTGCCGGCGCCGGTGAGGTACACGCCGTCGGCCATGTCCAGGTATTGCTCGAGGTCTTCGATACCGCAGCAGGTCGGTACCAGCACCGGCACGCACTCGGCCTGTTCGACCAGGGGCACGATGTATTTGTGGGTCATTACCTGATAGTCGTGGCCTTTGCGCTCTTGGCTGCCCATGGACATCAGGACGACGGGTTTGCGGAGGGTCTGTTTCTTGTTGCCAATGTTGCTGTTGGACATATGTCACCTTTGGACGGGCTGCAGCCCATCGTTTTTGTGCAGGCGCGCAGCTGAAGAGCACGCTACCTGAGGTCCCGAGCACTGCCGGGAACGCACAGAAGGCGAAGTTTCCCGGTCGAAACCTGCCTACCAGCCTGCCAGAGCCGTTAAATATGTCAAACGAAATCGCTGATTGGCGTCAAAAATAATGACCGAAGTCTTGTCGAGAAATAAGAGTAATGCTTTGTTTTTTAAGGATTTTTTAAAATAACCAAGCAAAGCAAAAAGTCCATTATTTACAACGTTCGTAAATAATGGTGAAAAATTCTGAACATTTTTTCATGGCAGCGGCAGGGCGCGCCGGGCGGCGCGCTCTGCCTCGCGGGTTGCCGCTCAGTCGCACTCGATGCGGTTACGGCCGTTCTGCTTGGCGCGATAGAGCGCGCTGTCGCTGCGCGAAAGGGCGGCCTCGGCGGAGACGTCGTTGGCCTGGAGGGTAGCGACGCCGATGCTGATGCTCAGCGGGATGCGTTCGCAGCCCAGGAGCAGCGGCCGGTCGGCCAGTTGCTGCTGCAGGCGCCTGGCGAAGGTCACCGCGCTGCTGACGTCGGCGTCGCCGAGCACGATGGCGAACTCCTCGCCGCCCATGCGTCCGGCGAAATCGATGCGACGGATCGCCCGCCCGAGAATGCCGGCGAAGTGGCGCAGCGCCTCGTCTCCGATGCCGTGGCCCCAGCGGTCGTTGATGGCCTTGAAGTGGTCCAGGTCGCACATCAGGATCGCGGCACTGCGCGTCAGCGAACGCTGCACGCGGCCCAGCTCGGCCTCGATCAGTTGCATGAAGTGGCGGCGGTTGGGCAACTGGGTGAGGAAGTCGGTGGTTGCCAGCACCTGTAGCTCGACTTCGATGCGTTTGCGCTCGGTGACGTCGGTGACCAGGCCGTGCCAGATCACGCTGCCGTCGGCCAGGCGCTTGGGCTGGGCGTTGCCCTGGCGCCAGAGGATGCCGCGTCCGGGAAGCTGCACGCGGAACTCATGCCGCCACGGATGCAGCGTCGAGGCGGAGAGGTCCAGCGAGGCGAGGAGCGCGGGCAGGTCGTCCGGGTGGACCCGGTCGTGCAGGACCGCCGCATTACCGCTGATCTGCTCGGCGGTCATGCCGTAGATGTCCATCACACCGGCGCTGACGTAGGGGAAGGTGCTGGTGCCATCGGGCCGGTGCCGGAACTGGAAGACCATGCCGGGGATTTCATCGGTCAGGTCGGTCAGCAGTTCGACGTTCTGCCGCAACTGTTCCGAGACGCTCCGCAACGCGGTGATGTCGGTGGTGGTGCCGATCATGCGCAAGGGGCGGCCGGCATCGTCGCGCTCGATCACCTTGCCGCGGCTGCAGACCCAGATGTAGTGACCATCCTTGTGGCGCAGCCGGTGCTCCACTTCATAGGCCGGGGTGTGGCCGTCGAAGTGTGCGCTGATGGTCGCCTGGACGTAGTCGAGATCGTCGGGGTGAACGCGCGCATAGGCGTCTTCGATGCGCTTGCCGACTTCGTCGTCGGTGTAGCCCAGCAGGGCCTTCCAGCCGGGGGAATAGTGAATCTCGCCGCTGGGGACGTGCCGGTCCCACACGCCGGTACCGCTGCCGGCGATGGCCAGTGCCAGGCGTCGTTCATCGGGGCGCTCCAGCAGTTCCCGGGCGATGCTGGCGGCATCGTCCAGCGCGCCGCGCGCGGCGACATCCAGTGCGCGTGGTTGGTTGTCCAGCACGCACAGCCAGCCGAGGGCGGCGCCGTCGGCGGCATGCAGGACGACGACCGCCAGCGGGTACAGGTCGGCTTCGCGGGTGCGCAGGGGAGCCGAAGCGGCATTCAGGCAAAGCAGGGTGGCGAAGGATTGCGCCGCTTCGCGGGCCAGGCCATCGAAACCCAGCAGGCGGCCGTGGACGTCGGCCAGCAAGGCGGCGGCCGCGCCGAGTGGATAGCGGGCAAGGCGTAGGAGACTGTCGAATCGCCCGTACTCCTGAACATCAGGATCACTGGAAGTTTGCATCGGATGGCTGCTTCTTCACCGGAGAGTGGGGGCGTTTCCCTGTCTGGCGGAGGGGCGGGGGGCCTCGCGTCCGGCAGATGGCCCTATGAGATCACGCGCGGGCACGCGCCACAATCTCCACATGAAGGACGGGCGACGAGTGAACTGATGGCCCGCGTCCGCCACGCTGCGTGCGCAGCGCGGGGCACAGGTCGATTAGCCCAGGAGTTGGTCGATCAGGACGGCATTGGTGTAGATCAGGCTGCCATCGCTGGCCCGGTGGCCGACCAGGTGGAAGTGCCCGCGCTGGTCGCCGTGGCTCAGGTAGACGCGGTACTGGCAATCGGAGAGCGGGCCGAAGCCTTCGGGCATCTTCAGGTCGAGGTTGTCCAGGTCGGCGTCCACCATCACGTCATGCGCCCCACTGTTCTGCAGGTATTCCTCGGCGTGTTCCAGGCGCAGGTGGTCGGCATCGCTGACGAAGAAGTGGATGTCTTCCAGCGGGGTGGGTTTCTGGTCGGGGCGGGTCTTGCACCAGCCTTCGAGAGTCATCGCGCTCATGGTAGTGGCCTCCTTCAGCTATGTGGGCATTCGGATTGCCGCGACTGTCTCTGTTTTGACCGCCGATGTTCCCGTGTGATTCCGCCAGGAGTGCGCCAGCGATGGGCGGGCATAAAAAAAACCGCTCCAGGGAGCGGTTCGGAAGGACGTTGAAGGAGCAATCACAATATCAACGTCAGGAGTCATCTTTCGATAATCGGCAAGAGACGATATCGAAAGCGGGAAAGATGGTGGGGATTCTAGAAAGTTTGCCGGAGTGGATAAACCCCGATCCGGGGAAGAGACTTTATATCGCAGTGCAATAATGGACGATGAAATAGCAAGGGCAACTCTCGAATGAGTCCGAAAGTTGCCCTTTGATTATTCGCGCCGAATTACAGGATCGACAGCGGATAATCGACGATCAGACGCAGTTCGTTGTTGTCGGACTCGCCCTGATCGGTATTGGAGCGGTGGAAGGCCTGGCGCAGGCGGAAGGACATGTCCTTCACCGGGCCGGACTGCACGACGTACTTGGCTTCGAAGTCGGTTTCGTGGTGCTTGCCGTCTTCACCGTACATGCCGACGTACCGGCCGTTCGGGTCGGCGTGGGTGCCGTCGATGTTGTCGCCGTTGATGTAGCGGGCCATGAAGCTCAGGCCGGGTACGCCGTAGGTGTCCATCGCCAGGTCGTAGCGTGCCTGCCAGGAGCGTTCGCCCGGGCCGTTGAAGTCGGAGAACTGCACGGAGTTGGCGAGGAAGATCGAGTCGCCGCCGGCGCCCGAGCCGTTGTCGCCGAAGCCCACGTAGTCGAACGGGGTGTCGCCGTGGACCTTCTGGAAGGCCAGGGTGACGGTGTGCGCCTGCAGGAAGGCGTACGCGGCTGCCAGCGACCAGGTGGTGTTGCTGATCTCGCCGGCCTTGGCCTGGCCGTAGTCATTGGTGCGGTAGATGTTGAAATCCAGGCCCAGCGACTGGTCGCCGCCCAGCGGCTGCAGGTAGTTCACGTTGGCGTAGTACTGGCGCCAGATGTCCTCGAACTCGGAACCGTACAGCGAGACGTTCAGGTTGTCGGTGATCGCGTACAGGCCGCCGACATAGTCGACGCTGTCGGCTTCGACGTCCGCGTAGGTCGCGTACAGGCCGCCGTCGTGGCTGGTGGTGATCGGGCTGGTACCAGCGGTGAAGTGGCCGGCTTCCAGGTCCAGGCCCTCGATTTCGCTGCTCAGCAGGTTGAAGCCCGACGCGGTTTGCGGAATCAGGCGGCTGCCGCCGGCGGCGAACACCGGTGCGACCGGCTGCATGTCGCCGAATTTCAGCTCGGTCTTGGAAATACGCACCTTCAGCGCGCCACCGGCCTTGCCGTAGTCGTCCTCGGGCTTGCCGTGGTTGTCCACCGGCAGGTTGCCGGTGCCGGTACGGCCGCCGCCGGCGTCGAGCTTGATGCCCAGGTAGCCGAAGGCGTCCACGCCGAAACCGACGGTGCCCTGGGTGTAGCCGGAGGAGAAGTTGGCGAGGAAGCCCTGGGTCCAGTCGCGGTTATCGGCGGTGTGATTCTTGCCGTCGTGGTCGTAGTAGTAGTTGCGCAGCAGCACGTCGAACTTGGCATCGTCGACGAAGCCCTTGGCATCGGCCTGGTCGGTGACGAAGGGTTCGGCGCTGGCGAACTGGCTGGCGGCGGCGGAAACGGCAAGCACGATGGCGCTGCGTTTGAGGTGCTTCATGGATATTGCCCCTAGAGTCTTGGAGAACCGGCCTGTTCAATTGCGTGAGGGCCGGAATTTTTATAGGCAGGCACAATGAATCCGATCATGGAATAACCACGGCGGAAATCGCAGGAAGTTGCGTTGGCATTGTTGCAATCAACTTTCCCCGGCCCGCTCCAGGCAGGGAAAAGCCAGCGTCATAATGCCGAAAGAGTGCCCGGTTTAAATAACGGATTGTGAAAAGGTCTATATCCCAAACTGTAATAATCCTCGTGGGAAGTTCTTGGAAAATATGGTCCGCCTATACGATGGATGTATTGACTGGCGACAAAAATAAAGGGTCTGGGCGAGGTGGAAGGTCGCCGTCCGGCGTGGCGGCGAGGGGAGCAATGGGGCTAAGCTGCGCGTCCCGGGCGGGCCGAACGGGCACCGCTCATACACCCGATAGTAGAGAGCATCTCATGGCGCAGAATGACAGCCCCTTCTTCATTCCCGACGCGGACCCCGAATCCATCTCTTCCGACGTGGCCGGCTTCGGCGGCCTGCTGGTTTCCACGCAGATCCCCACCCGCGAGGACGGCAGCCTGGAGCTGGGCGACATCAAGGCCCAGAGCGAGGCCACCCTGCGCAGCCTGAAGGTCGCGCTGGAAAAGGCCGGCAGCGGCCTGGAGCACGTCCTGCACCTGACCATCTACCTGACCAGCATGGCCGAGCGCGCCGCCTTCAACGAGGTGTACTGCAGCTTCTTCGGCAAGCCTTATCCGGTGCGCGCCGCCGTTGGCGTGTCCGAGCTGGCCTTCGATGGCATGAAGGTGGAAGTCACCGCCATCGCCGCGCGTCGAGCGGGCTGATTACCCCGAACATGGCCCGCGCTGCTCCTGCAAAAGCGCCCGAAGCCGACCCGCTCTTGTAGGAGCGAGCTTGTTCGCGAATGGATTCGCCAGCAGCCCCGAAGCCGGGCGCTGCGCTCCCGTAGGAGCAACTGTCTTCTATCGGGGAAATCCGTACCAGCGCTTCCCCCTCACCCCAACCCTTTCCCTCAGGGAGAGGGGGCAGACCGTGCCGACTGAGACCGAGATTTCCTCCTGCACCGAACGGTCCCCTCTCTCGCTCCTGCGCGCACCCCCCACGAAGGGCTGACACGTTCGCGCCTACGGTCCCGCACCCGGCCACGCCACCGAGCCAACCGTTCCCGCCCATGTATTCCTTTGTATCCGCCATCCCCTGAGCGGGCACTGGCATACAAAAGACTCCCGCTCCAGATACGCCGGCGATACATCGCTACGGCGAAATAGCCCTACCCGAACGAGCAACGCGACGGCAGGGCAGAACCTCCAGCGCGCTTCGTTCCAGGGATTCCGCCATCAAGGCATGAACCGGCGTGTGAATGCGCCCAAGCATCTGGAGAAGCACCATGACGCGTATTTCGAAAACCCAACTCGGCTTGCTCGCTGTCGCCCTGACCGGCGGACTGAACATGGCGTCCTCCGCCTTCGCCGTCGAAGCGCTGCCGCAGGGCTACCAGTTGGCCTCCGCCGCCAAGACCGGGGAGGGCAAGTGCGGCGAGGGCAAGTGCGGCGCCGCCGAGACCAAGACCAAGACCAAGGCCACCCAGGGTGAAGGCAAGTGCGGCGAGGGCAAATGCGGTGCCGCCGGTGCCCAGGCCAAGGCCACCGGCGCCGAGGGCAAGTGCGGTGAAGGCAAGTGCGGCGATGCCTCCTTCGCCCGTACCGACACCGACCACGATGGCCGCGTCTCCCGCGCCGAACTGCTGGCCGTGGCGCCCAAGGCCAACGCCGAGTTCGATGCCATCGACGCCAACCACGACGGTTATCTCTCCGAGGGCGAGGTCTACCAGTTCCGCAAGAATCAGTTCGACGTCAACGGCAAACCGTTCCCGTCCGATCTGTACAGCAAGCTGAGCCAGGCCAGGAACTGACCCGCGCCGACAGCCTCCCCGCGCCGCTGGCCGGGGAGGGCACTTCGCCAAGGAGACTGCCCATGAGCACTTCCGTATCCCTGCAAGGAGCCGGCCTCGGCCTGCGCCGCGCGCTGCTGCCCGACCTGCTGACGATGGACGCCGGTGCCGTCGACTTCCTCGAATGCGCCCCGGACAACTGGATCGGCGTCGGTGGCTCCTACGGCGAAGGCCTGGTCCGCCTGGCCGAACGCTTCCCGTTGTCCTGCCACGGCCTGTCGCTGTCCCTCGGCGGCCCCGAGCCTCTGGACCACGTCTTCCTGGGGCGCATCCGCGGGTTCCTCGACCAGCACAACGTCCCGCTGTTCAGCGAACACCTGAGCTACTGCTCCGACGAAGGCCACCTCTACGACCTGATTCCCATACCCTTCACCGACGAAGCCGTGCGCCACATTGCCGGCCGCATCCGTGAAGTGCAGGACGTCCTCGGCCGCCGTATCGCCGTGGAAAACATCTCCTACTACGCCGCGCCCTACCAGGCACTGAGCGAAATCGACTTCCTCCGCGCGGTGCTCAGCGAGGCCGACTGCGACCTGCTACTGGACGTCAACAACCTCTACGTCAACGCCCACAACCACGGCTACGATGCCGCCGGGTTCCTCGCCCGCGTACCGGCGGAGCGCGTCGTCTGCCTGCACGTCGCCGGGCACTACGACGAGGCGCCGGACCTGAAGATCGACACCCACGGCGCTGCCGTGAAGGACGACGTGTGGAGCCTGCTGGCCAGCGCCTACCAGCACCTGGGCAGGGTGCCGACCCTGCTGGAGCGCGACTTCAACCTGCCGCCGCTGGCCGAGCTGCTGGGCGAGATCGGGCACATTCGTGGCCTGCAGTCCGCCGCGCAATCGAAGGCGGTGCGCCATGACTGAGAGCCTGCGCGAACAGCAATTGCGCATGACCCGCTTCATCCGGAACCCGCAGGCCCATGAGCCGCCGCCGGGCATCGAAGCGCGGCGCCTGGCGGTCTACCGGCAGCTGTTCTTCGGCAACCTGCAATCGTTGCTGGCCGGCAACTTCCCGGTGCTCCACGCCAGCCTGCCACGCGAGCAGTGGCAGGGGCTGACCGAGGACTTCTACGCCGTTTTCCACTGCCGGACACCGTTGTTCACCGAGGTTGCCGGCGAGTTCGTCGACTACCTGGAAGGGCGCGCCGGCCAGCCCGGCTGGGTGGCTGAACTGGCCCACTACGAATGGATCGAGACCGCGCTGTTGCTCAGCGACAAGGCCGAACCGGACCACGATCCGGACGGCGACCTGCTCGACGGCGTGCCGTTGCTGTCCAGCCTCGCCGCGCCACTGGCCTATACCTGGCCGGTCAGCCATATCGGTCCCGACGACATTCCGTCGGAAATGCCGGCCGAACCCACGCTGCTGCTGGCTCGCCGGGGCGCCGATCTGCAGGTGCATTTCTCGCGCCTGGCGCCGCTGGCCCATGCCCTGCTGGTATCGCTGCAACAGTGGCAGCTTACCGGCCGCGAACACCTCAAGGCGCTGGCGGAGATCGCCGGCGTCGAACCGGCCGCCATCGAAGGACAGGGCATCGCCCTGCTGCGCAGCCTGAAAGAACAGGGCGTGGTGCTCGGCACCCGCCCCAACTGCGGCGCTCCACGTCGTTCACCATTGGCTCGCTTCTGAAGGAGAAGCATCATGACCGATACCCTGGCAACCGTGATCTACACCGCCCACACCCACACCACCGGCGGCCGCGACGGACGCGGCCAGACCGTCGATGGTGAACTGGACCTGCCGCTGAGCCCGCCCGGCTCCGGCCGTCCCGGCACCAACCCCGAGCAACTGTTCGCCGTCGGCTGGTCCGCCTGCTTCATCGGCGCCCTGCGCCGCGCGGGGCAGAAGTACAACCTTCGTCTTCCCAATGACGTGGCGGTGGACGCCGAAGTTTCCCTGGGCAACACCGACGACGGTGGTTTCGCTCTGGCCGCCCAACTCACCGTGCACCTGCCCGGCCTGACGGTGGAGGACAAGGCGAAACTGGTGGCCGAGGCGCACCAGATCTGCCCGTACTCCAGGGCGACTCGCGGCAACATCGAGGTTGGGTTCGTCATTCCCTGATCGCGGTTATCCACAGCCTGGCCCGCGCACCGTCATCGGTGCGCGGGCTTTTTGCTTTCTGTTGTTCGTAGGCGCGGGCTTGCTCGCGAACCTGCCCAGCGTTGGCGTCGCCGGGAAATCCGTTCGCGGGCCAGCTCGCCCCTACCGTTTGGGCCCGCCTCCGGCCGTTTGGATCGAGCCCGCCTATGGCTGTGTGTTTCCTTGTGGGCGCGGGCGATGCCCGCGATCGCGGACAAAGTCCGCTCCTACAGGTGGGGCCTGCGTCGGTGTTGGCGCGCGTGAACGTATGAATCGAACGCACCCGCAGGAGGGGGCGCGCAGCGATACCCAGGCTGCCATGCACATGGCTGGACGCGTGGCACCCCAGTCCTCCACGGCAGCACGACCGTTACGCGGACAAATGAAAACGCCCTCTCCAATGGAGAGGGCGTTTCTGTCGAGCCGCCGGATGGCGAAAGCGATCAGTCGATCCGCGAACCCCCCAGGAAGCGCTGTGCCAGGCCATCCACGCTCAGCGCCCCAGAGCCCTTCAGCAGCAGCGGCAGCAACGCCACCAGGTAGATCAGCGGCAGCTTGTAGTTGCCGAACCCGTGGTCGGTGATCGAGTATCCCTGGGCCAGCTCGGCCAGGCTCGACCATTGCGCCGGCCAGTGCACGGCGGCGATGGCGACGAGGGTCACGACGATCAGTGAGGCCGAGGCGAAGCGGGTCGCCAGGCCCAGCAGTAGCAGGACCGGTGCGATCAGCTCGGCCCACATTGACACCTGCCAGTCGAAGCCGGCGGAGAAGTGGTTGAAGGGGAAGGGGAAGCTGGCGTGGATCTGTTCGAACCAGTTGTCGCCGTGCCATTTCTCCAGGCCCGATTCGAAGAACTCCCAGGCCAGGAACAGCCGCAGGGGAATGTCCCAGCTCCAAGTGGCGAGACGGTCGAGTTGGTCGAAGGCGGTCTTGAGCGGATTCAGGGTGAGCAGGATCATGGTGCACCTCATGGGCAAGGTCGTGGGCAAGGCAGGGGCGGCCGGGCGATGGTTTCGCCCGGTCGCGGGGGAAGTTGGAGTCACGCGTTCGGCAGGGCCGGGCGGACGCTACGGCGCAGGCGTCCGGCCAGCTTGGCGATCAGCTTGAAGGCGAGGGCGCTGAAGATCAGGCCGAAGCCCAGCGGGTACCAGGAGCCCATCGGCAGGCGCTTGTAGAAGGACAGGAGGAACACCCCGGCGATCACCCAGGTGCCGGTGCTGTGCAGGCCCTTCCAGAGGCGGAAGCCGAGCAGCTTCACCGCAGCGGGGAAGGAAGTGATCGTCAGCAGGATGATGAACAGGTAGCCGATGGAGCCGGGGATGTTCGCAGCGGCGCTGCGGCCGTGCCAGAAAGTCTCGGGGAAGAACTTCACGTAGAGGAGGATCAGCACCGCGTGCACGGCGTGGGAGAAGGCGAAGGCCAGGCCGAGGAAGCGTCGTTCGCGCAGCAGGCCACGGGTGAAGGCGCTCGGCACCAGCGCCGCCAGGGACGAGGCGAGGAAGGTGGCAAGGAACAGCGCGAAGGAGGTGCGGGCGGTGACGCGGATCGAACTGCGCAGCGCTTCCACCCATTGCGGCTGCGCCCACAAGGCCAGCGCGGTGACGATCAGCACCAGCAGCGAGAGCAGGGAGAACAGGCGCCAGCCCTGCAGGCTGGCGGTTTCGACGGGACGGTTCATGGCAGGCTCCGAAGTGTGAACGCGGCGTGCGGGATGCCGCCGCGATTCGTGGAACCATGCTGTCAACGGGCCTTATCTCGGATGTGTCCGGTAAGGCCCGTCATGTATCGCTTTGTACATTCCTTTCACGGGCGTTCCTTTCACGAGCAAGCCTTTCGCGAGCAAGGTGTCAGGCGGTGGGGCGCAGTTCCAGTTGCGCACACAGCCCGCCGGTCGCGCGGTTGGACAGGCTCAGCGTGCCGCCCAGCGCCTGGCTCAGTTGCTGGGCGATCGCCAGCCCCAGGCCGGTGCCGCCGGTGCTGCGGTTGCGCGAGCTCTCCACCCGGTAGAAGGGTTTCACCACGTCTTCCAGCTCTGCCTCGGGGATGCCGGGGCCCTCGTCCAGTACACGAACACACACGACGCCCTGCGTATCGCGTTCGACTTCCACCTGGGCCGAGCCACCGAATTTCAGCGCGTTGTCCACCAGGTTGGTGAGCACCCGGCGCAGTGCGTGCGGGCGGGTTTCCAGCACGGCGTGGCTGTTGCCGTGCAGCTCCACGGCCTGGCCGCTGTCCTGGTAGTCGAGCACCAGGCTGTCGAGGAAGGCATCGAGGTTGACCTTCACCGCCGCCTCGCTGGCACCGTCCATGCTGCGGGCGTAGGCCACGCCTTCGCGGACCAGGTGCTGCATTTCTTCCAGGTCGCTCCACAGGCGCTCGCGCTCGGGCGAGTCGTCCATTTGCTCGACGCGCAGCTTCATCCGCGTGATGGGGGTCTGCAGGTCGTGGGAGATGGCGGCGAGCAGTTGCATGCGCTCCTTCAGGTAGGCGCCGATGCGGCCTTGCAACGCATTGAAGGCGCGGGCCGCATAGGCGACTTCGCTGGGGCCGCGTTCGTCCAGTTCCGGCGCCGGGGCGTCAGGGTCGAGGTGGTCCACGGCTTGCGCCAGGTGCGTCAGCGGACGGATGGCCAGGCGCACGGCGATCCAGGTGCAGAACAGCAACAGCGCCAGTTGCACGACCAGCACCCAGGGCAACCACTGCGCCACCGGCACGCCCTTGGGCGTCACGTCGATGGTCAGCGGGCTGCCGTCCCTCAGTTTCAAGTGCACCTGGAAGTGCGGGATGGAGCCGGGAATGTTCTCGAAACGCAGCGGGTAGCGCGGCCCGACGACATCGGCAATGGAGGTGGCGGCCATCGGCGCCCGCGCCATGTTCATCGGCTCGCCCGGTTGGCCTTCGCTCAGCAGGTAGCGGTAGTTGGGCCGCTGCACCATCGGCAGCCACGCCTCGCGTTCATCTTTCGGCAGGCGGTCGAGCAGGGCGACGGCGGTGCTGACATCGGTTTCCAGGTTGCCCAGCATCATGTTGCGCGCGCTCTGGTAGCGCTCGTAGAACTGCGAGCAGAACGACAGGCTGTAGGCGAACACCAGTCCGGCGAGGAAGATCAGCGCCAGGCGTGCGGCCAGCGTGCGTGGCCAGTGCAGGACGGATTTCATTCGTTGGGCTCGAGCAGTTCGACCGCGAGGGCGAAGACATAGCCTTCGCTGCGCACCGTCTTGATGTAGGCCGGCTCGCGGGCGTCATCCAGCAGGCGCTGGCGCAGGCGGCTGACCAGCAGGTCGATGGAGCGGTCGAAGATGTCCGCTTCGCGGCCCTGGGTGAGGTTCAGCAGTTGCTCGCGGCTGAGCACCCGCTGCGGGTGATCGACGAACACCCGCAGCAGACGGTATTCGGCGCCGCTCAGGGCGACCAGGGTGCCGTCCTCGTCGAGCAGGTGGCGCGCGGTGGTGTCCAGTTTCCAGCGGCCGAAGCCGATCAGCCGGCTGGCCTCGCTGACCTGCAGGTTCGGCGGCAGCATGCGGGTGCGCCGCAGTACGGCATTGATCCGCGCCAGCAGCTCACGGGCGGAGAAGGGCTTGGTGAGGTAGTCGTCGGCGCCCATTTCCAGGCCGATGATGCGGTCGGTCTCGTCGTTGCGCGCAGTGAGCATCAGCACCGGGGTGGACTTGTGCTTGCCCACGCGCAGCTCGCGGCACAGTTTCAGGCCGTCGTCGCCGGGCATCATGATGTCGAGGACGATCAGGTCGACCGTGTTGCCGTCGAGGAAGGCGCGCATCTGCCGGCCGTCCGCCGCCAGGCTCACGCGCAGGCCGTTCTTCTTCAGGTAGTTGCCGACCAGCCCGCGGATCTCGCGGTCGTCATCGACGATCAGTACGTGATCGACATGGTCCATGCCGGTTCCTCGTTCGTAGTGGGTTGAAACGAGTGTATAGCGCCGCGCCGCGCTTGCCTGCCGGGCTTTGTATTGCACTGTATCCAGGGCCGCCGGCGATACCCGGCGCCGCAAACCCAGGGCTGGCGCGACACAAGCCCGATACCTCCTGAGCGTGAAATGGGTACCAACGGCGAGGCACACAGCCGCCGCCGGGCAAACCCGACACAGGACAGGAGAACCACCATGAAAGCCATCCAGCTCGCCAACGCTTGCCTCTTCGCTGCCATCGCCGCCTTCGCCAGCTTCGGCGCCCAGGCTGCCGATACCCAACCCGCCGAGCAGTACCACTACGGTCAGAAACTGGATGTGAAGCGCGTCCTGGCCATCCACGAAGAGAGCGCCTCGCCGTTCGACTGCGGCATCGTCGACGCCCGCATGGATTACCTGGATTCCAACGGCCAGCCGCGCAGCCTGGCCTATCGCAAGTTCGCCACCAACTGCAACGAAGGCGGCTGATTCCCCTGAAGCCGCGGCCACGGACGGCCTCGGCGTTCATTCCCTGGCGTTCATTCATTGCGACCCCACGGGCCGACGGCTCACTGAGGTACCCATGCTGCTCATCGCCTTTCTCGGCGGGGCGCTGACCCTGCTCAGCCCCTGCATCCTTCCCGTACTGCCCTTGTTGCTGCAGCGCGCCGGCGGCCCGGCGTGGTCGCCGTGGGTCACGTTGCTGGGCCTGGCCAGCGGCTTCACGGTGCTGGCGAGCCTGGCGACCGTCTCCAGCAACTGGGTGATCGCCGCCAGCGAGTGGGGGCGCTACGTCGCCCTCGCGCTGCTGTCGGTTTCTGCAGTTGCGTTGCTCTGGCCGCGCTTCGGCGACACTCTGGCCAAGCCCTGGACGTGGATCGGCGATCGCCTGCAGGGCGAATCCCGGCGCCTGCCGCCGGCGCTTTCCGCGTGGCTGCCGGGCTTCGCCGCCAGCTTGCTGTGGGCGCCCTGCGCCGGGCCGGTGCTCGGGCTGATTCTCTCCGGCGCCATGCTGCAAGGGCCGAGTGCGCAGACCAGCCTGCTGTTGTTCGCCTATGGCCTGGGCAGTGCCACCGTACTGGGCATCGTGCTCTTCGCCGGTCGCCGCCTGATGCGGCATCTGCGCCCGCGCATGGCGGTCATCGAAGGCCTGCGCCGTGCCACTGGCGTGCTCGCCCTGCTGGCTGTGGTCGGCATCGCCAGCGGTGCCAGCGCACAACTGGCTTCCGGCAGCTCATCCACGCTGGTGAACAGCCTGGAGCGCAAGGTCGTCGAGGGCGTGCCCGTACTGCTCACCCGGCTCATGCCCGGCGACACCGCCCAGGGCGCCGAACGCCTGCCCGACCTCGGCCCGGCTCCGGAACTGCTAGGCGCCGTGGAGTGGATCAACAGCCCCGAACTGCACCTGCGTGACCTGCGCGGCAAGGTGGTGCTGATCGACTTCTGGACCTACGACTGCATCAACTGCCAGCACAGCCTGCCGTACGTGAACGCCTGGGCGAAGACGTACGCCGACCAGGGCCTGGTGGTGATCGGCGTGCACACCCCGGAATACCCCTACGAACGCATCCCGGCCAACGTCCGCGAAGCGGTGAAGAAACACGACATCCACTACCCCGTGGCGCTGGACAACCAGTACCGCATCTGGAATGCCTTCGGTAACCAGTACTGGCCGGCGCACTACCTCATCGATGCTCAGGGGCGGATTCGCTACCTGGCGATCGGGGAGGGCGGCTATGGGGAGCAGGAGGCGGTGATCAAGGCGTTGTTGAAGGAGCGTGATGGCGCTGCTGGATAAAGCGGCTAGGTTGCCGAGTTGCCAGGGGCTGGCCGAACCCGTTCCTCCTTTTCGTGTGATCGAAGTAGCGATTGTCGGCTCCATTGCAGAACAGGCAGGCGGTAACAATGAAGTCTTCGTTGTCGCGGTTCGGATCTCCTGTGGGGAGCAAATGATCCCAGGAAGGTGCAAGCCAATTAGCGAACGACAAGGTTCCGTCTAGGCCGCAGTAGCGGCAGACGAAATGGTCGCGTTTATGGCCGTTATGGGAGTACCCGCGGAGGGAGTCGTTGACCTTCTGCATCGTTGTTCCCTGTCGACGGTTTCGGTCTCAGCGATTGAGTTGGGAGTGCCAATCGCCAAGTCGTGAGAGTACGCACGGTACCGCAGGGGCTCCCACACACAAGTACAGTGGTTTCGAATCGTTTTCGGGCTACTGGAGTCAGCTGGAGGCTTATAGTGATTAGCGTGGTCCGCCTCGTTCTTCGGCGGGGCGAGCAGCGGAGCGACGAAACGCCGGTGCCCTACGGTCTGTTGCGGTAGAGCGGGCAGGTGATTACGGGGCACCTGGCCCACGCATTCGTGGTGAGCCAGGAGCGCGTTGTTGGTGACGGTCCTCTGTCAGGCCGTGCCCCGCGCCGGACGCCGCACCGCGCGCAGCTTGCCGCTGCCGCCACCGCCGCAGAAGAAGCGCTCGCCACCGTCGGACTCCAGCCCGGACACGCCGATGCCGGCCGGCATTTCCACGCTTTCCAGGACGTCGCCGCTGCCGGGGTCGATGCGCCGGATGTCGCTCTGCTCGTTCTCCCAGGTGCCGTGCCAGAGCTCACCGTCGACCCAGGAAACCCCGGTGACGAAGCGGTTGGATTCCAGCGTACGCAGTACCTTTCCGCTGTCCGGGTCGATCTGGTGGATCTTCCGTTCGCGGTACTGCCCGACCCAGAGCGTGCCTTCGGCCCAGGCCAGGCCCGAATCCTCGCCGTTGCCGGGAGCGGGAATGCTGGCGAGGATTTCGCCAGTCGCCGGGTCGATCTTCTGGATGCGCGCGTCGGTGATCTGGTACAGGTGCCGGCCATCGAAGGCCGTTCCGGCATCGCCGGGGGTGTCCAGGGTGCGGACGGTTTCGCCGCTGTCCGGGTCGAGGGCGACCAGCCGCTCACCCGCGGCGAACCAGACGCGTTCGCCATCGAAGGTGACGCCGTGTACCGCGTCGACTCCGGGGAAGGGACCGAACTCGCCGAGGATCTCGGCTGTTGAACGCTTCATCTGACAGTCCTCGCTGATGGGTCTGAGACTCCAGCCTAGTTCCCCGACCAGGGCGTGGGGAGTAACAAGGTCGTCGCGAAACCCGGCACCGTGGGAGCGGTCCAGCGCCGCGCGCGGCCCTGGCCGAAGGACTGCACCTTGCCGCTCTCGGCCAGCGCATCGAGCGCGCGCTGCACGGTGCGCTGGCTGCCGCCCAGGGCGAGGGCCAGCGCCGAACTCGACCAGGCCTCGCCATCGGCCAGGCACGCCAGCACCGCCGCGTGGCGCTCCTCCAGCGGCCGGGCCAGCACGTACACGTCCCGCGTGGCCAGTGGGACCAGTATGAAACCACGCGGCGTCGCCTTGACCCCGGCCAGCGTGGCAAGCGACTTGCGCAGCCGGCCGATCTCGACTCGCAGGCGGGCGCGATGGCTTTCGTCCGGCGCGCGAGTGCGGAAGGCCCGGGCGATCAGCGTGTTGCGCGGTACATCGGTCGGCCAGCTTTCGGCGAGCGCCTGGGCCAGGCAGAACAGCACCGGTCGCCGCGCCAGCGAAATCACCTGCTCGCCCCGGCACACCGCGTAGCGACAGGCATTGACCAGCAGCGCGTCGGACGCCCGCAGCCGCTCCACCTCATCCAGTCGCAGCGGACGCTCGTCGTTGTCGTCGATCAGGCGGGCGGCGGGCGCATCGAGCAGCGCCGTGGCCCGTTCCACCTCCGCCAGCAGCGCGGGAATGCCGGCACGCCGCGCAGTGAGCCGCGCCTGTGAAAGAGCCTCCCGAGCCGCCGCGCTCTGTACGCGGCGCAGCGCGATGCCGGCGGCGATCAGCGCGTGGGTCGTGCCCAGGGCCGGGGGCAGGGGCGAGGGATCCAGATCGGCCAGTTGCCGTTCGGCCTCGTCGACGTGGCCGATCAGTAGCAGGCGACGGATTTCCAGGTAACTGGCGTGGGCGGCATTCACCCGGTCGCCGTGGGTCACCAGTGTCGCCCGTGCGGCGGCCAGCGCACGGGGCGGCCAGCCGAGGTCGCGGCTGGCGAGCGCCACCTCCGCCTCGGCGACGATGCAGCGGGCGCGCGACGTCGCTTCCCGTGGCCCGAACGCGCGGGCCGCCCGGCGCAGCAGCAGGCGGGCGCGGTCCAGGTCGCCCAGCTGCGCCATCGCGATACCGCGCAAGGCCAGCGCCGGCGGATCGTCGCGCAGGGCGATGCGGTTCAGCGCCGCCAGCGGATCGCCCGCCGCCAGCGCCCGCGCGGCGGCCGTTACCAGAGCGTCCATCGCAATCCCGCCACACTTGTCACTCCCGCCATGCCTGGTCCCGAGCCTAGCCTATCCCTCGCCCATCGACCGACTTGTCGCCACCGGCGACCGGAGGAACTCCACATGGCAACGCACCCTCTCGCCACCCGCGAACAATGGCTGGCGGCACGCCTGGAACTGCTCGACGCCGAGAAGGCCCTGACCCGCCACAGTGACGAACTCGCTCGCCGGCGCCAGGCATTGCCCTGGGTCAAGGTCGACAAGCCCTACCGCTTCGACACGGCGGACGGCCCCGCCACCCTGGTCGAGCTGTTCCAGGGGCGCTCGCAACTACTGGTCTACCATTTCATGTTCGGCCCGGACTACAGCGCCGGCTGCCCGTCCTGTTCGGCCATCGCCGACGGCTTCGACGGCATCGTCGTTCACCTGGCCCATCACGACGTGACGCTGTGTGCGGTTTCCCGTGCGCCCCTGGAGAAGCTGCGGGCCTACCAGCGGCGCATGGGCTGGCGCTTCCCCTGGGCGTCCTCGAAGGACAGCGACTTCAACTTCGACTTCAACGTCGCCTTCACCCAGGAACAGCAGCGCGTCGGTGACATCGACTACAACTACGGCCGTGGCGAGCCGGCCCTCGATGCTTCGTGTATCCCCGAGACCATGACCCGCTTCGCCGCCCGCTGCGGTACCGACGCTCCCACCTTCGCCCGCGACCGCCCGGGCTTGAGCACTTTCATCCGCGAGGGCGACGTCATCTACCACAGCTACTCCACCTATTCGCGCGGACTGGATGCGCTGTGGAACATGTACGCCTGGCTGGACCGCGCGCCGCTGGGACGCAATGAGCACGGGCTCTGGTGGCGGCGGCACGATGAATATGAGGCGTGATGGTAACTCTGGCGCTTCAGCCGCGGCCGCTGCCAGCACAACAGCCTGGAGATGACGGAGCGCCAGAGCACCGTTCAGTGCTCTGGCGGGAGGATGTCAGGCAGGTACGCCGACGATGACGTGGGATGCCTTGATGACGGCGGTGGCGTTTACGCCAGGGGCCAGGCCCAACGCCTGCAAAAGAAAGGCCGCCATGGGAAAGGAGTAAAGCCATGGCGGCCGCAGAGTGTCCTCAGCATGGACAGTGACAGGATAGATCAAAGTTGACTCGCGCGTCAGGAAAATGTGCGCGGCAGCGTCAATGGCTGACCTCGGGAACGGCGGTTACCGCAGTCGCCCCGCTCGACCTCGCAGCTTTCCGGGCGCCAGCCGAGCTCGCGTCCGCTTCGATGGCCGAGCGGTTGGCGATCAGCACAGAGGGCGGCAGTACGGCATTGAGCGGCCAGTGGTGCAGGTGATAGCGCGCGTCCAGTGGGTGGGGCATGCCGAAGGTGGCGCGGCCGATGCAAGTCTGCGCCGACACCACGCAGGCGACGAAGGCTACCAGTACGATGGCCACGAACGGCTGCTCGACCCGGGCGCCGAAGGCGTCCATCGCCGCCAGGGTCGCCGAGTCGACGATCTGGCCACTGACCACGGCGGCCGGGTCCTGGTACGACAGGGTGACGGCGAAGGCAGTGAGCATCACGGTCAGGCCGACCACCAGCATCGAGCGCAGGGTGGCGAGCCGGCCCTCGTCGTCACCATCGGCGAGTTTGCGGAAGTCAGTCATGCTGGCCTCCGTCGATCATGCAAAGGGGGATATCACGGCCCGGCTCCAGCGAATGAGCCGGGTTCAAGAGCTCTCGGCGGGAAACGAGGCCGGTTCCGGGTGTTATCATGTAACCCTCATGACGCATGTTTGGAGCAGGCTGCCCGCCAGCAGGGGAGCCTGTGCCTATCCAGCGTCGAAGCGGATCGGTGGCAATCTTGAATGGACAGGTGCAAGCGCGGATGCAGTGTGGTGATTTGAAGTGAAGCGAAACGATGTGAAAGCCCGGAATGCCGCCGGCATCTCCTTTTACACCCACGTGATTGCCAACCCGGCCAATACCCGGGAGTGGATCGTGTTCTTCAAGAAGGACGCGGGGCGCAGTTTCTTCCTGGTGGATGAGAACGAGGACGTCGAGTCGTTTGCGCACCTGGACGGCCTGATCGATGAGTTGCGCGCGCTCGGCATCAAGAATGTCGAAATCCATCTCTAATCCGAGAGGTGCCGCCATGTCAGTGACGATCACGGATCCGGCCCTGCGCAAGCGTTATCCGCGCAGGGCCGGCAAGGGCCTGGGGTGGACAACCCCATGAGCTGCACGACCCGTCGAAAGATCGACCATCTGCGCCGGCAGATCCCGACGTTCGCCTGTGTGCCTGGCTGCCACGATTGCTGCGGGCCGGTGACCGCGTCCTCCGAGGAAATGTCGCGGCTCCCGAGGAAAAGCGACGCCGAGCATGAGGCCGCCCTCGAGCAATGGAACTGCGTGCACCTGGGGCCCCAGGGCTGCGAGGTGTACGGGGAGCGTCCGTTGATCTGCCGTCTGTTCGGGACTACCCCGAGCCTGCCATGCCCGCGCGGCCGTGGGCCGGAAGCCGCAACGGACGAACAGGTTGAGCGCCAGGTGCATGAGCTGATAGCCAGTACCCGGCAAGTGCTCGTCTAGCCGGCGGGTGTGCCCGGGAACTACCGGGGCATGTAGCCCAATTGCCAGGCGCGCGGGACGAAGTGGACGACCACGGCCAGTGTGCAGGCCAGGGCACTGCTCGCGGCCATCGCCATCAGCCCCAGGTGATGCTCCAGAAAGGCCCCCGCCGTGGCCCCCAGCAGCATGCCGCTCCAGGGGATGAGCTGAACGCGCCAGCCGTTATTGCGCTCCCCGAGCAGCCAGCGCCCGAGGCCCCGGCCGAAACGGGACAGCGCGCCGGTGACATACGTGAGGCCGATGGGCATGCCATTCACCTGTTCCACGACCGCGTTCAGCATCCCCATCGAGACGATCGCGGCAGCGAAGGCCGGGAGGTTCCGGGCCTCAGGCCACAGCGCGGCAAAGCCCAGCAGCGCGGCGACGACGATGAGCAACGGCGTGGCCTGCCTCTTGAATCCGCGGGCGAGGACAATGCCCAGGGCATTGCCGGCGACGAAACACACCACCGCGAGCGACAGCCGCCACAGCGTGGTGAGGTCGTGGTCATTCACGGCGACGGCAAGGCGGGTGGTATTGCCGCTCATGAAGGACACGAAGTCCCCGGTCGCCAGAAAACCGATGGCATCGGTCATTCCCGCCAGCACCGACATGCCGGCGACGAGTCCCAGCCCGACACGTCCGCGCAGCACATGTAGCCGCGATCGTTTGGCGCTGCGGGGTTTTGCAACATGAGGGAGCATTTGCACTATCGCCTGGTTGGATGGGGGGCTTTCAGCATTGCGCGGTGGGCACTTCGTCTTCGCTGATGCAATGCTCGATTTCGGTCACCTTGCGCAACGCGAGATCGGCAGTGGGATAGGCGCCAAAGATACGCCCCTGGTAGAACACCACCCAGACGAAGCCCGCCGACTCCGAACCCGCGGGCGCCTGGAGCAGCGCCTGAAACCTGGCGGGCAGGTCGTCGATGTGCATGTGTGCCATACCGCGCAGAATCATGGCGGGTCACCTCGTTTTCAGCAGCCGGTATTCTCGATTCTCGCTGGCCGATGAGCAATACGACGGAAGTGTGGGATGGAACAATGGCGGCGCTGGCCGTAGCGGAAGCAGCGGGTTCCAGGGATTGCGCCGCTTCGTTGAAAGCGGCGACGAGGAGCGACGTGCTGGGGCGGGTGGGCCGGTTCGTTGATTGTCGAGTCGATCGTTGAGTCTGCTCGCTGAACCGGGTGGCGCGCCACAGATATGACCCTCCGGCATTGCCTCCGTTTGCCGGCGAGGACGGGGCCGGATCGAAGCGCCCGGACCGATATTATTGTGCTACTGCGAGTTTCGTTTTTTGCTACGAACGGTCGTACGTGGGCTGGGCCTGTGATCTAGAGTTCTGCGCAGGAACTTAGCCCTGCTGGATCTAGTCCGGGTGCTGTAGTAGTGAGCGGATGCTCCAAGGAGTGTGCCCTGAGCGGGGATTCTGTGCTGTTTCGATCGTGTCGCGACGTGTGCCGGCACCGAACGAAAGAGGAGAGAGTCCATGCGCTTTCCCATACGTTCTGCCTGCCAGTGGCTCGCCCTGTGCGTCCTGGGCTCCGCCAGTGAACTGGCCATTGCGGCCCCCGCAGGGGCAACGCTCGGCGCGCCGTCCCCCGTCCTTTGCCAACGCACGTTGCGTGCCGAGGTAGTGGCGCTGGAGCAGGCCTACGTACTCAACCGTTTCGGCGCGTTCAACCCGGCCGGCATGCTCTATGCGTTGCGCCGCGACGTGGTGTTTTCCGGCCATCCGCGGATCGCCGATGGCACGCCGGTCGACGACGGCAACCTGACCCAGGCCCCCGGCCACGTGCGCCTGCGTCCCGGTAAGCGTCCGCGCCCGCTGGTGTTGCGCGCCAACGAAGGCGACTGCCTGGAGGTGCGCTTCCACAACCTGCTCCTGCCGGGTGTGCCCGAGGAGCGCAGCAACCTGCCTGAGCAATATGCCGGAAAGGTCCCCGCGCACATGGAGGACAACTACGGCACGGTCTACCCCGCCAATGGCAGCGACGGCCGCAACCTGGTTCGCGCCATGTCGGTCAGCAACGACCTGCCCTATACCCGTGCCGCCGCGTTCCACGTCAATGGCCTCAACCTGGTGCCGATGCGCCCTGACGAGTGCCCGCCTTCGACTGCCGGTCACGCCTGGCTGTGCGGCACCGACGGGGATAACGTCGGCCTCAATCGCGCCGTGCTGAACCCCGCCACCGATGCCGCGCTGCGCCAGCGCCTGGAACAGCAGGGCGGCCAGGTCTACCCCGGACAGAGTGCCATCTACCGTCTGCAGGCGGTACGCGAAGGAACCTACTTCGCATACTCCACCGGCGCCAGCGTCGGCGGGGAGGGGGACGGCGGGCAACTCGGCGCGGGGCTCTTCGGCGCCGTCAACGTGCAGCCGCGCGGCGCCCGCTGGTACCGTTCGCAGGTCACTCACGGCGATCTGCAGGCCGCCGCCCATCCGGCCGCGTCGGGCAGCCATCCATTCTCCAATCTCGACTACGACAACGCCCGCTATGCCAGCGGGCCGCAGGCGGGCATGCCGATACTGGCCATGCTCGATGGCGACGAGATCGTCCACTCCGACCTCAATGCCATCGTCGTGCTCACCGGCGAGGCGCCAGACCACAACGACACCACCGGCCCCGACCGTCACTGCCAGGCATACGCCTTCGGTAACAGCTGCGGTCACGCCTACCGCGAATTCACCGTGATCATGCACGATGAGATCAAGGCGGTGCAGGCGTTCGCGGAACTGGAGGACGAGTCCAACCCGCTGTTCTACATCCGCGACAACATGGGGGTGAACTACGGCGCCGGCGGCATGGGCGCTATGGTGCTGGCCCGCAATCGGCGCACCGGTCCGGCCAGGGATTGCCCGGAGTGCCGCGCGGAAGAGTTCTTCCTGAGCTCCTGGGCCAACGGCGACCCGGCGCTGCTGCTGCGCTGGAGCGATGACGGCCGGAAACCGGTCGGCGCGCTGTATCCCGACGACCCCTCCAACGTGCACCACTCGTACCTGAACGACGCGGTACGTTTTCGCAATATCCATGCGGGGCCCAAGGAAACCCACGTCTTCCACCTGCATGCCCACCAGTGGGTGCAGAACCCCAGCGCCGCTGGCTCCACCTACCTCGACTCGCAGACCATCTCCCCCGGCGCCACCTTCAGTTACGAGATCGAGTTCGGCGGCTCGGGTAACCGCAACCTGACGCCTGGCGACTCGATCTTCCATTGCCATCTCTATCCGCACTTCGCCCAGGGCATGTGGGAGCTGTGGCGCACCCACGACGTATTCGAGGATGGCTCCGACGCACGCAAGCTGCCGGACGCCGAAGTCGCCGGCGGCACGGAAAGCCCGGCTCTGGTGCCGATCCCCGGTTCCGCACTGGCACCGATGCCCACCGAGCAGTTCGCCGGCTATCCCTTCTATATTCCCGGTGAGCCCGGTCACCGGCCGCCGCAACCGCCCAAGGACATGGACGTAGTCGACGGCCAGCCGGTCAACGGCGGCCTGCCGCGCCATGTGCTCACCGGCTGGGAGAACAAGGGCAACCTCACCGAGCGCGCGCTGGCCAACCAGGATGTGCTCGAAGCGGCGCTGGCCAAGGGCACGCCGAGCGCGCAACTGAACGCCCGGCGAGTCTTCGAGCAGAACCCCAATGCGTTGTACGCGCTGGCCGAGGAGTGGAAGTCCATCGCCGGCATCCGGCTGCTCGACGAGGAGGGCGAGCCGAAGGAGCGCAGCGCAATGGCGTTTCATGCCGGCACCCTGAGCGCGCCGGGGCTGGAGCCGGTGAGCGAGGCGGACGATCCGCGCAATCCACTGTGGGAACAGGAGGCGCGCGGCTACAAGTCGAGCCGCGCCAGCACTGTCGAACAGCAGGACACGCCCGAGGGCCCGCCGGTGTTCTGGGTCAATGGTCGCGCACCGGTGTCCGGCGCGCCCTTCGCCGACCCATGCCCGGCCCCGGCGCCGGTGCGCGACTATCGCGTGGGCGTGATCCAGACCGAACTCACCGTCAACCGCCACGGCTGGTTCGATCCGCAGGCGCGCATCCTCTCGCTGGAGCAGGACATCAAGGACATCATCGATCCCAACACCCGCGCGCGCCTGCCCGAGCCGCTATTCTTCCGCGCCAACTCCGGCGACTGCATCAACTTCAAGCACAGCAACCTGGTGCCCAACGCACTGGCGCTGGACGATTTCCAGATCTATACGCCGACCGACACCATCGGCCAGCACATCCACCTGGTGAAGTTCGACGTAACCGCCTCCGATGGGGCGGGCAACGGCTGGAACTACGAGGACGGCACGTTCTCCCCCGAGGAAGTGCGCGAGCGCGTGCATGCCTATAACAATACCGCCGGCGCCCGCGGAGTCGCCCCGCTGGCGCTGCGCACCCACCCGCTGTTCGCCGCTCCGTGCGCGCCGGGCAATGCGCGTTGTGCAGCGTTGAAGAAAAAGGGCACCTGTCCCGCGAATGCGGCCGGGCTGCCACTCAAGACCCTTGCCGAGAAATACCCGTTCTGCGGCGCCCAGCGCACGGTACAGCGCTGGTATGCCGACCCGTTGCTCGACCCGCGCAATGGCCGCGACTACACCTTGCGCACGGTGTTCACCCATGACCATTTCGGCCCCAGCTCGCACCAGCAGCATGGCCTCTACGCCGCGCTGATCGTCGAGCCGAGCAACTCGGTCTGGCTGCGCCTGGACGCCAGGGACCTCGACTGGAGCAAGCTGTGCAGCCGCGACGCGGCGCTGCGGGACAAGGAGCGCGGCAAGCTGATCGGCGGCGCCAATCTTTCCCAATGGACCATCGAACTGGACAAGCGCTGCAAGGTTCGCGCGCCCGACCCCGCCGCCCGTGCGGTGGCCGCCAACGAGCTGCGCGAGCCGCTGAAGTTGCGCGAGGACGGCGGTCCGACCGCGACCCGTGCCAACATCGTCTCGCCGCTGTGCCTCTGGGGTGGCGTGCCGACCCCGCAGCAAAGCGGATCGCGCAAGGACTCCAACCCGCTCGACCCGGCCCGTACCGACGCCAAGCTGGACTGCCCGCCGGCGCTGCGCGCCCCCGACACCCGGCGCGAATACGCGCTGACCCTGGCTGACTTCTCGATCCTCTACAACGCCGCGCTGGAGCCGATCAACCCGGAGGACCCGGACCGTTCGCAGATCCGCCTCGGGCATCGCCAGGTCGCCCTCAATCAGCCGCGCCCGCTGGCGATCTCCTCGGAGGACCCCGGCACGCAATTGATCAACTACCGCAACGAGCCGGTGCCGCTGCGCATCACCGAGCGCACGCCGAACACGTCACTGGGCGGCTTCGACTACCGCCAGAAGGATTGCCCGCCGGGGCGCTACGACTGTGTCGGCGACATGGCCAACGTGTTCAGCACCCAGGTGCATGCCTCTCCCGATCGGCTGCTCGCCACCCAGTCCTATGGCGCGGTGGTGTCGCCCCGGACACGGCAGATCCTCAAGCAGGCCGGCCTGGGCAACCGGCTGGACAAGACCCTAGCCGACATCGAGCGCTGGCGCCGGGACTTCAACTGCGCGCTCTATCCCGCCACGCAACTGCCGGGCGCCTGCCGGCTGCAACTCGAGGAGCCCTGGCGCATGCTGGGCGACCCGGCGACGCCGGTGGTCGCCGGCTACGAAGGGGACCCGCTGTACATCCGGCTGATCCAGGGGGCCCAGGAGGCCCAGCACGTCTTCGCCATGAGCGAGTACAAGTGGTCCCGCGAGCCGGACAACCCCCGTTCCGGCTGGACCAGCGCCCAGCCGCTGGGCATCTCCGAGCACATGGAGTTCGACATCAAGGTCAACCCGCTGGCCACTCCGGTGCTCGATTCGCTGTACTTCGGTTCCTCCGTAGACCAGCTCTGGGATGGCATGTGGGGCCTGGTGCGCAGCTACGGGCGCAAGGACAGCCCGGCGCGCAACGGCCAGGCGCCTGTCAGCGAACCGGTGGTCCAGGCCGGCATCGCCCGGCTCGACGGCTTGCCCGGCAACCCGGTGCCGTTGCCGCCACGGCCGGCGGACGACCAAGCTTCGCTCCGGGTCTGCCCGGCTGGCAGCCCGCAGCTGTTCTTCGATATCAGCGCGGTGCGCGCCTGCGAGCTGACGGGCGGATGCGGCGCGGGCCGGCGCGGCATCCCCTACAACCAGCGCCTGCGCCTGGACGATCCGAACGCCATCCTTTACGTGCGCAACAACCGCCTGCCCGGCGAGGACGAACCCAAGGGGTTCTACGACGACCTGGTGGAGGAAGACGCGGCCCTCGCGGAGGCAGCCGCCCCGTATCTCGATGCCGGCCAGTTGAACCGCTTCATCCTCACCCAGCTGCGCCAGCAGGTACAGAACGGCACGCGGCCAATCGAGCCGTTGGTGCTGCGCGCGCCGGCTGGCGCCTGCCTGTTCGTCAAACTGCGCAACCACCTGCCGGCGGTACTGCCGGATGGCCCGGTGGTCAATGGCGAACGCACCACGGCGCATTTCAGCGACAACTTCATGTCGATGATTCTCGACGGCTTCAACTACAACCAGCTGCGCATGTCGTCGAGCATCGGCCTCTCGACGCCGATGCTCGCCCGCTACAGCCGTGACGCCGATGGCGCCAATATCGGCAGCAACGGCCGCTGGGATGCCGGGCGCGACGACCCCGCCCAGGACCGCCCGCAAGGCAACCTGATACCGCCTTGCACTGCCGATGCGCCCGACGACAGCGCCTGTACGTCGGCATCGTTCGCCATCTGGTACGCCGGCGAGTACCGGATGGACGACAAGGGTCGACAGGTGCCCACGCCGGTGGAGTTTGGTGCGCTGCCGTTGAGCAGCTACGCCGACGTGATCAAGCACCCGGCGCACGGCGCCATCGGCGCGCTGGTGATCGGTCCGCAGGGCAGCCGCGTGTGCCGTTCCGAGAATGTCGAGGAGCGTGAGGCCGACCGTCGCAGCGATATCAGCGCCACGGTCTGCTTCTCTCCGACCCTGGACAAGGACGGCAACGCCATCGCCGAGGACCGGCGCGAGCAACGCCGCTACCGCGACCTGGTGCTGGTGCTGCAGGACGCGGTGGACGCCAAGATCGACGGCAACCGCCTGGAGAACCTCGCCGGCGCCGAGGAGCCGGACGACTATGGCGCCAAGGCCGTCAACTACCGTAGCGAGCCACTCTGGGGCCGCCGCGGCGGCGATCCGTCGGTGCCCTTCGAGGATCGCAACCAGCTCGATTACGCCGGGGTGCTCAGCTCCAAGGTGCAGCGCAATGACGCCCGGCGCATGCCGGTGAGCCCGGCCAGCGCCGACCAGTTGGTCAAGGCGAAAGGCGCGCTGGTCGCCGCGCGGGACATCCGCTGCCAGGCCGGCATCGACCTGCTGGCGCAACCCTTGCGGCATGTCTGCGACCCCGAGACGCCACTGCTGCTGGCTCGCGCCGGCAGCGAAGTGCGCCTGCGCATCGTCCACCCCGGCGGCCACACCCGCCAGCAGGCCATCGCCGTGCATGGCCATGAGTGGGACCCGATGCCGTACCACCTGGTCCGCGACGTGCAACCGGGCAACGCCGGCGTGCCCGTGCCCTTCGCCAGCCATGCCGACGCGGTGGAACACGGCTGGATCAACCAGGGCAGCTACAACGGCGTGGGTCCGCTGATGAGCGCCAACCTGTTGCTCAAGGCCGGCGGACGCCAGGGCGTGGCAATGGACTACCTGTGGCGCAGCCAGGCCAGCTTCGTCTTCGACGGCGGGACCTGGGGCCTGCTGCGGGTGACGTCGGGCGCCACTGAAGACCTCAAGGAGGACAAACCATGAGCGCGGACCTCGAAGCGGTGCTCGACCGCAATGCCCTCAGCGCCGATTGCCAGACGGCGTCCTGGCAATCGTTCGCCGACTTCAACGGCGGCGTTCGACCCCTCGTCCAGGACGTGTCGGTCAGTGGCCGTTACCGCGCCTTCGTCGTCGGTGACCAGCGCATCACCATCGTGCGCAACGGTCCGACACTGGTGTATTCGCAATGCCGTGACGGGCTGTTCGGCTACAACTTCGACGTCGACGAACCCCTGCTGCTGGGTTCGATCCGTGGCGCGGGTGAATTGATGAAACCGATCCACCTGAAGTTCTCCCAGCCGGTCAGCAAGGTCGGTGCGTGCCTCTCGGCCAACGGCAACCTCGGCGACTACTACATCGCCTCGCTGAAGGTCCGTCTGGACAACGGCCTGTGGTTCCGTCTGGTGGCGCCGGCCGTCGCCCTCAGCCAGCAGCGTGGCAGCGCGCCGGTCCTGGGCGCCAGGACCGGCAATGGACGCAGCATCGACGAGGTCAAGTTCGACCTGATCGACGCCAACAACACCGGCCAGTTCAAGCGCGTGGCCGTTGGCCGGGTGTATTTCCTGTGATGATCTGCATGGCCCGGTTTCTCCTCCTGCTGGCGTTGGCCGCGCCGGCCTTCGCCGGCGAGCCGAGCGTACTCAGCGCCACCCAGGGCGGGGTGACCGTGGAACTCAGCTACCAGGCGCTGCACGACGGCAACGGCCTGACCCGCATCAGCCTCAGCGACGCGCGCAGCGGCCTGCCCATCGAGGGTGCGCGGCCGGCGGCGTGGATGCTCAGGCGCCACTCCGAGCAGGTCGCCAACGAACTGGGGTGCACATTCAAGGCGCAGACGCTGATGGCCGGTTCGCTCGGCTCGCGGGCGGACGTAGACCTCAATGGGTATCGCCTGGTGACGCTCAACCAGGACGACACCGTGGCGTTCATCAACCCCCATGTCGGCCTGCGCAACAGTAAGCTCGAATCCATCGTCCAACTGCCGTCCCGGGGTTACGACTGGGTATGGCTGGCCCAGGCGCAGCGGCTGTTCATCAGCCTGCGCGAGATCGGCAAGGTCGCCCTGGTCGACAGCCTGACGCGGCGCCTGGTCGGCCTTGTCGATACCGGGGAAGGCAGCTTGCCCACGCGCCTGGTCGCCGACCCTGACGGGCGCAAGGTCTGGGTCGGCCTCGATGGCGGCGCCGAGCTGCTGGCGCTGGACGCCAGCGACGGCCGGGTGCTCGAGCGGCTGGCGGTGGGCGAGGGCCCGCACACCCTGATGGTCGATGCGGGCGCCCGATGGCTCGCCGCGACCAACGCCGATGGCAACAGCGTGTCGCTGATCGAGCGCGTCGGTGGCCGTATCACCACCGTCGAGGTGCCCGGTACGCCGGTGGCGAGCGCCTGGAGCGCAGCGGCGCAACGCTTGGCGGTGCTGGCGATCAACGCCGGTACGCTGAGTCTGATCGACCCCGCCAGCGGCGAGGTCGAACGCATCGCCCTGCAGCCGGGCGTGGAAGCCCTCGGGCTGTTCGACGACGGACGCTACGCGCTGGTGCTCAACGGCATGAGCAACCGCCTGAGCCTGATCGACCTGGCCACTGCCCGGCGCGTCGACGAGCTGGAAATCCCCGGTCGTCCCGACCACCTGGGGTTCTCGCGGGATTTCGCCTATGTGCGCAGCCAGGAGTCGGCCGACATGCGCCTGGTCAACCTCGGCGAGGCGCGGCGCGGCAAGCTGGTGACGGTCAATGTGCCGATGGGGCGCGGCACTCCGGCGGAGCTTGCACGGAGCCTGAACGTTGCCAGCCCGATGGCCCCGGCGCCGGAGGGCAATGGCATGCTGGTGGGCAACCCGGCCGACGCCATGATCTACCGCTATGTCGAAGGGATGATGGTGCCGGTGGGCAGCTTCAGTAACTACCGCCGGCCCATGCGGGGGCTGCTGGTCCTCGACAGCAGCCTGGTGGAGCGCAGGCCCGGCCGCTTCGAGGCGGCGACTCAGGTCGAGCGCAGCGGGCGCTATGACGTGGTGATCCGCAACCTGCAACCGTCGATCACCAGTTGCTTCGTGCTCGATCTGCAGGGCATGCCGGCCGCACCGCAGGAACACCCGTCGGCCACGCCGAAGCTGCAGGCGGTGCGCGCCGCGACGGAGGATGTCGCGCAGGTCGAATTTGCCCTGCACGATGCCGCCGGCAAGGCACTGGACACGGGCGACGTCACGCTGCTGGCAGTGCAGTGGCAAGGCCCCTGGCAAGGTCGCACGACGGCCGTGCCGCTGGGCGAGGGCCGTTATCGGGCCGAGCTGCATGGCTTGCGTGGCGGGCGTTTCGAACTGCTGGTGCGTGCGCCGGCGCTGGGCACCGGCTATGAGCGCGGCCGCCTCGGCACGCTGCGCTGGCCGCTGGAGGCGCCGCGATGAGACGCCGTAGCCTGTTCACCACCTTGCTTGCCGGGGCTTGCCTGTCCGGCTCCTGGTCACGTGCTCTGCTGGCGGCGGACTGGCTGGGTTCGCCGGCGTTGCCGGACGTCACCTTGCTCGACCAGCATGGCCAGTCCTGGCGCCTGGCCGAGGTTTTCGCCGAGCGCCTGGTCGCGGTGGGATTCATGTTCACCGCCTGCACCACGCTATGCCCGCCGCAGACCGCGCTGATGCGCGAGACCTACCGGCGCCTGCGTGGCGAGCCGGGCCTGGACGGATTGCGGGTCGTCTCCATCACCGTCGATCCCTACGGCGATGGCCCGGAACAGTTGCGCGCCTACGCCGAGCGCTTCCAACTGCCCGAGTCCGACTGGTTGTTGCTCACCGGCGAGGCGGATGACATCGGCCGGGTGCTGCGCGCCTTCGAGGTGCGCTCGACGAACCTCAGCGAGCATCCGCCGCTGCTGTGGCTGGGCGACACTCGCCGTGGCCGCTGGACGCGCACCTCGTCGCTCAATCCGCCGCAGACGGTGGTCGAGCTCCTGCGGGAGTTGGCCGCATGAGGAGCGTAGCGGCGCTGCTGGCCCTGGCGCTGGCGGGAGGGGCGCTGGCGGACGAGTCTGTCTTGCAGATGGGCCGCGCGCTCTACCGTGGCGAGCGCGAGTTCAGCCGTGCGCCGCGGCTCAATGGCGTCGAGCTCAGCGGCATGGCCTGTATCCAGTGTCATGGCAGCGAGGGCGCCGGGCTGCGTGAGGGCGGCGTCCGGGCTCCGGCGTTGCAATGGCACCTGCTGATGCTGGGCAACCCGGATGGGCCCGG
Organism: Pseudomonas sp. MT3; assembly: GCF_054720805.1. Taxonomy (NCBI): domain Bacteria; kingdom Pseudomonadati; phylum Pseudomonadota; class Gammaproteobacteria; order Pseudomonadales; family Pseudomonadaceae; genus Pseudomonas; species Pseudomonas sp. MT3. The sequence goes on from NZ_JBTVPY010000019.1 coordinate 46,585, forward strand.
CTACGCGGATGCCGACGCAGTGCTGGCGGCCATTCGCGACGGACGTGGCCGCGCGCAACGAGTGCTGAAGGCGCCAATGCCGCGCTTCGCCCTCAGTGCTGACGAAGGCCAGGCGCTGGTTGCCTACCTGCGGCAGCTAAGCGGTCGTGGCGATGAGCCCCGCGGCGTCACCGACGAGCGAATCACCGTCGCCAGTGTGCTGCCCTTGAGCGGACCGCAGGCCGCAGTCGGTCGGTTGGTGCGCAGCACGCTGGAGCAGCGCTTCGCCGCCCTCAATGCCGACGGTGGTCTGTTCGGCCGGCGTATCGAGCTGGTGGTGGTCGATGCCGGGGACTCGCCGGCCCGCGCCTCGCGGGCCGCCCGCGACTTGCTCGACTCCGGGGCTCCGCCGGTATTCGCATTGGTCGGCAGCCTGCTGCCCGAGCCGAATGCCGAGCTGCGCCAGGCGTTGGCGCAGCGCCAGGTGGCGATGGTCGCCACGCTGGGCGTGCCCCGGGAGGACTCGTCCGAGGCGCGGCTCAGCTACCTGTTGCCGAGCCTGGCCGCGCAGGTCGGCCGGCTGGCCGCCGAGCTGGCGCGTCAGTGTCCGCAGCCCGACGGTGCCACGCTGCTGCTCCATCACTCCGGCGACCCGCTGGCGGATCGGCTCGGCAGCGATCCTGGCGTGCGCACGCTCGCCATCACCGATACCCGGCAGTTGCAAGCGCAGTTGGCCGACGCCGGGGCTTCCCGCGTGATCGCGCTGCTCGATTCACGGTTGCTGGACGAGGCGCGCCAGCAATTGGCGCAACGCTCGGCCCGCGTTTGCCTGGGAAGCCTCGCGGTGATCTCCGGGGCGCCGCCGCAACGGACTCCGGGCCCCCTGCGCGAGTGGGTGGCGTTGCCGATGCCCGAGGCCGTATCACCGGGCGACGGCCTGTCGGCGAGCCAGCACCTGTGGACGCTGCTGGCCGACACGGCAGCACAGACCCTGATCGAAACCCTGGCCCGCAGCGGCAAGCGCCTCACTGCGGAAAATCTCATCACTGCCCTCGGCACGCTGCAGCAGTTCGAGCCCAGCCCCGGAGTGGTGCTCAACTTCACCCGGCAACAGCACCACGGGTTCGCTGTCGGCCTGTGGACAGGAGGCGACCATGCCTACACGCAACGGCAATGAATACGGGCTGGCCTTGGGGCAATGCGTGCTGGCGCTGCTCCTGCTCGGCGGGCTGGGCGATGCGCGCGGCGAAGACCCCAATCCATCGTTCCTGCTGACCGGATACCTGCAGGAGCTGAAGGTGGATAACCCCGGCGATCCGTTGTCGGGCGGTAGCCTCACCGTCAATGGCGCGCGGGTGATCCTGCCCAGGAACCTGCTGATCACCATGCCCGGCCAGTACCTCACCCTGAGCGATCTGTTCCGTGGCAAGCAACCGGGCTGGGGCGAGGCCTTGGCAGCGCCCCAGGCGGCCAGCGGTCTGGCGTTCGCCGACCAGCCACCGCCGACGCTGCCGGTGATGGTGCAGGCGCTGGGTAACATGGTCGGCGGACGGTACATCGCTGGCGTGGTCAACCTCATGCCGCAGGGGTTCAACGAAGAAGGCGAGGGTGCCGGCTTCATCCGCGCCATCGATTATGACAAGGGTGAGCTGCTGGTCGGCACGTTGACGGGCACCGCTACGGCGCGGGTACGGATCAACGACGCGTTGGGTGTCTACGGTCGCAAGAACAGCGAGAAGAGCGGTGGCGAGCTGATCGATGATCGTTTCACCTCCGATCCGGGTAACGCGCCGGTGACGGCGAGCACCGGCTTTCCCATGTGCATTCCCCGGGTCGCCCCGCCGGCGGAGGATGCATTGTGCCCGCGCGGGAACCGTCGCGCTGCCGGCGATCCCGGGCAGCCCGGGCGTTTCACCTGCGGCGCCGTGGCCGCCGAACCCACCGCTGCGCCGCTCTCGGGCTGCGACCCGGAAAAGCCCGCACCGCTGGTGGTCGGCGACTACATCACCTACAGCGGCATGCCGATCGTCGATGCGCCCGGCACCTCGTTCGTCGCCGCCCATGCGCTGCAGGCGCTGACCGGCATCTACACGTCGCCCCGTGCCGATCCGGCTTATGTGCTGGTGGAGGTGGCGCTGGTGGGGACGTTGGGGGAACCGTTCCCGGGCATCGACCAGGAGCAGACTTCCCGCTTCCGTATCGTCGGTTTCACCACCGACCCGGCGCGCCGCGTGGACGTTTTCGTCATCGATCAGGAGGGCGACCAGGAGAAGGAGCGGCGACTGACTACCCTGACGCCACAGCCCACCGCGCAGATCGGCCGCATCCGCATCGACCTGCCGGCCAAGGCCAACTTCCTGCCGGTCGCCCGCGATGTGCGCATTCGCATCGAGGGTCACAGTTCACGCAAGGTCGTCAACGGCCACCTGGACTCGGGACAGTACACCCTGCCGGTATCCGGCTATATCGCCCCGGAAAACACACGCTTCGGCATTCCACGCCTGCCGGTTGGCGTACCGTTTGAAAGCTTCTGTTTCCTGAAGAACGGCGGCGGCGCCCTGGCCACCCTTGGTCGCGAGGGGCCTGCCCCGAAGATTGGCCGCCTCGATCCTTTCCCTGCGTCGGGCCACGCTGATGCACAGCCGATGGCCGACGGCACGCGCGCGTGCCCGTGATGGGGAGCGCACGCTGCGGGATTGTGGTGTTCTAATGATTTCCTCTCTCCCTGAAAGCAAGCGAGCAGACCTGTTGTCCGGAAGGAAACGCTACCTGCCGATGTCCGTCATCGGCCCGGAGCGTGTAAAGACATTGGCATCACTCAACGAGTTGGCAGCAGCGCACCAAAGGCCACAAAGAGTCCACCACACACTCGATTGAAACGCTGTCCCGCCCTTGCTAGCCAGGGCCGCACGCGATTGGCGGCGCTGGCCACGCCGAATTCAACTGCAAATTCCACCGTCGCATAGGTCAGCGCCATGACAACCGTTTGGAGCAGAAGATTCCGATGCGGGTCGATGAAGGGTGTGATGAATGCGGTGAACAGCAGCAAGGCCTTGGGATTGGAGATGGCGGACAACAGACCCTGGCGAAACAGCAACAGTTGGCTGGAGTTTGAAAGATCGCCCAGGGAAAGTGTCACCGGCTCCGAACGCCAGAGATTGACACCCAGCCAGATGAGATAGAGCCCGCCGATAACTTTCAGGACGGTCAGCCAGAGGATCGAGGCCTTCAGCAGAGCGCCCAGGCCGAGCACGCACAGTGCGATCATGGCGATGAAGCCGATGACGCCGCCGGAGATCGTGAAAAGCGTCTTGCGGGTGCCGTGAAGGGCACCGTGGGTGAGGACGAGCAGTGCATTCGGGCCGGGGACGACCGAAATACCGCCGCAGGTCAGCAGATAGAGCAGCCAGGTGTCGAAGTGCATGAAATCTCCAGGATGAATGCCGCCGGCGGCGCGCCCATCAATCATGCAAAGACATTGGCTGGACGAAAAGCGCATATTCTGGCAATCAGCTATTCGTTTTTCGAATGCAGGAGTGGTGCAGATGTCGCCTCGGGATCTACAGATCGATTGGCTCAAATGCTTTGTCGCGGTGGTCGATACGGGCTCTCTGTCCAGCGCCACCGCCGAGGTGCATCGGTCCCAATCCGCCGTGAGCATGCAGCTCAAGAAGCTGGAGGCAGCGCTCGGCCGACAGGTGCTGAGCCGGGGGCCACGGCATCTTGAATTGACCGACGACGGACAGACGCTGCTGGGCTATGCGCGACGGATGCTGGCATTGCACGCCGAGACACAAGCAGCCTTCCGGGGCGAGGAACTGACCGGGAGAATCCGCCTGGGTGTCGCCGAGGACTACGCAGCGCACTACCTCACGCCGGTCTTGAAACGTTTTGCGCCAAGGCATGGCGGTGTTGAGATCGAGCTGACCTGCGAACAGTCGACCGCGCTCATTCCCCGAGTGATGAGCGGTGACCTCGATCTGGCATTGGTCTCGCGTGACAGCCCACGGCGCGGAGCGTTCCTGTTCCAGGAGCCCATGGCATGGGTGGGATCTGCGCAATTCGACCTGTGGCGGCGCGATCCCTTGCCGATTGCGGTCTACGAATCGGCCAGCCTCGCGCGCCGATGCGCCGTCGATTCCCTGGCCAGGCAAGGCCGTCATTACAAGGTCGTCTATAACAGCTCGAGCCTGGCGGGGCAGGTCGCTGCCGTCGAGAGCGGAATCGCGGTGGCGGTGCTGACACGCTGTACCGTGCCGGCCCATCTCCAGATCTTGGGAAGGGAGCATAACCTGGGGCCGCTGGATTCGATGGACGTTGCTGTCTATCGCAGCAAGGCGTCGCAGGGTTCCAAGGCTGTAGATAGTCTCCGGAGCTTCCTGATCAGAATGCTTGCCTCGTCATCAACGCAATGACGCTTGTTTCGCTTCTGGCCCAGGCTGTGTAAAAACGAGGCCAGTGCCCTTGCTATCCCTCCGTCGGCAAGCATAGCGGGGGTAGTCCATGAAGCCTTTCATCCAAGGCGGGCCCGAGGTCCATGCAGCGTTGCCGCCTGAGCGCCTGGGTGATTGCATCGCGGACAATCACTGTCGGCGATTGCCAGGCGGCTGGCTCATCGCAAGGGGGGCCAACGCTGCATGGCGTACCAGCATCGCGGTCGATCTGAATCAGGATCGACCGCGATCGGACGTTACTGCGAGCGCGGCGGGAAGCCGGCCTCGCGCAGGGCCGCAACGATCTTTTCCTCCGGTGCCGACGTTTGTACCCGGACCAGGCGGGTTGGCGGGTCCGTGACGATGTGAGCGCTGGGGTCTATGGTCTGGATGGCCTTGGTCACGGTACGGGCGCAGCCGCCGCAGGTCATGTCATCAAGATGGAATTGCATGGAAAACTCCTTTCGTGTTGGGGTGCCAGGCAGTGTGGTTCTTGCCACGGTTGGAAGGTCAAGGGATAGGCTGGCCAATGCGGTACGCCGCGCCTTAGGGGGTCTCCTTGGCATGGTTGATCGTGTATCTGGGGATTTCGATGGTCAGGTCTTCCCCGGCCAGGATGGCCTGGCAGCTCAGGCGCGACTGCGCCTCCAGTCCCCAGGCCCGATCGAGCAGGTCGTCCTCGTACTCATCGGCTTCCTTGAGAGAGCCGAAGCCGTTGCGCACGATGCAGTGGCAGGTCGTGCAGGCGCGTTTCATATCGCACGCGTGCTCTATGTCGATGCCATTTTTCAGCAGCGCCTCGCAGATCGAGATGCCGGCAGGTGCGTCCAGCACGGCGCCTTCTGGCGCCAGACCGGGATGGGGAAGAACGGTGATTCTGGGCATGTCGTGTTCCTGACGGTCAGTACGCTCACGTGCGTCTTGATAGCCCGTTGCCGGGATAGCGGCGCGGCACGGCGCCGGTGCGCGCTTCGGGCTCCTGCTCCCCGTCATCGGGGCGCTCGAGGATGAGCAGGATCGGGCAGTTGGGCCGCTCGTCGCCCGCACAGCAGTGGATCAGTGCTTTGAGCGTCGCGGCCATCTGCTGCAGGCTCTTGATGCGCCGGTCCAGCTCGGAGATATGCTGCTGTGCGAGATGCTTGACGTCGGCGCTCTGGCGCGACTGGTCGTTCCACAGATTCAATAGGTCACCGATCTCGGCCACCGAGAATCCGAGGTCGCGGGCGCGACGGATGAAATGCAACGGGTGAACGTCGGCCTGGGTATACGCGCGATAGCCCGAGTCGGTTCGCTTCGCGGCGGGGATCAGGCCGATCTGCTCGTAGTAGCGGATCATCTTGGCCGAGACTCTGGATATCCTGGATGCTTCGCCAATGTTCATGGCTATCCCCTTCGCTCAATGAGCTGTCTCGGACGCTGTTGCCAGCGGTGCCCGGAAGTGGCGAAGGCGTAGCGCGTTGCCCAGCACGAATACGCTCGACATGGCCATGGCACCTGCGGCGAAGACGGGGGACAGCAGCACGCCCAATGTCGGGTACAAGGCCCCGGCGGCCACGGGAATCAGCGCTGTGTTGTAGGCAAAGGCCCAGAACAGGTTCTGGCGGATGTTGCCAATGGTGGCCTTGGAGAGCGCGATGGCATTGGGCACGCCTTGCAGGCTGCCGGACATCAGCACCACATCGGCGGACTCCACTGCCACATCGGTGCCGGTACCGATGGCCAGGCCCACGTCGGCCTCGGCCAGCGCCGGTGCGTCGTTGATGCCATCGCCCACGAAGGCGGTCCGGCCATGTTCCGCCTTCAGCCTGCGTACCGCTTCCACCTTGCCTTCGGGCAGAACCTCGGCCACCACTTCATCGATGCCCAGTTGCCTGGCGATGGCCTGCGCCGTGCGTGCGTTGTCTCCCGTGATCATGGCGACCTTCAGGCCGAGCTGGTGCAGCGCCGCGATGGCGGCGGGCGTGGTGGCCTTGATCGGGTCGGCAACGGCAATGATTGCGGCCAGCCGACCGTCGATGGCGGCATAGAGTGGCGATTTTCCTTCATGCCCCAGACGCTCGGCCGCAAGGGCAAACTCATCCACGTCCAGACCCAGCTCACGCATATAGCGGTCAGCGCCCACTTCCACGCGCGCGCCGTTCACTGTGGCGCGCACGCCCATGCCCGTGACGGATTCGAAATCCGTCATCGTTTGCAGTTCGACTCCACCTTCCACGGCGGACTCTACGATGGCGCGGGCAATCGGATGCTCCGAGCGCGATTCCACCGCGGCCACCTTTGCCAGAACCTCGTTGCGCTCAAAGCCAGGGGCGACTTCCAGGTCAGTCAGGGTCGGGCGGCCCTCGGTCAGGGTACCGGTCTTGTCCACGGCTACCACTTGGGCATCCTTGAGCAATTGCAGTGCCTCGCCCTTGCGGAACAGCACGCCCATTTCCGCGCCGCGGCCCGTGCCGACCATGATCGAGGTCGGTGTAGCCAGCCCCATTGCACAGGGGCACGCGATGATAAGCACCGCCACGGCATTGACCAGGGCAAAGGTCAGGGCCGGTGACGGCCCAAGCGCGAGCCACAGCAGGAAGGTCAGTCCGGCGACCGCCATCACCGCCGGCACGAACCACAGCGTTACCTTGTCCACCACGGCCTGGATCGGCAGCTTGGAGCCCTGGGCCTGTTCTACCAGGCGGATGATCTGCGCGAGCATGGTCTGCCCGCCCACGGCGGTGGCGCGCAGCATCAGCGCACCTTTCTGGTTGACGGTGCCGCCAACCACCGCGCTGCCTGTCGCCTTCTCGACCGGGATCGGCTCGCCCGTGATCATCGACTCGTCCACGAAGCTGCGGCCTTCGGTCACTTCGCCATCGACCGGCACGCGTTCGCCGGGCCGGACCTCCACGAGGTCGCCCAGGATCACGTCGTTGATCGAAATGTCCACGATGCGGCCATCGCGTGAAACGTGTGCCATCTTGGCCTGCAAGCCGACCAGACGCTTGATGGCCTCGGAGGTACGACCCTTGGCCCGCGCCTCCAGAAAGCGCCCCAGCAGGATCAGCGCCACGATGACCGCCGCCGCCTCGTAATAGACGTTGACCGTTCCTGCGGGCAGCAGGCCGGGGGCAAAGGTGGCTACCAGCGAATAGCCGAACGCGGCGGCCGTACCGACTGCCACGAGTGAGTTCATGTCAGGGGCCAGGCGCACCAGGGCAGGAAATCCCTTCTCGTAGAAGCGCCAGCCCGGAATTGCCAGTACCAGCAAGGTCAGCACGAATTGCAGATACCAGCTTTCCTGGATGCCGATGACATCCATGACCCATGCGTGCATGCCTGGAATGAGGTGCGAGCCCATTTCGAGCACGAATACCGGCAATGCCAGCACGCTCGCGAGGATGAGGTCGCGTTTGAGCCTGGCCAGCTCGGCATCCTTCTTTTCTGCGGCCTCGTCCTCGGCCCGGGCGCCGGTATCAACCAGGCGGGCCTCGTAACCGGCTTTCTCGATGGCGGCTATCAGCGCCTGCACGACCGCCATGCCGTGCACGGTGGCGCGCTCGGTCGCCAGGTTCACCGTGGCATCCGTGACGCCTGGCACGGCCTTGAGCGCTTTCTCGACGCGCCCTACGCACGAGGCGCAGGTCATGCCCTCGACCGCCAGCTCGGTGGTGTCGACCGGTACGTCGTAACCCACTTTCCTGACTGCCTGGATCAGCGCCATGCGATCAACCGGGCCGGTCGGGCGGACGTCGGCGCGTTCGGTGGCGAGATTGACGGACACGCTGCCAACGCCTTCGATCCTGGCCAGGGCGGCTTCGACCCGGCCCACGCAGCTTGCGCAGGTCATCCCTTCGATAGGCAGGCTTATCGGGGCTGTGGCTGCGCGCGCATTGCTGGTACTCGGCATGCTCATGGTGTGCTCCCTGTCGGTGAACATTCGATGCAAGGGAGCCTGGGGCTTGCCATTGTTGGAAGGTCAAGCCTATTCGGTTCGTGCTGCCTGATTGGGAGGCTCGACGCACAGCGAAAGGGCGTCTGCCGGATCAGGCAGGTGATGGCCGCCAAGCGCTTGTGCCAGGCCGCCCCGGACAGGGGCACCGGTGTTGCTCGGGCCCATAGCGGCGAGCGCCATTGCGGTGTTGCCTGCACAATGAAGCACGGCTGGGCGAGGTGTCTGTTTCATGTCATGCGCGATTGCGCTTTCGACGATCGATCGGCTTGCTGCTAAAGCCTTCGATGCGCCGGTATTGTTCAGCCAGCAACGCAATTCCCTGGTGTTCCGCCGCAGCGTGCTCGACCGGCCGATGCCCGGTCGCGACCCTCGCTTGCTGGCCATCGTCATCGAAAGCATGCGCATGCTCGGCGGACAGGCAGGCGTACCGAATCGCCCAGGCATCGTCGATGACGTCAAGTCGCAGGTAAGGACGTTGCTTGGCGATGGCTATCCGAGCCTGGAGCAGGTCGCCGAGCAACTGCGCCTACCCAGCTGGACCGTGCAACGGCGCCTGCAGGAGCATGGCCTGAGTTTCTCTGCCTTGGTCGACACGGTGCGTCAGGAACTGGCCACCTATTATCTGCAGCAATCCGCTCTGCCAATCTCAGAGCTGGCCCTGCTGCTGGGCTATTCAGAGATCAGTGCTTTCTCGCGCGCCTTCCGACGCTGGTTCGATGTCAGTCCGAAACAGTGGCGGCAGGCACACAAGAGCCAGATGGCGAGAGCCTGACGAGGCTGCACGAACCTGCAACCGAACAGCCAAGTGCCGCGGCGTTGTCTCGAGCGTAGATGGGCCTTGGCAAGTCATTGTTGATCCCAGGCATCTGTACGCGGGTGACAGCAAGCGCTTCAAGGCTTGGCCAGCCCTGGTACCACATGAATAGAAACGACGCGCATAAGGCGCCATAGGCGCACTATTGGGTGGAAGCAATCGATGGTGGCCAAATGCCATTTTGCATGGAAGAATGCGTCCCTCCTGTCAACGTGAACAGGATTCGGAGCACAAAGTCGCCTCTAGTAAGGAGCACTCATGAAGAGGGTTGCGACCGCCATTGCATTGGCTTTGGTAATGCAGAATTGTCTTGCAGCCACAGAAGTGACCAAGGCGGCACAAAATAGCGGGATCAAGTCTTGCCTTGAGCAACTGCGCGGCGTATCGGACTTCGTAATTGGCAAGTCCGATCACGGTACCAATAGCGTCTGGAACACAGCACAGCCGAACAAGCGGCTTTTCGAGACATTCTCAGTGAAGAAATACTCGGATGCCTACTCGCAGATCATCATGACGGCGTCCCCCAATTCAGCCGGCAAGTGCGACCTCAGCAGCAACGAAACAATGGTGATGCGAGGTTCTTGCATGAAGATCAGGGAGACCACGTTCAAGGACTGGAAATATATTGGCTCAATCCTGAACACTGCAGTCATCGAGAATACCAACAAAGTGAGCGTGTTCCTCACTCCGCAACTGGATGACAGTGTCTGCCTCGTCAATCGACAGGAAGTTTCGTACGAGAAATAAGAGGCGAATCTGCTCCATCCCCGAAAGCCTGCTTCCGCCATCGAGACTCATCGTAGTGGTCCGTTTCACCTTCGACCGATCAATCAGGCCAGGAAGAACCCCCTGACCTGAAAGACCGGCTATGAAAGCGACGACCAGAAATGCACGCGGCCTGAATTCGTTCTCGCTGATGGCACTGGAACGAAAGCCCCGCCGGGGAGGCGGGGCTTCAAGACATCGAGCATTGTACCGACAGGGGATGAACGGCCAGTGTCCATCCGTGGCATGTTCGATGGGGCCAGATGAGGTTTTCCACGGCTATCCGGCAGGTCGATCAGTCCAGGACGTTGTTCAGGACTTCGTAGATGACACCGGTGGCGATAGTGACCAGGAGCAGATCGGTGCCGGCCTGCTGCCATTCGTAGCCATCGTAGCGGGGCAGGCGGCCAATCAGGCGGCCGTCGAGCTTCTTGGCGATACCGGGAGGCAGTGGTTTGCCGCGTGCGAGGTTCTTGCGGATGCCAGGCGGTAGCGCCGCGCCCGGACTCCAGTAGTCGCGGTTGTTGTCGAGGACGACGCGAACGCCACCGATATCGATCTGCGGGCCGCCTTGCCAGTTGCCACCGCCTTGCCCCTGATTGCCGTGTTGGGCGTTCTTGGCGTGGCCATTGCCGTTCCCGTTCCCATTACCGGCCAGTAGCGTCGGGCTGGCGCCAACCAGGGCGAGGCCGAGGGCCGTTGCCAGCAGGGTATTGGATCTGGACATGTTCGTTTGTTCTCCGTTTGGCCTGTGCTGCTGAGCGTAGCCGTTGTCACTCCGTTCCGGTAGCAGGCGAATGACCGCCAAAGTGCCTTCATCTTGTCGGAGCCCCAAGAGCTGCGGGGGTGTGGCGTGGCCAGGAGGTTTACTTACCGGCGCTCGAACTCTCCCGACTCCACGCCAAGCCCCATCGTTGGATCTGGTAAAGATTACTGAAAAAAACGGTATACATCGTTCCAAGTAACATTACGCCGAAAGACACAATACTTAAAAATGAGTCATTGAGATGACGCCACACCCCCGGGATCTGATTCTCAAGTTTCTTCTGAGCAGAGATGATGGTGTGCTCAGTGCCCGCGATGCGATTTCTGCTTGCGCCCTGTTCGGCATTCGCGAGAACAGCGTGAGAGTGGCCCTTGTCCGGCTGGCAGCCGCCGGCATGATCGAGGCGGCGGGACGAGGCGACTACTGCCTGGGAGCCAAGGCTGCGGATCTGGCGGAAGATGTGCGTGGCTGGCGTAACGCTGAAATGCGTATCGGCCACTGGCATGGTGCCTGGGTAGTGGCGCACTGCGCCGGCCTGGGCCGTACTGACCGCGCACAATTGCGTCGCCGCGAGCGAGCTCTGGAACTGCTGGGTTTCCGCGAGCTGGAGCGCGAGCTTTTCATCCGCCCCGACAATCTGGCGGGCGGTGTTGTCCTGGTGAGGGAGCGCCTGCTCAAGCTGGGCCTCGAATCGAGCGCCTCGGTCTTCCTGGCGGCAGAGTTCGACCCCATGCGCGAGGTGCGAGCACGCGCACTATGGGACGGCAAGGTGCTCAACCGCGGCTACCGCGAGACTGCCGAGAAACTCGGCAAATGGCTGACACGAGTCGATGAGATGGAAGTGGAAGTCGCTGCCCGGGAGTCCTTCCTGATGGGTAATGCAGCCATTCGCCAACTGATCTACGACCCACTGCTTCCCGAGCCGCTGGTCAATCCTCAGGAACGGCACGCCTTCATCGATGTGCTGCTGCGCTATGACGATGTCGGCCATGCCATCTGGCGTGGTCTACGAGCGTCGCCACCTGTCGAATCGTCGACCGGTACCACCCAAAGTCCTATCAACCACTGACCGCTACGAGGTAGCCATGCATCAGGACTCAACCGTTAGCCAGGAAAGCCTCCCCGGCATCCGCCGCAAGGTCACCGAAATTTTCAGTCGCGACGAAATACGCATGCTGACCGAGCGCTCCGACCTGATGGGATTCGCTGCCGTCGGTTTTACCTGGGGTGTCATTGCCCTGGCTTTCATCGTCATGGCCTGGGCCAGCACACAACCGCTGGCAGTCGCAATCCCGGTTTTCCTGATTGCGCTGGCGCTGCTGGCCGGCCGCCAACTGGCGCTGGCCATTCTCATGCATGACGCATCTCACGGGACGCTGTTCAAGACCCGCTTTCTGAATGAGGTCCTGGTCGACTGGATCTGCGCCAGGCCCATCTGGAATGACCTGAAGAAATACCGCACACACCATCTGGTACATCATGCAAAAACTGGCCAGGCAGAAGACACCGACCTCTCGCTGGTAGCTCCCTTCCCGACGACACGAGCTTCGCTGATACGCAAGCTTGTACGCGATATCAGCGGACTGACGGGCCTGAAGTTCTTTGCCGGGCGATTTCTCATGGATGCCGGATACCTGAAGTGGACAGTGGCCAACGACCTGACCAGGCTGCCCACCGAGGGACAAACGTTCGCCAGCCGCAGCCGACTGTTCCTGCGCAACGTGACGCCTACCGTCATCACCAATGCCGTGCTCTTCGGAGTGCTCTGGGCGACCGGATACCCCTGGCTGTACCTCGCCTGGATATTCGCTTACATGACCCCCTTTGCCGCCTTCGTGCGCATCCGCTCCATGGCCGAACACGCCTGCACGGAAGTCTCCGCCGACAGTTTCCTCAATACCCGAACTACTCGCGCCGGCCTGATCGCCAGGGCCACGGTAGCGCCCATCAATGTGAACTATCACATCGAGCACCACGTCATGGCGTCGGTGCCCTACTTTCGCTTGCCACTGATGCACCGGATGCTGCGCGAACGCAACGCGACTGGCGAGCCCCCAGGCTATCTGGAAGTACTGCGCATCGTGTCTTCGGGGGCCGGAGTTACTGACCGCGCGTGATGCTCGAACCGCCTTGCCGCATCCGGGGCTGACCGTCGCCAACGCCAAGTCGAAGCGTGTTCGCTCAGTGCCGATTTCGCAAGGATTGGCCAAGGAGATTCGCCAGCACTGGCAGACTCCCGGCCCCTTCACCAACCGCCTTGGGGTGTTCCGCATCGTGCTGCTGTCCACCTCGATCAAGCTACCGAGAGGGCAGGCCAGCCACATGCTGCGGCAAACCTTCGCCAGTCACTTCATCATGAACGGCAGGCACATCGTGACGTTGCAGCACATCCTGGGGCATGCCTCGCTCTCGATGACGATGCGGTATGCGCATTTGTCTCATCGGGATCATCTGGCCGAGGCCGTGCTGCCAGGAGGGTGTAGACAAAATAAAAAACTGTCCGCCCCATTTCCCTGGACGGCCTTGAAGCCATGCCTCGAACCGGCCGCCTGCCCTCGATCGTCGCTGCCGGCCTGGCCCCCGACAACCTTGCCGTGAGGACCCGAGCAAGATGAACTTCGGCGGCGACGCGAAGAAGGCCTGGAAGGACATCTGGGGTTGCGGGCAGGGCATCGGGCCGATTACCCGGGTACAGAAGACGGCCGAGTACATCGCCCGGCTCAAGCGCGGATACGCGCAGGCCAAGCCCCGCCTGGCCGAGCTCTGAGGGCGCGGGCGGCGGGCCTCCAGCACGCTTCAGCGTTCATCAGATGGAACACTGAGGATCAACAGCTGGGGCTACCGGGCTTGTCGTTGCGGACCTACCGTTATTCCCGTTGTGTTTCGGGAGGTGCGCGATGAAGAAGGTGCTTGGCGTCTACACCAGCCACCGGTCCCACTGGATGGGAGACGGATTCCCGGTTCGTACATCGTTTTCCTACGACAGTCTGGGAAAGCACATTAGTCCTTTCCTGCTGCTCGACCTTGCCGGTCCCCAGGATTTCCAGAGTGGCCGCTTCGGCCAGATGGACCGGCCGAATCCCGGTCCACAGCGCAGCAGGGGAGCCAGGCCATGAGTAGCCATGCAGTTCAGTGCGAGCTGTCATCCCGCGCGCTGGGCAAGCCACCGCGAGGGCGAGGGCCATACCGCCCCGGGAGCGCCGACGGCGACTCCAGTACCGATGGGTACCACCCAATCGGTTATCCGGTGAGCCTGTCCTGAGGCGTTGAATGTGAAACCCTTGATCGCATATTTCAAGCTGGCCCTGCGGCCAGGCCCCGATATCCTGCTTTTTGCTCTGCGCACAGTCGCTGCCGGCCTGCTTTGTCTGTACCTGGCTTTCGTCTTCGACCTGGACCAACCCAAATGGGCGCTGATGACGGTGATCATCATCAGTCTTCCCCTGGCTGGCATGACCCTCAAGCGCAGCTTCGCCCAGGTACTGGGGACTGCGGGCGGTGCCTCGGCGGCGGTAGTGATCATGGCGCTGTTCCCGCAGCAGCCGGTGCTGTTCATCGTCGCCCTGGCGTCCTGGCTGGCCTTCTGTACCGCAGGTGGAACCCTGCTGCGCTACACCGATTCACATGCCTTCGTGCTCAGTGGGTTCACCGCCGTAGTCGTGGCGATGCTGTCCGTCCCCGAGCCGGATGGAACCTTGCTACTGGCGATCACCCGCTTGAGCGAAACCCTCCTGGCGGTGGCTTGCGTGGCAGTCGTCAGCCTGTTGACGGCACGCCCCCAGGCCGTTGCCAAGGGCTACTTCGCCAAGGTCGATGGCCTGGTCAGGCTGATTGCCCAGCACGCGGCCGCGACCATCAGGACGGAGGAGGCGCCGGAGGCGTTCCACCAGCGCCAGGCGCAGTTGGTCGCCGAGGTCAGTGCGCTTGAGGGCCTGCGCCGCCACCTGTATTTCGACGCACCGCATCTGCGTAACTCTGATGGCCTGGTGCGGTTGTTCGCCAACCAACTGGTCCTGCTGGTGTCGCGCTTGCTGGTGCTGCGGCAGCAGCGGGAATTGATCGCACGGCAATGGGAGGGGCCGCTGCCGGCTGATATCCAGTTGTTGCGCGAGAGGGAGCTACAGAGCCTGGATGAGGTGGCGCGCCGTGGCGTCGCCTTGCCGGCGAACGACCGTGCCGCGCTTGGCAGCTTGCGCCAGGGGTTCGACGAGGCTGCCGATCGCGCCGAGCACCTCGCCGAGCCGCTGCCCGCGCCGCTGCGTTCCCTGGCCTGGGCGCTACGTTGGGAGCAGGCCCGGTTCCTCCAGCAGTTGGAGGAGTTGCTCGAACTCGACGAGGCGATCCGCCACGGCCGGGCGGCCAGTAGCCCTAACAGCGCAGGGCAGGCGAACGCCTTGCACCTGGACTTCCGTCTGGCCGGTATGAACGCCTTGCGTGCGTTCCTCGCCCTGGTGGTCGCGGGCGCGATCTGGATTGGTAGCGCCTGGGACGGAGCTCGCTCGGGGGTGATCCTGGTCGGTGTCATGTGCTCGCTGATGGCGACCTTGCCGCGGCCATTGCTGGCCAGCCAGAACTATAACCGTGGCCTGCTGCTGGCCATCGGCCTGTCGGCCCTCTACCAGTTCGCCCTTCTGCCAGTGTTCGACGATTTCGAGATGCTCGCCCTGTGCCTGGTCCCCTTGCTCTACCTCGCCGCGGTCGGCCTGGCCAACCCGGCGACCGCCGGCATCGGCATGGGTATCGGCCTGATCAGTCTGTTGATGATCGGACCGCAGAACGTCGGGGCTTACCACAATAGCGCGGTGCAGTGGTTCGAGTTCGCGGGGGGCTACTTCACCGGTGGGATGCTCTCCATGCTGGTGTTCGCCCTGGTGTTCCCCTTCGACCCTCAGAAGCGCATCGCCTGGTTGTTCCGTCACGTGCGCGAGGATGTGTACCGGCAGGTGTCGGATGGCAACGGCCTGGCCCAGCAGTTCGAGTTCGAGAGCCGCATGCTCGATCGGCTGGCCACGATGGCCGGCTTGCTTGCGGCTACCGGCGACCCGGTGTCGAAGGAGCGCTTCGAGTGCAGCTTGAGCTGCGTGGTACTGGCCGCTGCCCTGGGCCAGATCAATGCCCAGTGCACTCGCGGCGCGGCTCTCACGCCAGGGGCCCGGACCCGCCTGCGCCAAGGGGTGCAGGACATGGTCGATTTTGTCGGTGGCCGTCGCCCGGTGAAACTGGACGGGCTGTTGGCGACCCTGGATCAACTGGGTCGCTCGCTGGATGAGCAGCACGGCACGTACCTGGCGTTCGGTCGCGGGGAGCTGCGACGGATGTTCATCCTGCGGGTGTCGCTTTCGATCGCGCTCATGTTGCTGCAGCGCTATCGCGCTGTGCTGGAGGTGCCGGTGTCACCGGCCGTGGAGGAGCAGGCCCATGCCCGCTGATTTCGAACTGGGCGGCATCTACCTGCCGCCCATCGCCCAGGTCTTCTTGCTGGCTCTGCCGTTGTTCCTGGTGCTGGATGCCTTGCTGCGACGCGCGGGGGTACTGGCATACGCCTGGCATCCAGCGCTGTTCCAGGGCGCTCTGTATGCCGTGACCTGCGCTGTTCTGGTGCTGTTGATGGGAGCGATTAGCTGAAATGTCTTCGTTGAAACCTTTCCTGGCCGGGGCCCTGACCCTGGTGATGCTGGCGCTGGCCATCGTGCTGGGCGGTTTTGCCTGGGAGTATTACACCCGGGCGCCCTGGACCCGTGATGCCCGGGTGCGGGCCGGTGTGGTGACGCTGTCCGCGGACGTCGGTGGGCGCATCGTCGAGTTGCCGATACGCGACAACCAGTTCGTCGGCAAGGGCGATCTGTTGCTGCGTATAGACCCGGCCAGCTATGAACTCGCCGTGCTGCACGCGCAGCGCGAGGTCGATGTCGCGCGTGCCACGCTTGGGTTGTCGCAGGCGGCCATCGTCGCCCAACAGGCGTTGCTGAAGCAACGACGCAGCGAGGAACAGCGCCGTCGGCAGCTCAAGTCGCGCTCGGCGATTTCCGCCGAAGAGTGGGAACAGTCCAGCACCGACGTGGCGGTGGCGGCGGCCAACCTGCTCAGGGAACAGTCCAACCTGGTACTGGCGCAGACCAACGTGCAGCTTGCCGACGCCGCTCTGAAGCAGGCTCGGCTCGACCTCGAGCGTACCCGGGTCCTGGCGCCAGTCAGTGGCTACGTGACCAACCTGCTGACCCGCCAGGGAGACTTCGCCCAGTCGGGGTCACCCTTGCTGGCCCTGGTGGACAGCGACTCCTTCCACGTCAGCGGCTATTTCGAGGAGACCAAGCTGCCGAAGATTCGCGTCGGCAGCCGAGCGCGGATTTCCCTGATGAGCGGGGAGGAGCTGCAGGGCACGGTGGAGAGCATCGCCTATGCCATTACCGACCAGGAGAACCTCCCGGGCAGCCGCCTGCTGGCCAACGTCAACCCGAACTACACCTGGGTGAAGCTGGCACAGCGGATTCCGGTGCGCCTGCGCCTGGACCCGCGCACGGCAGAGGCTCCGCCGTTGCGCGCGGGCACCACCGCCACCGTCACTATCCTCGAATGAGCCCGGACGATGCCCTCGATGTTGTGCCTGGCCAATGCCCATGTCTGGTCTGAGCGACCGCTGAGCCGCCGCCGTGGCCTCCATTCCCTCGCGTCCACGCCTGGTCTCCGACGGCCTGGCCATCCTGCGCGAGGGTGTGCTGGCGGGTATGGGCTGGGGATGACGTCTCGGGACGGGGGAGGTAGTCGCCATCTTCTCCCGCCGTTCGGGGGCGTCGTCATGGTTCGGTCTGTCCGAACTCCGGGTTCGCGATTCCGGGCAGCACAACGCGCCCATGCTTGGCTAGCATCGCAGTGTGAACGGTCGTGCGGCCATTCGTCCCCGCGAATCGCGCGGCCGCTTCACGCATCCGCGTGGTGCCCAGCCTCGGAAATCGGTGAGAACCCTGGGGCCGTGGCTGCCGCCGGACCTCATGGGGCACGCGAGGCTGCGGATGGCGAGGGCGGTATCACTTCAACATCCCCCCATCGAGCGAGGAAGAACGATGACCCATATCGTTGGTGTGGCCGGTAGCTTGCGGCATGCCTCCTACAACCTGGGCCTGCTGCGCGCAGCGGCAATGCTGATGCCCGACGGCGCAACCCTTGAAGTGAGGAGTATTGCCGGCATTCCGCTGTTCAATGCCGATGACGAGGCTGCTGTCGGCATTCCGTCGGCGGTCGCCGAACTGAAGCAGGCCCTCATGGCCGCCGATGGCGTGATCCTGGCGACGCCGGAATACAACAACGGCATTCCCGGCGTATTCAAGAATGCCATCGACTGGGCGTCGCGGCCCGTGGCCGATATCCCCCGGGTGTTCGGCGGCAGGCCGTTCGCCGTGGTAGGGGCCTCGCCAGGCGGTTTCGGGACGCTGCTTGCACAGGACGCCTGGCTCTCCGTGCTGCGCATGCTCGGCGCCGAGCCCTGGTTCGGCGGGCGTTTGGTGGTATCCCACGCCGGGCAACTCTTCGATGACGCCGGCAATCTGCTCGATGCGGAGCTGCGCGAGCGGCTGCAGGCCTATCTGTCCGGCTTCGTCGAGTTCGTCCGCTCCCACCCCGGACAGCGTTGATTCCCCCAATGAAATATCAGGAGAAGTATCCCATGCAGGAATTTGGACGAGAGGACCCTGTTTGGGTCGACAGGATTCTCGACTGGCGCTGGACCTGGCTGCTGGCACGGACGGCGATGGTCGTGATCTTTCTCGTGAGCGCCATTCTCAAGTCGCTCGACTTCCATGCTGCCGTGCTCGAACAGGAGGAAATGGGACTCCATCCCGGGGCCTTCTGGGCGGGGCTCACCATTGCCGTTCAGGGCATAGGTTGCCTGTTGGTCATTTCAGGTCGCTTCGTCTGGCTCGGTGCAGGCGCCCTGGGCGTCTTCACCGCCATCGCCGCCGTCATGGCGCATGGCTTCTGGACCCTGGAGGGGCAGGAGCGTTTCGTCGCGATGAACGTGTTCCTCGAACACATGGGCCTGATCGGCGGCCTGGTGATGACCGCGCTCGTCGCCGAGCATGCCAAGCGCGAAGGCCGTCCCTGATTCCTGCGCATTCTCGTCGCGGGGGCACGATGAATGTTCTGTCCTGGTGAAACCTGTGTTCGTGATTGCCGGGACTAGCCGGACAGAGAGTGCCGTTAGGATTTTCACGATGCGAACCCTCCTCGAGACCTATCGATTCGTTGAATAGAGGACCTGTCATGCGAGTGCGTGCAGCCGTTATCGAAGAGAAAGCCGGTCCATTCGTTTTTCGCGATCTTGAGTTGGACGAGCCCCGTCCGAACGAAGTGCTCGTCAGGATCTGTGCTGTCGGCATCTGCCAGACCGATATCCATGTCCGCAACCAGGACTATCCCGTTCCCCTGCCAGTGGTGCTCGGTCACGAGGGGGCGGGGATCGTCGAGAAGGTCGGCGCGGGGGTCAAGGGCATCGAGGTCGGTGACCATGTGGTGCTTTCTTATCCTTCCTGCGAGGAGTGCCGATACTGCCGCAGCGGTCACAACGCCTACTGCGAGCACGCTTTCGAGATCTGCTTCGGCGGTTCCCGCCTGGATGGTAGCAACGCCCTCGGATGGCCCGAAGGCGAGGCACATGAAGCGGCGATGCACGGACATTTCTTCGGGCAGTCGTCCTTCGCCACCCATGCCGTCGTCGATCAAAGCAGTGTGGTAAAGGTGCCGGACGACCTGCCGCTCGAGCTTCTCGCGCCGCTGGGATGCGGCTTCCAGACCGGCGCCGGGGCGATCCTCAACTCGCTCGAGGTCCGGCCCGGCTCCCATGTTGCCGTCTTCGGAACCGGCGCGGTCGGCCTTGCCGCCATCATGGCGGCGAAGGTCGCCGGGGCCGCCTCGATCATTGCGGTCGACATCAATGCGTCGCGGCTCGCGGTCGCCCGTGAGCTGGGAGCGACGCACACGATCAACGGCCGCGACGGCAACACCGCCGAGCAGATCAGGGGCATCACGGGCATTGGCGCGGACTACGTCCTGGAGATCACCGCGCGACCGGAGATGCTCAAGCTCGCCGTCGATGTCCTCGCCCCCCTGGGCACGGCGGCGCTGATCGGTGGCGCCCCCGCGGGCGCCGAGGCGCCGGTCGACATGAACGTCCTGCTCAACGGGCGGATGGCCCGCGGCATCATCCAGGGCGACGCCGTGCCCCAGGTCTTCATACCCCGGCTGATCGAGCTTTACCGCGCCGGCCAGTTCCCGATCGACCGACTCGTCCGGTTCTTCGACTTCGAGCAGATCAACGACGCGGTCGAACAAGCTCGCAAAGGCGATGCCATCAAGGCGGTACTGCGCGTCGCCGCCTCCTGACGTTCCAGGCCCAACCCCGGAGAAAACCCCATGTGTTCTGATCCGAACTGTTCCCACGGCAAGTCCCTGCCGTCGTGGTTTGTCGATGATCTCGGCCCGCTTGGTGTTCCCTATGACAAGAAGGAGGACTTCCTGATACCTCCCGAATCGTCCCATGGCTCGCTCTTCCTGCCCGGTCGCCTGGAGAAGGGCTACCACGTCGCCGAGCTCAAGGATGGAGTCTACTGGGTGACCTCGGGCTGGTACGACTGCCTGTTCATTCGGACCGGCTCAGGCGTGATCGTCGTCGATGCGCCGCCGGCACTGGGCGAGAACCTGCTTGAGGCGATCGAAAGCGTCACCGACGAACCGGTCACCCACGTGATCTACAGCCATTGGCACGCCGATCACATCGGCGCGGCCTCGATCTTCGGGCCCAAGGTCAAGCGCGTCGGGCATGAAAAGACGCGTGAGCTCCTGGAGCGCTTCCCCGATCCAGACCGTCCGCCGCCCATGGAGACCTTCTCCCGCGAGACGACGCTCGATGTGAACGGCGTCAAGGTCGAGCTCTCCTACAAAGGGCAGAACCATTGCGAGGGCAATATCTTCATCTACGTCCCCGGGCCCAAGGTGCTCGCGGCCATCGATGTCGCAAGCCCGGGCTGGGTCACCTTCAGGGATTGCGACTCCTCCGAGAGCCTCTGCGGGTACGCCGATGCCTTCGACAAGATTCTCGAGTACGACTTCGACTACCTGATCTCCGGACATGTCTCCAAGACCGGTGGGCGCGAGGATGTCATCGAGGGCCGCGAGTACATGCACGATCTGATGGGCTCGGCACGCGAGGCACTCGAAACCATACCGATCAGCTATTTCCTGAAGGACATCGAAGGGACGTCCTATCGCGCGGCCTTCCGCTGGGCGGAGCAGGCCTACTTCAACGCGCTCACCAACTACGTCACCAAACAGGTGCTGACGAAGAAGACCTCCAATGGCAAGACCTGGGCGCAGCGCCTGAACGGCGCGGATGTCATGACCAAGAACAATGCCTATTTCTGCATCGAGAAGACTCGGCTGGAGATGAACCACAACGGCTACGTCAAACGTGGCAACGTGCATCCGCCCAAGTTCTTCGGCTGAGCACCCTGGAACCGGTTGCCCGACCGGTTCCCCCCAACCACGAGTGCGATCACTGCCCCTCGATCGCCGCTGGACAGGAGGCCCCATGGCCGAGCAGAAGCAGGAAACCAAGGTTGCGCTGAACTGGATCGATGGTCAGTGGTGCGATGGTGAACGTCACGGCGACAGCATCAATCCGGCCACGGGCGAGATCATCGGCCGCTACGCCCAGGCCGGCGTCGCCGAAGCGCAGCGCGCCATCGCCGCGGCCAGGCGTGCCTTCCGCGAGGAGAACTGGAAGCAGGATCGCCTGCTACGGGCCCGTGTCCTCAACCGCATGGCCGATCGTTTCGAAGCCAGCGGCGAGGCACTGGCGCGGCTCATCACCACCGAGAATGGCAAGACCCTCGAGCAGGCCCGTTTCGAGATCGGTATCGTGCCACTCACCTTGCGCTTCAACGCCGCTCTTGCGCTGACCGACCATGGACACGCTGCCCAAGTCGAGCCGGGCCAGTTGTCCATGGTCCTGCGTGAGCCGGTGGGTGTCGCCGGCATTATCGCCCCCTGGAACTCACCGGGTGCGCTGATGGTCCGCTCGCTGGCACCCGCCCTCGCGGCCGGCGCCACGGCGGTGATCAGCCTGCCGCGCCAGACCGCGCAGGTGAATGCCTTGATGGCCGGGATCATCGCCGGCACCGAGGGCCTTCCGCGTGGCGTGGTGAATCTCTTCACCGGCGGACACGAGGCCGGCAACGTCCTCGTCGAATCCCCGGATGTTCCCAGCATCAGCTTCACCGGCAGCACCAGGACGGGCCGTGCGATCTCCGCCACCGCCTCGGCCAATCTCAAACGGCTCGGCCTTGAACTCGGTGGCAAGACGCCCGTCATTCTCTTCGACGACGCCGATCTCGACGCGGCCCTGCCCAAGGTCGTCGAGGCGTTGACCGTCTTCTCCGGACAGTTCTGCATGACCGGCAGCCGCCTGCTCGTACAGCGCGGCATCGCCGAGAGGGTGCGCGACGAGCTTTCCCGGCGCCTCGAGGCCGTCAAGGTCGGGCCGGGACTGGAGCCCGGCGTGGAGATGGGGCCGCTCATCGACAGGTCCAATGTCGAGCGCGTCAACGGCATGGTGACGGACGCCATCGCTGCCGGCGCGAAGGTGCTCGTGCGTGGCGGGCCGGTGAGCGAGGGCGACCTCGCCAGGGGCGCGTTCTATCGGCCGACGCTCCTGGAAGTGACGGACTCCTCGCTCGACATAGTCCAGAAGGAAGTGTTCGGCCCCGTGCTAACCCTGCAGTTGTTCGACACCGAGCAACAGGCGGTCGTGCTCGCCAACGACAGTGAGTACGGCCTTGCCGCCAGCATCTGGTCGCGTGACATCGACCGGCCGCTGCGGGTAGCTCGGGAAATCGAGGCGGGCACCATCTGGGTGAACGACTGGGCCGTGCTGTACGACCAGTTCGAGGAAGGTGGCTTCAAGCAGAGCGGGCAAGGGCGCATGCGCGGCTATGCGGTGATCGACGATTTCGTCGAGTTCAAGCACATCGCGCTCCGCCCGGGTGTCGTCGAGACCTGAGCAACATCCATTCCCCACCTGGGAGGTTCTGGTCATGAAAGCCCTGCGGTTCGAGACATACGGTCCGCCTTCGGTGCTGGGCATCGCCCAAGTCCCGCGTCCGCAACTGCGCCCCGGCGAAGTCCTGGTTGAAGTCAGGGCGTCGGCCATCAACCCGAGCGACGTGAAGAATATCGCCGGGGCTTTCCAGACTCCGCTGCCGCGCGTGCCCGGCCGCGACTTCGCCGGCGTGGTTGTCGAGGGCGGCGGTGCACAATGGAACGGCAAGGCGGTTTGGGGCAGCGGCGCCGGCTTCGGGGTTAACCGCGATGGCAGCCATGCCGAGTATCTGGCGATCCCGCTCCGCTGGCTCTCCGAGAAGCCCCATCAGTTGTCGATGGAGGAGGCCGCCTGCGTCGGCATTCCCTATATCGTCTCGTGGATGGCGCTGGTTGACGCGGCAAGGCTGCAGGCGAGCGACACCGTGCTGATCATCGGTGCCGCGGGGGCCGTCGGCCAGGCCGCGACGCAGATTGCCCGCTGGCGGGGCGCGACGGTGATCGGAGCGGTGCGTAGCGACACGGTGTCCGATACCGACCTGCGGATCGATACCCGAACCCATGACCTTACCGAGGAAGTCCGGCGTCTTACGGCAAGCAAAGGCGTGGATGTGGTACTCGATACTGTTGGCGGGCCGATGTTCGAGCCCGCCCTCAAGTCGCTCGGGTGTGGCGGGCGTCAGGTCGCCATCGCAAGCGCCGGCAACCCACGCGTCGAGTTCAACCTCGTCGACTTCTACCATGGGTCAAAGCGGCTCATCGGTATCGACTCGATGAAGCTGGGCGGCGAGGAAGTAGCGAACATTCTGGACAAGCTCCGGGACGGTTTTGCGCAGGGCCAGCTCAATCCGCCGGCCTTCGATTCATGGGCGCTGGACAGGGGCGTGGAGGCTTTCGAGGCAGTCGTCAGTGGTGGCCGGCGAGCGAAGCAGGTGCTGCTGCCCAACGACTAGCGAACGGTACCACCCCGATACCTCCCTGGAGCGGGCTCTTCGACCCTGTATTCCGCTGGTGAGTTCAGGCTCATTGTTCTGCTGGGCAGAACGCTGGGTTCGCGGCAAGCGCTCTTATCGTAGCCGGAGAGTTTCACTACTTTTTCTGGACCACCTTCGAAGACATTCGGGGTGAGAAACAGGTTGCCGTTCCCACTCATTGGAAGGACATACTCATGGCAAGCGAACCAATCCGCGATCAGGTCAAGGACCAACTCCTGACTCCCAAGAATTCCGCTTTCATCATCATCGACTACCAGCCCGTTCAGGTGAACTCGATCGCCTCCATGGATCGCCAACTGCTCCTGAACAATATCGTCGGTTGTGCCAAGGCCGCCGTTGCCTATGGTCTGCCGATCGTGCATTCCACCGTCAATGTGCAGACTGGCCTGAACAAGCCACCGGTGCCGCAGATTCAGAAAGCGCTGAAGGGCGTCCCCACGGTTGACCGCACCAGCATCAACTCCTGGGAGGACGTCGAGTTCCGCCAGGCTGTCGAAGCCACCGGTCGTAAGAAACTGATCATGACCGCGCTCTGGACTGAAGCTTGCCTGACCTTTCCTGCGCTCGATGCGCTGGCCGCGGGCTACGAGGTCTACGTGCCCGTCGATGCGGTCGGCGGTACCTCCGTCGCTGCGCACGACGCTGCGTTGCGCCGTATCGAACAGGCCGGCGGCAAGATGATCAGCGTCGCGCAACTGTTCTGCGAGCTTCAGCGTGACTGGAAACGCAGCGAGACGGTGCCGGCCTTCGTCGACCTGTTCATCGAGACCGGCGGCACCGCCGGCTTGCAGTTCTCCTACGATCGTAGCGAGTGATCGTCGTCCGGCCGGCGCCGCCATGTGGCAATACGAAAGCGCTGGCCGGATCGAGCACGCCCATTTTCTTCGTCGCCACGGCCTGGCTGGATACTGGGAGCCATCATGTCGGATCTGCACATCGTCGTTGGCCTGCGGGCCAAGAAGGGCAAGGAGCGGGAACTGGAAAAGGACCTCATCGCGCTGGTCGAACCTACTCGCAAGGAGGAGGGCAACCTACGCTATGAACTGTTCGTGAATGACGAGGATCCCGGGTATTTCGTTTTTGTCGAACAGTGGACGTCGGCCGACGCCCAACTGAGGCATCACAACCACGGCCCGCACATCCAGCATTTCAATGCACATGGGGCGACCAACGTCGAGGGCATCACTTTCCTGCATCGGTTGACCCGCATCGCCTGAACCTCCTGCAGGTTGGCCCGTGCGGATGTGCGCGGGGAGCTGCGGGAGTGAGGGATTGTCCAGTTCAGGCTGGAGAGCGGTTTGCATCTGCCAGAATTGAACGAGGAGGCCGGCATGATCGGAGGCCAGGTTCGTCATGGGTGAACAATGAAGTGGCGTTTTGAAGACATACTCACGTTCATCCGGGTGATGGAGTCCGGCAGCATTACCGCCGCCGCCGACCGGATGAATCTCTCCAAGTCAGTGATCAGCAAACGTATCAGCGACCTGGAGTCGGCATTGGGCGTGGAGCTGTTCCAGCGCTCCACGCGTCAGCTCAAACCGACCGAGAATGGGGATGCTTTCTACGAGCGCATGGTACCGCTGATCCATGAGATCAACCTGACTGCGGAGAGCCTGTCGGCCAAACGCGAGAGCTCCTTGCGGGGACAACTGCGCATCACCACGCCCATGTCGTTCGGCGACATGTATCTGGGGCCGGTCATTGCCGAGTTTGCCCGACGTCATCCCAACCTGGAGCTCGCCGTCGACTACGAAGACCGCTCGGTCGACCTCGTCCAGGGGGGCTACGATGTCGGCATTCGAATCAGTCATCTGCGCGATTCCAGCCTGCGCGCCCGAACGCTCTGCGAGTGCCCGAGGGTGGTGGTTTGCAGCCCTTCGTACATTGAATCCAACGGTCAGCCTCGAACCGTCGCCGAGCTCGCCGACCACCAGTGCATCGACTATGCCTATGTCCACGCCAACAGGCTCTGGCAATTCGAGTCTCAAGCCGGGGGAGGCTCGCCAATCAGCGTCTCGACCCGTAGTCGGATCGTCATCAACAACGGTGGTGCGCTGAGAGATATGGCGATCGCCGGGCTCGGGATCGCGTCGTTACCCATTTTCCTGGCTGCCGAGGGGTTGCGCAAAGGCCTTCTCGTTCCAGTTCTTACGGGGTATCGGCAACCACCGTACACGATCTCTGCCATCTATCCGCCGACTCACCATGTGTCGACGAAAGTGCGGACTTTCATCGACTATCTTGTAGAACTTTTCGTTCCCCCTCTGCCCTGGGACGAGACTCTGGATGGCGCTCAAGGAGCTGTGCCGAATCGGTTCCGCCAGCTCCAGCTGCCCGATAGCGACTGACCGTCTCAAGTCAAGTCGGGCCAAGGAGCGCCGGAGTGCCATGACAGGCACCTCCGGCACTCGAGCAGGGGAAGTTCGTCGGCCCTCAGGGAGGGTCTGAAATAGCCCGGTATTTTCGGCTAACTTCGGTGTCTGCCAATTTTTGAAGGTGGCCGATCGCTCCAAAACAGGGCAAATCGCCCGAGCGTTCCCGGTTTCTTGACCGCCGAGCGACTCTCGGCGGCCGTTTCTCGCACTACAGGCGCACCGCTCCTGCGCTGGCCGGCAAATGTCGGCGGGCCATCCACAGATTCGACAGGGCGAACAGCGTCACCATCTGTACGGCATTCTTGGCCAATCCGCGAAAGCGCACCTTGGTGTAGCCGAACTGCCGCTTGATCACGCGGAACGGGTGCTCGACCTTCGCCCGTACCTGGGTCTTGGCTTTCTCGATTTTGCGGATCGTCTTGTACAAGACACTGCACTTGCCATGCTTCTTGTAGGTGCCGCGCCGAGCCGCGATCTGCCAGATGACTGGGCGCCCTTCATGTTCAGGGCGCTTTTCGACCCCGATACAGCCGGCATCGGCACCCTGCCGCCGCGGACATTTACATTCCCTACTGTCGTCGAGGTCACTTACTTCATCAGCCTGTGCAACCAGTTGCGGATGCCGGTGCAGAGCCAGGTTCGTTCGGACAGCGGGCTACAAGTTGATCCGTTCAACTTCTGCACGCTGTGCTGGAGGCATCCTCTGCCAGGGCGGAAGTTATGCGTGGACCATTCTCCCAGCTCTCCGCGGCGGGCGAATGCAGACGGACAGCGCGCTGCCGCTGCTCGTTACAAGTCAGGTGCTCGCCAGCGAGAACGTTTCGACAAGGCGGTGAACCGTATCCTGACCCGCGAGGTGACGGAGTTTCATGAGGGGCTTTTCACGCCTGCTGTGCTCTTTCCTGAGCACGGCATAGCCGAGTGGCTGAATCAGCGTCGGCCGCTGCTCTGGCAATGGCTCGGTGAGGGGCAGCTAATGCTGAACGATGAGAATGCGGTTAAGGCACTGCTGGGCCTGCTGCATAACCCGGAAGGCCTATCGCCCAAGGCGCAGCAGTTCTATCGACAGATCAACCAGCAGCTGCGCACCTATCCATGCTTATCTGGCCGATGCTGATTCGCGCGGAAGGCTGGTTGCAGAGCCGAAAGGAAATGCGGGAAATATGGGGCGGGAAACGTCCTGGGGCCTGGCGGCCTCCAGAACGGGCAAAGGATGAGTAACTACTTGGCCATATACTGGTCAACCAACGGGCGCAGCTCACGATTGTGCTTGCCGTAGGTCCGCAACGCTTGCTGGTAGACCGTCACATCAGCGCCTGGCAGGGCATATTCAACGTCGAAGACCTCCTGCTGCAAGGCTTCCCAAGAGGCGATCAATTCCGCATCCGGCAGGAGGCGCTGGCTCTCGGCATGAATCAGGTAGGTCAGCGTGGCGAATAAGAAGTGGAGTGTATCCTCAACGCCCTCCAGCAGCTCCAGGCATTGGCGCTGGTTCATCCTCTGGGTTTCGGCACCCGGCAGCAGCATGTTGATCTCCCCGTTTACGGCGTCGTGACAGCCGTTCTACAAGCGCCCCGGCAGGGTATTCGTGGCATCCAGATACGGCTCGTTGCTGAGCAGTTTGGCACGCCAGGCGGGGATATCGCTCTCATCCACATCCAAGCGCTTGAGCCACTGATCGGCCGACCAGCCGACCAGCCGCAATTCGCCGTCATGCGAGCCGCCGTGCAGCGAACCGACGGTTTCGTAGCGGATGCCTTTGAGCACGTGGTTCAGCAACACGTAAGCAGCCGGTTTCGGGTCTTCGCCATCCCCCCCTGATGGGTAAGCTCCGGCCTGTATCACCACACCGGCGCCGTAGTCGTAGAAGGCGAAATGACTGGGCGGCAGCTGTGCACGCAGTGCCTCCATGCCACCAGCCAGTTCCAGACGTGCGTGGTCGAGTAGGGTCAGCCAACTGACGGTCTTGATCTTGGTCGGTTTGAACTCAGGGATATTGGCCAACAGACCGGCTGTTCCTACATCCAATCCCGGCATCCGTGCGGCCATAAAGGCTTCGGTGGGCTCGTTGTTGTCTCGGCTGGTAGGCGAAAGGTTGTAAGCGTGCCCGGCATAGCCTTGCTCCGGAGCCAGTCGACGTGCGACGTCAAGGAATAGGCGTAGGAAATTCAGCGGGTTCTGCTCCTGGTACAGCAGCGGCACAGAGAACTCCAGCACGCTTAGATCGCGCCCAATCTTCGCTTCCCATGCAGATTGGCCAAAAATTTCAAAGTGCCAATCAGGGGCATCAATCGACTGCTTGCCACTGCTGTAGTAGAAGCTCAGTGGATAATCCTCATCCATGCTGAACAGCATTTCACGCAATGGCTTTGCGTCACTGTATGCAGTCAGCGGCTTACCCTCTGGCGGCTCTTCGCGCCAAAGCCAGGAGAGGTGCGGCTCGGCCTGACGCTTGAACTCATCGAAGCACTGGCATAATGCTTCGCGCACCAGAGGGGTATGGGCTTCCTTGAAATAGAGCGTGCCCCGCAGGCAGAGCACGGCGCCGATATAGTCCTCTCGACCACCTTTCATCAGCAGGTTGCCGGGCATCTCCAGCAGATGGGGGTGTTTGGCCAGCTCTTCGGCCAGGTTGAATTTCGGTTCCATGAGTGTTTCTCCGAATCAATAGGCCGGGATCATGGGGCGCGGGGAACGGCCACGAGTCAGGAAGTACACCACGCCACTAGCGATGGCGGCAGCCCACCCTAGCTCCTCTACGGGTACCTTGGACTGCTGATTTTCCTGGCTGCAGTCGCAGTCGGTAGACTGCATCTCGACGACCTTATTTTTACTGCCGGCGATGGCACCGTAGGCGTCACTCTGCCTCGCATTACGCTGATCGGGTGGAAACTTCATCTCCACCACCTGCTTGATATTGTCCTGGGTCGGCGGCTTGCTGGGGTCCTTGACGATCACCACGTCGGGCCGGCGAATCATGCCGCGACCAGGCCTGAACGACGGATGCTCTGGATCTTCATCCCAATACTTGCTGATCCAGCCCGGAATCCAACCATGCGGACTGTTGCCGGTCTGGCTGTCGAGGATCGGCTGCGGCGGGTTCTTGGTCATGTCGTAACTGACCTCGGGCTTGTACGGGCTACGCCCCTGGAGGATTTCGTCCAACTCCCCCAGACGCTGAGCCACGCAGGCCTGCTTGAGGTTCTTGCCGTCCTGGCTGACGTTGGGTGTGCTGCTGCAATAGCAGATCGCCGAGCACAACACCTTCTTGTCCTGTGGATCGAGCTTGGGCTCCAGGATGCCAACGGGGTTGGTCTTGCCTTCGGGGCTCATGCCGCCCTGAGCGAGGCTGGGCTGATCGCTCATGCTTCGCCTCCCTGCATCAGGTCGATCTGGATAGACTCCGACGCCTCGTGGTTGATCCACGAGGTCATGCCTTCGGCATCTGTGGCATCGAGTGCGCTCCAACCACCACTCGACCAGACCTTTACCCTACGTCCGGCAATGGGCTTACCGGTTTCCTGGTCAATGAGCTGGAAGCGCCCGGAATACGGTGCCGTGACGCTGGATAGCGGGGTGATTGGCGTAAAGGGGCGGGAGTGAATACATCACCGATGATGACGGTCCCCGAGCCACCAATGATCACGTTGCCGTGGGCACCGATGCTGCCCAGGGTGGCAGCGGGCTGGCCGTTGATGAACACCGTCGCTGAAACAGCTGACGCTATGGGGCTTCCGCAAGCAGAAGCATCGCCCTGTCGTGCAGCAGGCAGGCCGTCAAACACGACGTCAGGAGAACCTTGGGCTATGGGGTTGGTGCCATGCCCCGGTATTGGGCAGGCTGTAGGATCGGTGACGCGGGCGGCGGGTTTTCCACTCATGTGCGAATCCTTGCATCAGCGAGATGATGGTCAGTCACTTATGAGCGACATGTCACGCGCGAAAGTAACAGAGCTGGGGTGTGCAACTTCTTGCTCGCCTCGCCTGCAGCTCGCATAAATACGATGCAGCATGACTTTGTAACTTTTTTATTCATGGCTGGCTGAGTGGAGTAGCCGCCTCTCGCTGTTGCGGGGTGGGTCAGAATCACTGGAACAAGGTGTCAGAATCACCAGCGCCTACACTTTGGCTATCAGGAATAGCCGTGTAGGTACGCCTGCGGCGAGCAGAAACCCTCGAATTAACCATCAAACCTGAGCCCGGACGCTCAGTTAATCGCCGAAAGGCAACTTGAAGTGGCTTGCAGCCATTTCGAATGCTGGCGCACCTGGCCGGCTGGCTGCCGCAGAACCGCCTTTTTTCAACAGAATCCACCCTAAGCGGACGTCAGGCATAGCGCTCGCTGTTGTTAAGGCTGGATGCCTGCTGCAGGCCGATGGCCGGCCATCTCAGAAAGAGCGTACCGCGGGGCTGGCCAGCTCCTGCAGGTAGGGAATGTCGCAAAGCAGCCACTGCCGGAGTCGCCCTTCGATGCGCCCTGCGTGCTGCCAGTCGGAGAGCAGTCGACTCAGGGATTCAGGGCGAATGCCCAGGTGCGTGGCGAGTTGGCGTTGGCTGATCGGCAGATTGAGACACTCGCCCTGGCGACGGTGCAGGCCGAGCAGATAGGCGGCCAGGCGCTGGGAGGCGGAACTCGCCGTCAGCCAGTCGACCTCGTTGACCTGGCGGTAGAGGCGCAGGCTGAGGTTCTCCAGCATGCGCATGGCCAGCGGAGGATGGCCCTCGCAGGCCTTGCGCAGTGCATTGCGGCCCAGTCGGAAGAATTCGCCGCTGCCCTGGCTGCGGGCATTCATCGGGTAGCGGCCGTGGGGCATGAACATGGCCGCTTCGGCGATCAACTGACCTTCGCGGAACAGGTGGAAGACGCGCTCCTCGCCATCGCAGGTGAAGCGCAGCATTTCCACGCAACCATGCCGGACCAGCAGGAAATGCTCGGCGGGATCGCCCTCGCGGAACAGCAGCTTGCCGGCCCCGGCGCGGAGCAGTGCGGCTGACTCGCACAGGCCGGCCAAGAGCGCTTCCGGCAGGTCTGCGAACTGGGGCAGGGCACCCAGCAATCGCTGGCATTCACCAGGATCTGGGGCGAACTTAACATTTGTCATTCGTGATGAGCGTGCGGGCTGCAATGATTTGCGAATGAAGATAAGACTTATTCGCATATCAATCAATCGGAGGCTCCCGCGCCTCTTCCTTTCACTTGCACTGGTCGCCGGCACCTGTCTGGCGTCACCGGCCGGCATGACCCGGGAAAAGGTGTTGCGGTTGGGTGGCCCCGGCGCGGTGGTCAGCTTCCCGCTGCTACACATGGTGGAAACCAATGCCCTGGCGGATCACGCCGAGCGTGTCGAATTCCGCCTCTGGCAGAACCCCGATCAGTTGCGCGTGCTGCTGGCCAAGAACGAACTCGACTACAGCGCCGCCCCGGTGAACCTGCCGGCGCTGATGGCCGGGCGCGGGCAGCCCGTGCGGCTGCTCAACGTCTCGGTGTGGGGAATTATCTGGCTGGTGAGCCGCGACCCACAGGTGAAAGGTTTCGCCGACCTCGCCGGCAAGGACGTGGTGCTGCCTTTCCAGCGCGACCTGCCGGCGATCCTGATCGATGAGCTGTTGCTCAGCCATGGCCTGGAGCCGGGCAAGGACCTGACGCTGCGCCCGGTCCGCGACGGCCAGGACGCCCAGGCGCTGCTGCTGGCAGGTCGCGCCGATCACGCCCTGCTGGTGGAGCCGGCGGTGTCCCTGCTGCTCTGGCGCAACCGCAGCGAGGGTGGGGCGCCGCTCTACCGTGTGCAAAGTCTGGAAAGCGCCTGGAAGCAGGCTTTCCCGCAACAGCCCGAATTGCCTCAGGCAGGACTGATGAGCAGCCCGCAGCGCGCCGAGAACGGCGAGTTGGCGCGCGCCGTGGAGGCCGCCTACGCCGAGTCCGCCCGCTGGTGCAGTACGCAGCCGCGGGACTGCGCGGAACTGGTGCATCGGCACCTGCCGCACCTGCCGGTGGAGGCGGTCGAGGAGTCCATCCGCGTCACGCGCCTGGACAGTGTGGCCGCCAGCGCCGCGCGCGGGCCGCTGGAGGCGCTGTTCGGCCTGATCGCCGAACGCCATCCGCAGGCCATCGGTGGCTCCATGCCACCTGCCAGCTTCTATGGGCCGTGAGATGAGCCGAATGACTTCCCGACGCTGGGCCGTGCTGGGTGGCGCCTTGTTGCTGGTGGGCTGGCAACTGCTGGCGATGCGCCTGGGCTCGCTGCTCATGGCAACTCCCTGGCAGACGCTGCAAGCCATGGCTCGCCTGCCTTTCGAGGCCGACTTCCGTCTTCAAGCCGGAACCAGTCTGCTGCGTATCGTGCTGGGCGTTGGCCTGGGTTGCCTGCTGGGCTTCTGCCTGGGCCTGCTGGCCGGGCTGGACGCTCGTGTACGTGGCCTGCTGGAGCCGCTGCGCTGGCTGCTGATGTCGGTGCCGCCGGTGGTGGTCGTGGTGCTGGCGATGCTCTGGGTCGGGCTCGGCTCGGCCATGGTGGTGCTGATCAGCGTTCTCATGCTGGCGCCGGGCATGTACGTGAACACCGTCAAAGGCATGCAGATGGTCGACCGCGGCCTGCTGGAGATGGCGCGGGTCTACCGCTTCAGTCCCTGGCAGAAGTTGCGGCGGCTCTACATCCCTTCACTGACCGCGCCGCTTGGAGCGGCACTGTTGATCGCCACCTGCGGCGGCGTGCGCCTGGTGGTGATGGCTGAAGTGCTTGGCGCGGAAAGTGGAGCCGGTTTCGCGCTGGCTAACGCGCGCAGCACGTTCGACAGCGCCGGGCTGTATGCCTGGACTCTGCTGATCCTGCTGCTGGTCGCTGCACTGGAGTTCCTCCTGCTGCAGCCGCTGCAGCGGCGCATGGGCCGTTGGCAGGAGGCCGCCCATGCTTGAGTGGTACGGAGTCGATCTGCGGCTGGGCGAACGGCGTGTACTCGCCGACGCTTCCCTGCGCCTGCTACCCGGTGAGCGGGTTGGCATTCTCGGGCCCAGCGGCGCCGGCAAGAGCAGCCTGTTGCGCCTGGCGGCCGGCCTCCTGAGGCCCCATCGGGGGCAGGCAGACAACGGATTCCGCCATCCCGTGCTGGCCTTCCAGGAGCCGCGCCTGCTGCCCTGGTGCCGGGTTGCGGAAAACCTGGAAATCCCCCTGCGCGCCATCGGCCACGAGCGTGCAACGGCGCGGCGGCTGGCCAGCCATTGGTTGGAGCGCGTCGGCCTCGCCGGGCATGAGGGGGCCTGGCCGAATCAGCTGTCCGGCGGCATGGCCCAGCGTGTTGCCCTGGCGCGCTCGTTCGCGGTCGAGCCGGACCTGCTGCTGCTCGACGAGCCATTCAGCGCGCTGGACCCGGCCCTGCGCGAATCCCTGCTGGATCTCTGCCGCGACTGGTTAGCCAGCTCGGGTGCGGCCCTGCTGTGCGTCAGCCACCACCCCGGCGAGCTGGTCGGCCTCGTCGAGCGCTTCGTGCTGGTCAACGACGGCGCGCTACGTCCCTTCGACCTCAGTGGATACACCGCCGATCAAGCGGCGGCGGTCCTTCATCAGACCCTGCTGGCCCTGGAGATACCTGCGCCATGATCTATCCGATCCTGCTGACCCTGCACCTGTTCGCCGCGCTGATGTTCATCGGCACGGTGTTCTTCGAGGTGCTGATCTTCGAAAGCGTGCGCCAGCACGTGCCGGCCGCGGTAATGCGCCAGGTGGAGCAGGGCATCGGCAAACGTGCGCGGCGGCTGATGCCCTGGGTGCTGCTGGTGCTGTTCAGCGCCGGCCTGGGCATGGTCTGGACGCGCTACCTGCCGCTGCTGGCGGACCCGCTGGCGTCCTCCTTCGGCACCTTGCTGAGCCTGAAGATCCTCCTCGCCATGAGCGTGCTCGGGCACTTCTTCAGCGCCATGTTCCTGCTCTACAGCGGGCGCATGAACTCGACGTATTTCCGCCGGATTCACCTGAGTGTCTTCAGCCACATGGTCGGCATCGTGCTGCTGGCCAAGGGCATGTTCTACCTGAGCTGGTAAGCCAGATTTCGTGCAGACGGAGCTTGTCATGAGTCGTTGCTTCAACCCCAAACGCCGCTTTCCTTCGAAACTCTCATTTCCCCTGCTGGCCCTCGGCCTGTTGCCCCTGACGGTGGCGGCGGAAGATCGCCTCGAGCTCGAGCCGATGCAGATCCGCGAGAAAAGCCCCGCGCCGGTCAGCGTGTCGGCGCAGGCCGAACGCGAACGCCTGGCCCGCGTGCCCGGCGGCACCAATCTCGCCGAACCGCAGCAGGAGAAGCGCGCCGTGGACCGGGAGTGGAAGCGGCTGCAAGCAGGTTCCTCGCGAAACTGAGGCAGTGCTGGCCGCGCCCTTTGCGCCTTCCAGATCGGTAACGCAATAGCGATGCACGCCATGAAGCAGGCCTTTGGAAATTATCGGAGGTAGTTCTCAAGCCAGCCTTGTTGCAAAAATACGGTTTGTTGAAATGAGGATCGCCGTGTAGGCTTGTCTCAAATAACAGAATTTTTGAGATTTACCATGCTGAAATCCCCACCTCCGACGACTCTGAACCCATTCCAAAAGGTAGATTTGGGGAATGCAGAGCTCCTGCGGGAATACATAGCCCTGCATAGTCCGCTCGATCCAAAGGGGCGCTATCTCCACTATGACAAGCTTCGGTTTAGGTTCCATAAAGACCTGGATCACACGGTCGCTTGGTCGCTAGTAAAACAGGCAAGAAGAAGCCAACTAAAAGAAGTTATAAAACTAGGAGAGCCAGCGCAACCAGGGTTCTTGCTTTTGACTCCTGGTATACAGCGAGCCATTTCCGAGTGCGATAGGAGAACTACCACCGCAGCATTAGAGTGGATGTGCAATAAAATCGGCGAACAGCAGCACTTAGAGTACCTACTAAATGACTTGGTAGAAGACGAAGCCATTAGCAGTAGCCAGCTAGAAGGCGCCGCAACAACCACTCAAATTGCAAAGGACATGTTGAAGCGGAAGCGTCAGCCCCGGACTCCTTCCGAAAAAATGATACTTGGCAATTTCAAGATGATGAACTTTGCCTGGAAAAACAGAGCACTTCCTTTAAGCTTAGAGCTCATTGCGGAACTCCATTCAACGGGCGTAGAGGGAATTGACGACGACAAATATCGGCCTGGTGTCTTTAGGCAAACAGATGATGTTGTGGTTGTCGACGGAGAAGGCGAAACGATTCACACACCGCCACCTGCGGCCGGCCTTGAAAATCGGCTCCAGCGCCTGATTGACTGGGTGAATACGGATCACTGCCATGCAAAAGACGACCACTATATTCATCCGCTGGTAAAAGCGATCATCATTCACTTTGCCATAGGTTATGAACATCCCTTCCACGATGGAAATGGCCGGGTTGCTAGGTCCTTATTTTACTGGCTTATGTTCAAACATGAATTTGGCGCCTTCAGATACATTGCCATAAGCACCCTGCTGAAATCAGCACCAGCTAAATATGGGAAAAGCTACCTATACACCGAAACTGATGATCTCGACTTAACCTATTTTGTTGACTACCAGTGCGACATTATAAGCAGAGCAATTCATGCTTACATGGACCAGTACAACAAAACATTAAGAGACGTTGAAGAGTTCAACGCCTTCCTCTATGAGTCCGGTCTCTATAGGGAGCTTAGCGACAAGCAGAGAACCATCTTCCAAGTAGCAAAAAATGGACGCGCCACCGATTTCACAGCCCAGAATGTTCGTGAAAACCTGCGGTGCTCTTACAATACCGCTTCAACAGCGCTAAATGGACTAGTCGAAAAAGGACTCTTCACGAAGTACAAGGAAGGAAGGGAATGGGTCTTCTCCATGCTTCCTCGTGGCGACATCATCAGCAATTGGAAGAGGTAGCTTCGGCCCAGTTATCAAGGAAATCCTGACAACTGGCAGCGATGGAGGACAGTACGGCATGACTTTCCAGCCCCTACGGGATGAGGCTCTGTTTTCAACCGTGTGTATCACGCACATGGTTGCTAGCGACGGGATAATGCGGGAGGTGGTTGCTCTCCCGCCCGGCAAGCTCAAAGGATGGCTGTTCGGCATCGATACCAAGCCTCGCCCCCAGGGAGCCCATTGATGATCGCAGCACAGCATCTGATACCTGTCCCTTTCTACGAGGACACCATCGTTCTTGTTGGGCAGGATGAACAGCCCTTCGTGGCGATGAAACCCATCGTCACCAATATGGGGCTGGACTGGGCGACCCAGTACATAAAGCTATCGGAGAGATTCGCTTCTACTGTTGGGGAAATCCCAATGGTTGCTGAGGATGGAAAGCTCCGGCCAATGGTCTGCCTTCCTCTCCGCAAGCTTCCCGCGTGGCTCTACTCCATCAGCCCCAACAAGGTGAAGCCCGAACTGCGCGACAAGATCGTTCGTTACCAGAACGAATGCGACGACGCCCTCTGGGACTACTGGAGCAAAGGCAACGCGGCACGCGCAAGCGCGTCCGGCGTAACCCAACAACTGGCCGTCTCCCGCCATCGCCTGGCGTTGCTCAAGGAGCTTCACCGAACTCGCAACAGCTCACTAAGGGCTGCCATTCACCAACAGGTTGACCATGCCTCTCGTCTACTGGGCTTGCCAACGCCTGAGCTCAACAGCATCGGTTGGAGTGCGCCGGCCGAACCCGAAGTCCTCGCCCGTTTCTGGGCTGCGCTGGCTGACCTCGATGCCAAAGGGGTGGAATACAACCACCACCGCACTCCGGGGCTACTGGCAATCAACTTGCGGGGGCTGGCTCGATTGCTCGCAGAGCACGGGCAGCCAATGCTGTTCGACCGTACCTTGCGGGACGCACTCGCGCTGAGTCAGGAGCCGCGATGCTTGCACGTCAACCACGCCGTCAACAGCTATCTGGCCGGGAAGTCCGTGCGCTGTTGGGTGTTTGAGAAGCCCCAGCCGAGAGAGGCTAAGGCCTGAATCAGAACGCCCCGGCGCTTGCCGGGGCGGTTCTCACTTGCCCGACCGCGCGAACGCTTCCATCACTCTCGCCAGGTCCCGCTGCTGCTGCTCACTGAGCTGCCGCAGAAGGTCCAGAAAGAGTCGTTCAGCCTGGGTAAGTTTTTCCATCGTAGGTACTCCATTTCCATGTGACGGGCGCCTGGTGCAACTGCACCGCCCACTGCGCCCGGGAGTTCCCCATTCTCTGCACGTTTTCGCGTGCCACCAGCCTGCCTTAGCGAAATGCGAAAAGTGTTCGGGATGGCCTCCGACGGGCGGCCACTCCCTAAGCTACGCATGATTTCCAAAGTGCAAGCGCCAATCCGCCCCACTTCGCGGGCACAAAAAAGCCCAGGTACTTGCCTGGGCTTTCTGTTGTTGGCTGACCTGCCGCGCTACCCAATGATCGCGAATGCCTCGCTCACACGGATGATCGTTTCGCGGTTGTCCTGCCCCATTCCGCGATAGAGACCGATCAACTTGGCCTCATCTTCGGTAAGGCTGTCAGCCGCTGATGGTGTACGTACCCCGGTGACCACATACAGCACGTCAACGCCTACGGCAGCAACGGCAGCCAGATACGCCACGTCTGGGCATCGCTCCGCCTTTTCGTAGTTGAACTGCGATGTCTTGGCGACGCCGCCAATGGCTGCGAAATCGCCCTGGTTGTACCCCAGGCGAACACGCTCTTCTTTCAGCCTCTCACCGAAATTCAACAAAACGACCCCTTTTAAGCTTGACGATTCAACGTTCGTTGAATATCTTCAGCCTGCCATCACACGAAATCACACGAACGTGAACTATGCCGAACGCCTACCCCACGGAGCAAGCCTGCGCGGCTGCCCGCAAACGCATCACCAACCAGGGCCTGTCCGTCCGGGAATGGGCCGAGAGGCATGTTCATGTACGCGCCCAACGGCAAGAAGGACGGCTTGCAGCTGATCCCCATCAGCGAAGTGGCCGCCAAGGACGACTTCGGCGCCATCAAGAACATCAGCCGCGACGACCAGCTCGCTATGCTGCGCATCCCGCCACAGCTCCTGGCCGTCGTGCCGCAGAACGCTGGGGGCTTCGGCTCGATCCGCGAAGCCGCCCAGGTGTGGGCCGTCAACGAGCTGGAGCCGGAGCAGGCGCGGCTGCGTCAGATCAACGATTGGCTCGGGGAAGAGGTGGTGCAGTTCAACCCATATGAGTTGCCGCTGCTGCCAAACTCGAACTGACAAAGTGAGCGTGATCGAGTATATGCCGCCGAACTCATGCCTCTTGAGATTTGGCGGCAATAGCCTCGATCTTGATAGAGTCTTTATAAAGGGTTGCAATAATCACTGTCATGTAATTATCGAACTTATTTCTATCATTTGGATTGACCGAGTTTAGTAGTTCCTCGTCAGTGATTCCAACGCTTATAAGTATTCCTTGCAATCTCTTAAGCCAATCATTCATGAATCCGGCGAATAGCTCGGGCATTGCCGAAAAAACTGAGGCGATTGACTTCGCTACAGCTACATCGTCAAGGGTAGATATCACCTCATGAGCAAATTTATTCCTGGCATTGCGAAGCGCGTGCAGCAAGTTGAACATTTCTTCGGAAATCAGGCCCAGACGGTATGCCATATCAATTTTTCTTGCATACTGGAAATCGTCTCGGCCTTTGCCGTTGGTGGGCATAGGTATAAGCTTTTTTCCGATCATTTCATCTAAAACGGCGTCCGTTAAAATTCCGCTTAGTAGAACTGCACCTCTGTCATTCTCTGCTGAAAGTAATTTATAGGTGGTTTGATAAACTTCGCTGACAGATTTGTTGGCAAATATCATAGTTTTCCTTAGGCGTTTATTTTCCGCTGGGGCTATAGATTTGAAGATTCCCTGTTAAGTAATTTTTGCTATCTGGCCTTCAACTTGTCTCGATCAAATTTTGAGTTTGCCTAGTTGCAGATCATCAATCAATGATAGTGCTGTTTATCTTCGAACTATTCCGCCACCATCGCACACTCTGCAGTCATCACGCAGGTCAAATCCGTCGCGGCAGGCGGGGCAGAGACCGAATGGCGCTATGGCCAGCGCCTGCTGCAGCGACTGACACGCCTTGTCGCATCCCTCTTCGCGTAGCGCGTTCAACTGATCCAGCGCCAGCCGGCATGAATCCAGGTCTGACAGGTACGGTATCCGGCGCCCCTGCTGGTACTTGCCGACCTTCACCAGGTTGAGCACGCGCCCATCGCGAGTCGTCCAGGTCAGTCCACGAATGGGGCCGAGGTCATCGGCACTCATCGTGACCATGCTGAGCTGCCCCTCGCGGTTGTAGCGCACTAGGCCTTCGACCGAAGCACGCCCCATCGGCCCGCTGCTGTTCTCGCGCAGGTACGTACCAGTGGTGATGACGCCAACCAGCTCTTCCCTGGCGTGCATGAGTGCTGCGTCCGCAAAGTCGGCCATGTCCTGGTGCTCGCCCTCGGTGATGACGTGTCGAGCGAGCAGGTCGTTGGCCACAGCCTGGACGGCCTGGTGATGGGCCTCGGGGTTGCGTATTCGTTCTCCGGCGTCGTCCAGGAGGCGCTGCCAGCGGGCCAGGTCTGGGTGCTGGTGGGCTGTCATGGGGGCACGAAACATACTGTATGAACATCCAGTATATCCAGCAGGATGGACGCGGGACAGCACCTGGCGCGCGCAGTCGTCCCCCCGCCACGCCGGCGGGCTAAATGGGGCGTTTTTTCTTCACCCCTGCACCCTCCTCAGAGCCGCCCAGGCGCTGCGCTTCCCGACGGGTAGGGCGTCACTCGAAACCCTGCGAAACCCTGCAGGAAGGGCGTTCCTGGGGCTTGGTGGTTGCACAGCGGAATACGGGATAGGGGGGTATTTCGAAAAGAGTAATTTCGGTGATCTGCGATCAGACCACAGCTGGAAGCCGCGTCGTTCGGGGCTTCTGAGATTACAAAGGGGAGTAATACTGGAGTAACTGGAAAAGTAATTTTTTCCTAAGTGATTGATTTTAAAGGCTTTGACGATCCTGAAAAATCACTTCAAGAAAGAGTAACCAGATTACTTCTATGTTACTCAGAAATTACCTTTTGCCATCGCCGGAAAACCCTTGCAGTTCAACGGCTTGCGGCCGTTCGGCGGGGAAGATTACCGATGTTACTCTTTTTGCAGCCCCCCCAGTACCTAGGATTCATCCACGGCGTATAGGACGGGCGCGCATGGTGCGGCAGTTACATCTTGGGGTTTGCGTCACCCAAACCAGCTGCAACTCGCGCTGGCAGGACAAACAAGAACTGGGCGAGCGCCAAGGCGAATTCGATGGACCGCTCAGCATCTGCCTCATCAGGAAGGGCAGCCTCTTCATCTGCATGGCGCTGTTCGTTGGCGTCAAGCCGAACAGCGTGAGCCCATTTCGCCATTTCGTTTGTGATGAGGTGTTGCTCTGCAGCCTTGTCGATGCGCTTGAACAAGGAACCTTCTTTCAGACCTTTGTCTTTGAGCATTGCATCAACCGACGACGCGGTCAGCATGACGGCTCCCGCTGGAGCGTGGATGCTTGCAATAGCCTGCTCGAGGAAAGTCCGTGCTCGCTCTGGCACTGTCTCTTCAACCGATTTGGTGGAGGGCCAGTAATAGGTGATGTCGGCCATTCCTTGCTGCACCACTGGGGCCACGGTGGTAACCATGCCCCCGCAAGTCAGGCACACATAGGTCTTCCAATTTCGGCGGTTTCTGCCGTTCGCATCTTTGGTATCACCAGACCAGTGCCCTGTGAGGTTGGGCTTGGCTACTTGGCAATGGGGGCAGCGGTCCAGCTTAAGGTTTGCTTCTTGCTTCACTCTGGATCATCCATTCCCACAAAGTGTCGATGCTTAAAACGGCCCCCGAAACGGCCCCCAGCTGTTGGCGAAATGCTCGCTGGGCTGCTGGGAGGCCCGGAAATACTGGAGGGCGAAGGGAATCGAAGTGTGGCGTGGTTACTGGCTTTTAGGCTTGTTAAGAGTTCGGGCATACAAGTAGGCATACAAGGTGCCTACTGTTGGAGCTGAATTGATCACTATTTGATCAACCCTTTTTAGCGGTCGAGCAGTCCGAGAATGCGCCTCAAAAGGAAGCCCGCCAGGCTAACCAAGCGGGCTCTTGTAGGGCGATTAGATGACGAGGGGGATAGTGCTCCAGGTCGGTGGCGGCTGTCGCAGGCATCCATATCTGACCGCATCCGCACCGTGGTCGGGTCCAGTGCTGTCTACATCCTCCACGCGCTTCTGGTCACGTGCGAGGGTGGGCAGAGTCTCCCACAGGTAGGAGCAGTGCCGGCTGATGTACAGGCCGGGCTTGTCGGGCTTACCAGCGTCGGAGAGCAGCCGGCGCATCACGTTCCATCCGGTAATACGGTCGGCCTTCTTCGCAGGGTGGAAGGTCACGCCACTGATGCGGAACTCGTCGGCAATCGAGCCTGCAGCATGGCCACCCTTGGCAAAGATCGCATCGTCCGCCACGCCGATCGGTCTGATATCCCATTGCTTGCACCACTTCACGATCTCTTCCGCCAGGATGGGTACCGTCCAGTTCAGGCCTACGTTCGGGTTGTCACGCTTGGCGGTGACCAGCTCGTCCACCAGCACCAGGCTACCGCGAGGGTAGTACTTGCCATCCGGCCCCAGGCCGCCTGGAGCCTTCGCGATGATGTAGGTGGCACTCGGGGCTGACGAACCGAAGTCGTGCGCCAGGTAGGTTTCCCATTCGTCCGGGATGTGGTCCCACGGGTCGACGGCATTGCGGCTCTCATCGAGCACTGACGCAAAGTAGGCGCCGCGGTTCACCGCCCAGTCACCGGTAGTCCAGGCGCGTAGCAACTCGGGATCATCCGGGCAGGCCGACTCCAGTTGGTCGCGATACTGATCCGTATCGATGAAGCGGTTGCCCTCGAAGGTGGACGGGGCATACACCCATTGCCGTTTGCTCTTCGCCTCCAGGAAGGGCTTCCAGGGGCCGGACTGGAACACATAACGCTTGGCCAGCCAGTAGTGGCCAGGCCCACCCGGATTGGCCGAGATGATCATGCGAATGGGCATGTCCTTCGGGCCGCGCAGGTTGGACCGCATGATGTCGAGCAATTCCGGGGTAGGGTACTGACCCGCCTCGTCGATCAGCAGCAGGGTGAAGCTGCGGCCCTGATACTTCGTATAGTCGGCTTGGGTCTCCAGTTGACCAAGCTCCAGGTATCCGCCATTGGGGAAGCGCCAGACGTGCTCTGCAGCGTTGTAACGGGCAGCGCTGCCATAGATGGTGCCGTATAGCTCGCGGCAGATCAGCTCGAAGTCGGCCAGGCCCTTGTAGGTGCGGCGCAAGTACAGGATGCGAGCCTTCTCGGCATACTGTTCGACGTGACGTAGGCAGAGCAGCGCGAGGCCATAGGACTTGCCACCACCTCGGCCACCACCACAGAACACATCGAGTTCCTCCGGGAGCAGCATCAGCCGATCCTGGAACTTGTTCAGTTCAATCGTGCTCATGGGTGACTCCCTTGGTGAAGTCCTCCAGGCGCAGTGCCCCGGGAAGCTGGAAGTTGATGCTGACCTTGTTGGAGATCTCGGTCTGATCGCCTTCGCGATAGCCGTGGCGGGCCTTCAGTAGGAAGATCGCGGCGGTGACGTTGCCGCCCTTGGTGGCGTTGTCATACAACGAAGTGAACAGGGCGTTGTGCTCGCGCTCGCGGCCTTCATCGAGGGCCTGTTGCAGTTCGGGATACAGCTCCAGCCACTTCTTCAAGGTGTCGTAGCTGGTGCCCAGCCGGTAGGCCAGGCCCTTCATGTTGTAGCCTTGGGCAGCCATCTCCATCAGCTTCTGTGCTGCGTTGGCTGGGGGCTTCTTACGGGTGCCGGTCACGGGCCGGCGAGGTGTCTTCTCGGTCATAACGACAAAGGGGGCATTGCTGCCCCCTGCCTCGCTTACTTGGTGATCAGGAACGCCAGGGGAACGGCCTTGCGCTCCACCACTCGCAGCCAGTGCGATGCATCAGCCAGTTCTGCGATGGTTGGGCTCTCACCGTCGATGGTGCCCTCGGCCCAACTGAAGCCGCTGGGGTGGACCGCCAGGTTGATTCGGCTGTGCAGGATTTGCTGACCACCGCCACGGCCGGCACTTGGCAGGTTCTCGACTTCGGTACCAGCTGCCACGCGAGGCTCCGCTACGGCATAACCAACGGCGCCGGCACCGAAGAGGACCGTGGTGTAGTTGCCGGACGCCAGGGGTAGGCCGTCGTCTACGATCACCGCGAGGCCGCGGAAGGTGCGAATCACGCTGCCGTCGCTTTGCGGGATGGTGTCGATCAGGTCGTTCTTCAGCGCCTGGCGGTAGATGTCCGAGTGCATGGCGATTGCGGTCACGGTGTCCATTGCGTCACCCAGCTCTGCGGTCGCATCGATCACGGCGATGGCGCTGAACTTCGCTGCATCTCCAGTCTCGCCACTGATATCCAGGACCATGTCCGAGCCGTTGTTGGCCACGTTGCCGGCCAGCACGCCCTTCAGGCTGGCGACCAGGCGACGTTGGGTCTGTCGTTCCCAGTAGGCGGTAACGCGGGACTGGATGCGTGCCAGGGCATCGGCGCCGGAGATCTCGCTAGCGAGGTTCATTGCCGACCAGGAGTTGTGCAGGAAGGACTTGCGGATGAGTTGCTTGCCGGAGCCGATCTTGTTCGGCGTGGAGAGGTCGGCGGGGTCGTCGTTGACCACGTTCGCTTCTTCGTTGCCGATGTCGTTCCAGAACGGCACGTTGAAGGAGTGGGCGCCGGCGCTGAGCTGTTCAGCGATGACGGCATTGCGGGCCATCACACCGGACTGGACCAGAGCGGTCTTCTCCATGGTGTTCTGGATGATGTAGTCGGTGAAAACTTGCGGCTCGATGATATCGGCCAAGCGTACGGTTGCCATAAGGGCATTACCTCGAATCAAGTGTTGGGGTTGATTCGCGGCGGTCTACTGACGTGGCGAGTGGCCTACGGGCCAGGCGGGGTATAACGGTGGTCTACTGACTAAGAGAGGGGCGGCAGCCCCGACTGGGGCCGCCTGTGCTCTGCTCAAGCATTGTTACAGTATAACCCTATTTCAGGCCGAAATTAGTCTTGGCCGTCGCGGGCTGTTGCGGCTTCTCCTGCCGAACTCCGGAAGAGAAGGATG
Organism: Pseudomonas sp. MT3; assembly: GCF_054720805.1. Classification (NCBI taxonomy): domain Bacteria; kingdom Pseudomonadati; phylum Pseudomonadota; class Gammaproteobacteria; order Pseudomonadales; family Pseudomonadaceae; genus Pseudomonas; species Pseudomonas sp. MT3. The sequence continues at coordinate 90,877 of NZ_JBTVPY010000019.1, forward strand.
CTGATGGCCCGGCTCCACCGCCACTGGCCCGGCTACTCCGGATGATGTGGTTGAAGTTGCCGGTGTTCACCAGGTAACGCCAGATGTCCATTTCCTCGAAGCGGACCGGGCGGGTAGCGTCCTTTCCGTCCACTTTCTCGGTGACGGTGACCGCATTTCCATCCAGATCGCGCATCTCGATCTCGCCGGCCTCGTTCAGCTCGAACTTGAAGTGTTCAGCCAGCTCCTGAGCGGAGTACTTCGGACTGACCAATACGCCAGCCAGCATGGTGGCGACGGGCTGGTGCAATCGCAGGTTCATCACTTCGGCACGGAGTTGTTCAACCTCGCTACCTCCTTCGGTCTGTGATGCTTCGAGCTCTTTGATACGGGCGCGAGCCTTGGTGAGATTGGTGTGCATGTCGTCCTTCACCTGGCGCAACTTCTGTACTTCGTCACGCAGGGTTTCGACCTCGGCGGCCAGTTCTTCATAGGTCGGATCAGCCATGGTGAGCTCCTTGCTTGAACAGACGGGCCATCAGGCCCTGAGGTTGGGGTTGAGTCAAGATCGCGCTCACTTCCAGGGTGAGGTAGGCGCGGGGCTCGCCTTTGTCGTTCAGCACCGGAACCACGCGAAGCAAGCCGGAGACGGAAACTGGAGAGCCAAAGGGCAGGGCGAGCAGTTGGTCGGAGAGCACCTTGCGGCGACAGCTGAGCCGTACCGAGCGCTCGTCGTCGAAGGTGGAGACAGTGGCCTCGCAGGTGCCATTGCTGGTGATGTGAGCGGCCTTTACCAAGCGGCCGGCAATTAGAGCGCTGATCATTGGTCCTGCTCCTGGTTGTCGATTTCGAGCCGGGGCGGGAACTCGAAAGCCTTCTGGATGGAAATGCTGTCCCGGCGAACCTCAGCGATGAAGAGCCGGCCACCTGCCGCGAACTCAGGCATCCGCTCACGCGAGAGCCGGCTCTGGTGCTGGGCAAGAGCGATCATCCCTTGGCGATCGGCGTGGATACCGGCCGGAAGGTCTTCGCGGGACCAGAAGGGCGCAATGGATTGACCTACGATTAGTTCGGACTGAGCGGCGTCAGCCCCGACTTCCCACTTGATCATGTATCCGACCACTTCTTTCTTGGCCTGCGAATATCCGACCAGCACGAGGTTAGTAGCGAGGTGCTCTTCAGGCGGCTGGTAATGTTCGCGGCAGTGCTTGATAACGTCCGTGAGGAAACGGGGTAGATCGTCAGCCAGTGCTTCCAGCGTGCCCTTGAAACCAACCAGATTGGGGCTCGCGGTCGCTTGGACGAAATCAAGGCCGCGGAAGCCGATCACGGCGTTGATGTGCGGGAGCACAATCACCTTGCAGCCTTCGACCACTGAGCCGTCAGGCATGACGCCTTCGGTATCGAACCCAACCAGGCCCAGGTCTGGTGTGATAAATGCGTTGAGAATGCTCATCGTGCATCGACCTCCTCGGTCTTTTTATCGATTCCGATAGCAATTTCGTCCTTCACTTCGAGTAGCGGGCCTACCGCCGCCGGGATTCCGGCAGATGCGAGAGGGCCAATCGGGGTGAAGGAGCCAACCGTGGCTCCAATTACGGCGCCTACTACTTGCCCGGTGCTCATGCCTTGTGTGCTCATGGTGTTTCTCCTGCTTTGATAAGGACTGCTATTGCTCGGGAACCAGGTCGGCGTTAGGCCAACGCCACCTGGCTGCTTCGAGGGCTTCAGCGCGTGTCATCGGCTCGCCGATCATCACGCAGATGGGTTTGCCTTCCAGGAAGATCCGCCAGTTGCTTCGGCGCTCCTGGCCGTCGTTGGCAGCCAGTTCAGCCAGCAGCTCTAGACGGTGGGAGTTGATGTATTTGCGAACGTCTTCGGTCAGGCGGCTGGCCGGGGAGACCACCAGCCGTTTGCCGGACACGCGGGCGGAAAAGCCGTGAGCAGTGAGGTAGTCGATGGCGGTCATCAGAAACCCTCCATGTCCGACTCATCGAATGAGGGAGGCTGGACTCCGCAGAAGGTGCTCACGTTTTCCAGAAGGTGCTCACTGTTTTGAGTGAGCACCTTCTGGGTTTTTTGAGCACCTTCTGCATTCAGGCGCCAAACCCACTGCTGTTTCTCGTCACCGAGTCGACCTCCCTCTTTGATCGCCACGGCTCCGATTGCCTTCTGCGCTCTGCGGACAGTTGCCCAGGACAGACCGGCATCATTCGCTTCCGCTTTGATCTGCTTGGTGGGTACGGGGCCGTGTTTAAGGGCGTCGCGCAGGAAGTCGCAGGCCTCCTCCAGTTCGGTGCGCTGATCGTCGTCGCCCGTGCTCTCGACATCGGCCAGGATGTCGCGGGCGCTGTCCTCGATGCGGTCGCCCCACAGTACTCGGGTCGTCTCCAGCCCATCGCCGACGGTGCAGGGTTCCACCAGGTAGCCGACGCCGCCTTGGTCGTCGCTGATGTTGGACTTGGCGCGGGCCAGGACACGGACATCCGAGTCTTCCTGCTTGGCGGCCACCAGCACGGCGCGGGCGAGGGCGCCGAAGGCCTGGCTGCCGATCACCCGATCCGCCGGAGAGGCGCCACCGCTGCCCTTGCTGAAGTGGCTGATGCCCAGCACGGCGCACCAGTGCGACTCGGCGAAGTCCACCACGGCTTGGAGCGCCCGACGGACATCGTTGGCCCGGTGCATGTCGCCCTTCACCACGTTTACCACGGGATCGAGCAGCAGCAGGGAGGCCCCGCCAATCGACTCCACCGCTTCGCGCAGCAGGTCGAAGTCCGTGGCCGGGTCGAAGGGTTCACGCTCGCCCAGGGCGTTCACACGGCCCTGGATGATGTGGACGCGCTCCAGGTTCGCGCCGGCGGCCATCAGGCGCGGCACCAGTGTGTCCGCCGGATCGTCCTCGGACGACCAGATCAGGGCATTGGCGGGCTCGTGGCAGATCTCGCCATCCGGCCAGCGGCCGCCGCTGGTCAGAGTGCCGATCAGCCCCATGGCCAGGGTGGTCTTGCCGCTGCCGCCGGCACCCGCCAGGACGGTCAACTTGCCCCGGGCGATCCAGCCAGGCCACAGCCAGCGGATCGGGACCGGAACGATGGAGGCGGCCGGAGTCAGTTCGGCGCGCCATTCGGGCTTGAGGGCTTCCGGTTTGGCCACCTGTGCCGCGCCTTCCCATTCCTTTGCAAAGCGATCCTGTGCCGTCATGGCGCGACCCCCAGTCGTTGCTTGGCGAGGTCAAAGCGGGCCTGATCCTCGGCGTTCAGACGGTTGCCGTTCGCCTGGATCGACAGGCCGATCTGGTACACGACGCGCTCGTGCTCGACAGCTGCGCGGCTCGGTCCATTACGGGGTTGGCGCTCGCCCGGGAACAGGTCGCGCAACTCCAGGCCGACTGCCGCAGTGATGTCGGATGCGGAGCAGCCTGCCCAGCAGTGCAACAACACTTTGCCGTCGCCGGCTTCGCGGATGCTCAAGCTGGGCTCCCTGTCGTCGTGGCCGGGGCAGCAGGCTTTCCACTGCCCCGGTTTCACGGCCTTCACCTTGTCCAGGCGAGCCAGTAGGGTTTCGACTGGGCTGGTCATACGCGACCCTCCAACTCCAGCATGGCCATCGCGGTTGCATGGAGGACGCGCTGCCCCCAGGCCTTGGCCCGTACCCGGTCGATCAGCCCCGCCAGGGACAGGGCGTCGATGCGCCCCAGCGATTTATGGGCTTCGAGTTCCAGCTCCCGGAAGCTCCCGGCCTTGGCGATCAGCGACAGGCCGCGCTCGAGGATTTCCTCGGTAGAGAGGCTTTTTTCAGATAAGCCGATCCCGTCGCCGCTGCTGCGGCGTTTTTTGTCATCCATGGTTAGGCTCCCAGTGCGTCTAGTTTTTCGAGCGCTTTGGCGTACTCGGTATCTAGTTCGGTATCGGTCACAAGGTCGTCAGCCAGGCCGCATTTGCGGCTGACGATGGCCGCGCCCGGGAATTTCGCCTTGATCCTGTCGATCGCCGCCTGCATTTCATTGGGGCTCGGGAAAGGCCCAACCTTGCCGAACGGGGCAATTTGTTCGACGGCGTTGTCGAGCGTGTAGTAGGTCACGAACCCGAGCTCGTGGTGCCATTTGTGGGCAGATACGCCTACTGAACAGCCGGCGATGACGGGAGTGGTAAGCGATTGGATAGGTGCGTTCACTGTTCACCCCCTTCCTGCTGCTGAGCGGCCCACTTCAGCGAATCGATGACCGCTTTGGCGCTTTCCAGTGCGTGGTGAACAAGCCATGCCGGATTGTCGACAAGGGGTGTGCCCATCCCTGCCTGTTCAATCGGGTCAAGGCACATCGAAAGGAGATCGGAGGCGCTGTCCAATGCATCCGCGAGATCGACGCCCGGGGTGACGGAGAACAGGTACTGGTTCTTATCCACCCAGCCGCTTCCGTAGAACTTGAACGGTCCAGAAGTCTGGATTTGGGCTGCTTTGATATTGGCCTTAGCGTTCATTTCGTACCTCCAGCATTCGCAGCATCGAGCGCACGGGAGCGCTCCATATGAGCGTTGTAGCGAGCGAGGCGAGTGGCAAGGCTGGAGTCGGCGCGCAATGCAGCCAGGGCGCAAGCGCGGTGAAAAGCTGCACGAGCGCGAGACGGATTGAGGGTGAGGATTCGACGCTTGGTCATGATGGTGTTCCCTTCGAAGCGGTTAATTTTTCCGCTTGCCCTAACGCCAATTAGGGTGAGCGGAACCGTGCGGGTTGGCGTACCGGTCGAAGGGGCCGGCGCATCTTGCGATGCCCACACACGGCCCGCCCATGAAGGGTGTAGCCATGCTGCAGACACAAAAAAACCGCTCAGTGGCGGTGTGTCCGCCTTCGAGTTCAGGACGCCAATCCTGGTCGCAGGATTTACTGCGACAGCCTGACGATACATGCGGGGGCGTGCGGAAGCAAGCGTGAGCAGGGCGGTTTTCATGCTGCATCCCTCGCCTGGATCTTCGACTGGAGCCATTTATCCACCTCAGCCACCACGTAAAACGCAGCGGCCTGGCGGCTCTCGCCATCCTTGAGCGGTTTGGGGAACGTGGGGTCTTTCTTGCGGAGCTTGTCCAGGCCGGAGCGGGACAGGTCCAGCCATGCGCAGAGCGAGGTTTGGCGGATCAGGGCCTTGCTGGGTGCGGGCGTGTGCATGTGAGCGACGTCCTCGAAAGAGTTTTCAAGGCTCACGCTCCAGAAACGAAAAAGGGAAGCGTGAGCGTTTAGGCTCAATCGCTTCCCCCTCAGGGACTTAGGAATTTACTCCTGCACAGGCCATCCGGCCGCCCCCTCAGGGCCTAGTCCCATCCGGGACATTGGTGCAGTGCCTCATTCCAGCAATTGCGGGGCAGACGGCTACTGCCGTGCTGCTGGTGGCGATGTTAGGAAGCGTCTTTACGGATATACAAGCGTTTTTCGCAAGAATGTCGCTTATGCCGCCTCATTTGGCTGCTATGCCCGTTTCACTAGCTCGATCACGTTGTCCTCCACCACGTTCACCTGGCGGTCAAACTCGGTGCGCTGGGCCGGGGTCATGCCGACGGCCAACTGGTCCAGGTAGTCGGCGTACCACTGCATCATTGCGCGGCGCTGGGGTAGGTACTGGGCCTGGTTGTAGACGCCAGATACGCCTGCCTCCTTGTGCGCGAGCTGGGCCTCCACGTGCTCCTTGAGCCATCCGTGTTCGCGCAGCAGGGTGCTGGCGGTGTGGCGGCTGCCATGGCCTACCAACTTGCCGCGATAGCCGACCTTAGAGAGCGTCAGGTTGATGGTGTTCTCGCTGATCACGGGCTTCTTCGGGCCAATGCCGGGGAATAGATAGCGGCTGCGCCCAGTCATGCGCTGCAGATCGCGCAGGGCGTCCAGCATCTGGCGAGAGAGGGGCACCACATGGTCACGGCGCATCTTCATCTTGTCCGCGGGGATGGTCCACAGCGCGTTGTCGAAGTCGATCTCCGACCATTCGGCCCAGCGCACCATACCGGGACGGCTGGCAGTCCACAGGCACATCCAGGTCGCGGTGCGGGCAGGCAAGCGGCTGGTAGTGTTGCGTAGGCTGTGCAGGAAGGCGGGCAGCTCGGGCTCCAGAAGGTGAGGGTACTGCTTGGCCTTGGGGGTCTTGGTGGAGATAGACAGCAGCTCGCTGGCTGGGTTGTTCTCGCACAGGCCGCGGGCAATGGCCTGACTGAAGATCTGGCGCAGGGCTACCCGCACCTTATCCCGGGTGTTCGGTGCGTTGCGTGCTTCGATGCTGGCCTGCAGGTCTGCACAGTCCTTCCGGGTCACTTCGGTGATGGGCTTGTCGCCCAGTGCCGGGAGCACGTCATTGTCCAGGTAGCCCCGCATCAGGCGCAGAGTACTGTCTGCGAGACCGTCATCTATCTTGCGCTGGTACCAGTGTTCGACAGCGGTGCGGAAAGTGTTCGCGGCGGCGATGGCGTCGGCCATCTTGGTCGCTGCCTTGTGCTCCACCGGGTCGATGCCAGCAGCCAGCAGCTTGCGTACATCGGCAGCCTTCTCTCTGGCTTTGGCGCCTGAGAGCTCGGGGTAGCCACCCAGGCCATGCCAGGACCACTTGCCGTCGGGCTTCTTGTAGCGCAGCTCCCAGGACTTGGTGTCGTTGGGCTTTACGCGGAAGTACAGGCCGTTTCCGTCCACCTCGCGGTAGGCCGTAGCCTCGGGCTCCAGAGTCGCGAGAACAGTGTCGGCCAGGGGGCGGCGTTTGATATCTGATCGCTTCATTTTTGTATGCCCAAGTTCGTACTTTTCCTGAGCATACAAGCAGGCATACAAGCAGGCATACAAGCTATCAAGGGTTATGTGGATGCATCCACATGCTTCCGGGCACAAAAAACCGGCTCAAGTGGCCGGTTTCTCTAGGTTTCGTCACCATGCGTGAGCACGTGGAAACATAGTATTGGAGCGGGCGAAGGGAATCGAACCCTCGTCATGAGCTTGGGAAGCTCAGGTAATGCCATTATACGACGCCCGCTTGGGGGTGCCTTTTTACCAGAAGGCGGAGGCTTAGTGAAGCCTTGGTCGGCGAAGTGCGCTGGCGGCGCGGACTGGATGGGGTGCCGCGCGCAATGAAAAACCGGGGACGGTGGGTGGTGTCCGGCCCCGGTGTCCTGCGCTGGGTGCATCAGCCCACCATGGCGGCGATCGGTACGCCCTGGTTGTTGGGCAGGTACGACGGGGTGAGCATGGGCTTGCGCTGGGGTTGGAGGAAGGCGAGGAGGTGGTCCCGGGTTTCCTGCCAGGCCTGCTTGTGTTCCACGTCGATGAAGTGGCCGGCGTTGCGGATGGTGCGAAACTCGCAATCGCGGATCAGTTGCTGGAACAGACGCGCTTCGGCCGGGGTGGTGTAGATGTCCAGCTCGCCGTTGAGGAACAACAACGGGATGTCGATGGCCGAGAAGTTCTCCATGTAGCTTTCCGCGCTGAGCTGGAGCACCTGGCAGATGTGGAAGTGCATCTGCTGGTATTCGTGCTCGTCGAGGCTGCTGACGTGGCGGAAGTTGTAGCGCTTGAACAACTGCGGCAGGTAGCGGCCGATGGTGTCGTTGACCAGGTTGCCGACGTTGGGACGGTCGCAGGCGGAGAGGTAATCCAGCCCGCGGTGCAGGTAGTCGAGCATGGCGGCGTTGAGCAGCGGCGAGAAGGAGTTGATGACCGCCTTCTGGATGCGTGCCGGGCGCTGGGCCAGGGCCAGCAGCGTGGCAACGCCGCCCCAGGAGAAGGACATCACCACGTCGGCCTGGTAGTGCTCGATCAGTTCCAGCAGCAGGGCTGCCTCGTACTCCTTGGTGATCGGCTCGCGGCAGTCGTTGTGGGGCTTGGACTGGCCGGCGTACGGCTGGTCGTAGCAGACCACGTTGAAGTGTGGCTGCAGGTATTTCACCGTTTGCGCGAAGGAGGCGGTGGTCGCCAGCGAGCCGTTGACCAGGATGATGGTCTGGCGCGCTTCCCTGTTGGCGTGGAACTCCGTGTGTACCCGGTGTTGCTGAATCTCGACGACGGCGGTTTCCGGCCTCATGTCGTTTTCCTCCAGACGCAGGTCATAGGACGCACCCACGATCGGATGCGAAGAAAGTACCCAGGCAGAGGAAAGCGCCTTGACGTGACAGCTTCGTGTCACACGGCGAAAGTTAATATTTTCTTAATTTTCAATCGATTACGGCGCCAAAAGGTGTCGTTCCGGCACTGTTTCCAGCGCGGAATGACGGCTCTTGACCAGGCAGGGAAGGGGCGGCGTGGGGAACGGCTGCCGCGATGAAGCGTTCTTGGACGTAGTGCGTGACTCGCTGGTCACGCTTGGGCCAGAGTTAAGCAGGCGAGGTCGCGGCGTGCAACCGCCTGTGGGTGATTGTTCGGAGCTGTCGGGAGTATTCCGACGAAGTGACATTTCTCCGCGCGATGGACCGGCGCTTTGGAGAAGGCCGATTACACTCTTTGTGTTAGTCACTTCTTCCTGCCGCAGATGAGCGAATTTGGCGTGCTCCTCTTAAGGCCGACACCGCGGACGGAGCGGGTCAATGGCACTCAACCCCATGCTGCGCACTCTGCAGGTCTTGCCGGCTGCCTGGCTGTGTGCGGTAGCTATGGCCGCCGATCGCTATGGCTGCGAAGCGCCGATCCGTGTCGCCTATACCCGCAATCTGGTGTTCTTCCACGATGATGGTGGCATTGATTTCGACCTGATCGCCGAGCTGGCGCGGCGCAGCGGCTGTCAGTTCGAGGCGACGGTACGGCCGCGCGAGGAGATCTGGCGGATGCTGGAAAGTGGCGACCTGGAGATGGGCACCAGCGGGGTCGCCACGCCGCAGCGGCGCACCTTCACTTACCTGCTGCCGTACGTTTACCTGCGCAACAAGCTGATCGTACCGGCCGAGCTGGGCCAGCTGTCGTCCCTGGACGATTTCCACGACATGCCCGGCGCGCGGATCGGCGTGATCGCCGGCTACCGCCACGGCCCCTCCATCGACGCCATGCTGCGCACCCTCAAGGGCGAGGGACGGGTGGTCGAGTTCCACGATGACGCCACGCGCTTCACCGCTCTGCTCAACGGTAATGTGGAAGGGGTCATCGGCCATGAGCTGAACCTGGAGGGCGCCGTCACCGATCGTCGGGAGCGCGCGCGGTTCCGGGTGGTGGATGTCATGAACGGTCCAGCCACGCCGCACAACCTGATGCTCTCGCGCAAGCGCTTCACCCCGGCGCAGAGCGCCGAATGGCTGCGGTTGATCGAGACGCTGTGGCTGGACGGCAGCCTGGCCAGGATCATTCGACGCAACACGTCGCCGGTTATGGCGACAGAACTTCTCGATAGCGGATATCGCTACGGCTCAACGGACAGAGGCTGGTGATGATGAACGCATTCAAACGAGGCATTCCGCTGCAGTTGCTGGTGGCCGGGGCCATCATCCTCAGCATGCTGGCGCTGGCGGGGGCGTTGCTGATACAGGGCTACCGGGGCGTGGAAGGGGCGCTGGTGGCGGCGGCGGGCGAGTCGGCCAGCCAGTTGGGGGCGACCATCAACGAGCGCATCCGCCGGTTGATCGATCCGGCGGAAAGCGCGTTGCGGCTGATGACCCACGATCCCATTTCGCAGACCGACAACCTGCCGGCGCGCCTGGATCGCTTGCCGATGCTGGTCGAGAACCTGCGCGCCAACCGCACCTTGAGCGCGGTGTACATCGGATACCCGAACGGCGAGTTCATGCTGATCCGCGCGCTGCGCGTGCCCGAGGTACGCCGCAGCCTGCAGGCGCCGGATCAGTCGAAGTACCTGGTGCAGAGCCTGACCCTGGACGACCAGAGCACGCTGCGGGGCGAGTGGCGCTTCTACGACAGCGAACTGCGGCTGCTGCGGGTGCAGGAGCGGCCGGACTACCGGTTCGATCCACGGCAGCGCCCGTGGTACCTCGAGTCGCTCAACACCGGCAAGACGGTGCTGACCCAGCCCTATGTGTTCTTCACCACCCGCGAGATCGGCCTGACCCTGGCGCACCGCAGCGTCGATGGCGCGGCGGTGATCGGCATGGACGCCTCGGTCAACGACCTCGGCGGCGAGATGGGTGACCTGCGCCAGACGGCCCACACGGAGCTGGCGGTGGTGGATGGCAAGGGCACGGTGATTGCCTATCCGGATCTCTCGAAGCTGATGATCCATCGTGGCGACGAGCTGCGCCTGGCGACCCTGGATGAACTGGGCGTGCCCAGCCTGACCCGGCTCAACGTCGCCTCGATACCGGCAGGCACGCCCCAGGCCTATGACGTCGGGGGGCAGAGTTGGTACGGCATCTGGGTGCCGCTGTCGAACTTCACCAGCAGCGAGGTGCGCGTGCTGATCGCCATCCCGGCCGTCGAGCTGCTGGCCGGCGCCCGCCAACTGCTGTTCAACCAGGCGCTGTGGAGCGGGGCGTTGCTGCTGGTGCTGCTGCTGATCGGTTGGTACCTGGGGCGGCGCATCGCCCGTCCGCTGACGGCGCTGGCCGACCAGGTGGGCGCCTTGGCGGCGTTCGATTTCGCCCGGCCGGTGGGGGTGGAGTCGAAGATCGCCGAAGTGCGTGACCTGAGCAGCGTGATGGGCAGCATGTCGCGCACCATCCACAACTTCCAGGCCATCACCCTGACGCTGAGCCGCGAAACGCGCCTGGAGAGCATGCTCGACGGCGTGCTCTCGCGCCTGGTGGAGGCCACCGGCGTCATGGGTGGCGCCGTGTACCTGCTGGAGGACCAGGACTGCCGACTGCGCCTGGCCTGCGCGGTCAACGGAAAGCAGTACCCGCAGTCGATGCTCATCGAGGGTTTCACCGAGGCGCAACTGGCCGAGCGGGTGGATCAGGCGCTGGCCAACCGCGGGCAGTACCTGGAGGTGTCGCTGCGCAATCGCAGCGACGACCTGCTGGGCATTCTCGTCCTGCAACTGGCCGAGGAGGGCGCCGCCAGCCGCCAACCGCGCAAACCGTTCAAGCAGTTCGTCGAGGAGCTTTCCGGCGCCGCCGCGGTGGCCATCGAGACCCGTCAGTTGATCGAGGCCCAGCAGCGTTTGCTGGACGCCATCATCAAGCTGCTGGCCGACGCGATCGACGCCAAGAGCCCCTACACCGGCGGCCACTGCGAACGCGTGCCGCAACTGGCGGATCTGCTGCTGCAGAAGGTGATCGACGCCCGCGACGGCGAGTACGCCAGCTTCACCATGAGCGATGTGGAGCGCTACGAGTTCCAGATCGCCGCCTGGCTGCACGATTGCGGCAAGATCACCAGCCCCGAGTACGTGGTGGACAAGGCCACCAAGCTGGAGACGCTGTACAACCGCCTGCACGAGGTCCGCACGCGTTTCGAGGTGGTCTGGCGCGACATCGAGCTCGATTACTGGCGCGGCATGGCCGCGGGCAACGATATCGGCCTGCTGGCGGCGCGGCGGGATGCGCTGCATGAGGCCTTGCGCGAGGACTACGCCTTCGTCGCCCAGGCCAACATCGGCGGCGAGTTCATGAAGGACGAGGACATCGAGCGCCTGAAACGCATCGGCGAGCGCCGCTGGCTACGTTATTTCGACGACCGCCTGGGCATTTCCCGCGATGAACTGGAGCGCCTGGAAGGCCGCCCGGAACCGACCTTGCCGGTGGAAGAGTTCCTGCTCGCGGACAAACCCGAGCACCGCGTGCCCTGGGGCGAGCGCAAGCCGCCGGTGGACAAGGACGACCCGCGCAACGTCTGGGGCTTCGACATGCGCCTGCCGCCCTGCGCGAGCAACCACGGCGAGCTGTACAACCTGGGCGTACGGCGCGGCACGCTCAACGAGGAAGAGCGCTTCAAGATCAACGAGCACATCGTCCAGACGCTGATGATGCTGACCACCCTGCCGCTGCCGCGTCACCTGCGCCGGGTGCCGACCATCGCCGCCAACCACCACGAGAAGATGGATGGCACCGGCTACCCGCGCAAACTGTCGCGGGAGCAGATGAGCATTCCCGAACGGGTCATGGCGATCGCCGATATCTTCGAGGCGCTGACCGCCGCCGACCGCCCCTACAAGGCGCCGAAGACCCTGTCGGAGTCGCTGAAGATCCTGGCTTTCATGGCCCGCGACCAGCATATCGACGGGGAGCTGTTCCGGGTGTTCCTGATCCAGGGGGTGTACCTGGAGTACGGCGAGCGCTTCCTGCGGCCCGAGCAGATGGATGCGGTGGACGTGCGGGCGATGCTGGATGTGCTGGAGGGAGTGAAGGCGTAACGCGGGTCCCTGTATTCCGCCGGGCTGCGGCTCTTGTAGGGGGAATTGTCGCTCTCATCACCCCAGCCTTCTCCCGCGTGAGAAGCGGGAGAGGGCTGGGGTGAGTGGCCTTTGATCTAGCGAACAGCCTCGCAGCGGGGGTTGTTCGCGAGCCAGCTCGCTCTTACGAAGAGCCGGCGCCGCGCGCGACGGTGTTCCGCATGTGCCCCTCAGCGGTTGGCGAGGTTCTGCGCGTAACGGGTGTTGCGCGGGGTCTTCGCCACGGTGCAGCTTTGGCCGGCGAGGAACTGCGAGTTCTTCAGCCATTCCTGCTGGGGGTAGTAGGCGAACACGTAGCTGCCGTTCTTCACCGTGTCGATCAGTTTCTGCGCCACCTGCGGGCGCACCGCCGGGCAGCCCAGGCTGCGGCCGAGACGGCCGAGGCCGGGGACGACCTTGGGATCGGCGTAGGCCGCGGCATGCATGACGATGGCGCGCTCTTCGCTGTTGTCGTTGAAGCCCGGTTCCAGCCCCAGCAGGCGCAGCGAGCGGCCGTGCTTGCCGCTGTAGGTCTGGCCGGTCTGGTAGAGACCGATGGAGGACTGGTTGCTCTCGGGACGGTTGGAGAACGAGGTGGCCAAGTCAGCGCCACTTTTCTTGCCGTGGGCGACCCATTCCTCGAACAGCAGCTTGCGCTGCTTGAGATCGAAGACCCACAGGCGCTTGTCGCGCGAGGGCTTGGAGTAGTCGATGACGGTCAGCAACTGGTTGTCGCCGCCCAACTGGGTGCTGGCGCACTGCAGGGCGTTGAGCGCCAGGCGCAGCGTTTCGGTATTGGTGGCGGGGGCGAGGCGGTGCAGTTCCTCGGCCGTCGGCAGGCGGGCGGCGGACGCAGGTTGCCAGCTACCGAACGCGAAGAGCGCGGTGCTGGCGACAGTGATCCGGAAGATCCCCCGTAACTTCGAAAAAGTCAGCATGAATACAACATTCCCGTTGAATCGATATGGTTTTTTCTGGGAAACGCCGCATTGTGCGCGATTTTTGACCAGTGGTGTGGTTGTTTTTTAAGCATTTTCGAACCCGCCCGTCGGTAAATACGCAGGTATGGCGCTGCGGAACCTTGTCTGGCGCAGGAACGCCAGGCTGCGAATCTTTCCTGGCGTCATCGCCTGTGCACACGCTGTTTCGAAGTCTTTCGGCCGGCGCGGCAGGGCGATGAGTGCCGTTGATCCGGACGCCGGCGCACGGCCAGGGTTGCCCGATTGCCGCAGGGCGCAGGTGGGCGCGCGGGTGCCGCCGATGGGCGATAGGGGGGAATCCGGAACGGCGCGGGGCAGGTGGTGCGCCGCGCCATGACGTCAGTTGACCGGCTGGTTCTTGACCGGCTTCTGTTCCGCCTGCCGGTCGTTGGTAGTGATCACCGTGAAGTCCGGGTTGCTGCGCATGGCGCGCGTGGACGGCAGGTCGGTGATGATCAGGGTGCTGCCGACATCCATGCTCGTCAGCAGGCTGCGCAGGAACTCGCGGTCCATGCTGAACTTGCCCAGTTGCTCGGCGGGTGTCAGGCCTTTCTGCGGGTCGCTGACCTGCACGGTGGTCCAGCGCAGGTTGGGACTCTGGCTGTCGATTTCGCTCTGGGTCGGCTTCTCCATCAGCGAGAAGGCGGCGACGCCGGTTTTTTCCTCGGGATGCTCGAAGGCCACCGGGGCGGTACCGATCTGCAGGCCGCCGCGGTAGACATAGGCGCGGCGGTCGGCGCGGCTGATCAGCACGGAGAGCGGACCTTTCTCCACCCCCGGATCGCTCCAGAACGGCACCACCATGCCACTGTCGTCGTGCGGGCCGGCGGGGCGTCCCTCACTGACGATGGGGGCGAGCAGACCGGGGTGATAGACCTCCACGGGCGAGCTCTTGGCGTCGGAGATGATCACGGTGGTGGAGCTGAAGCCGGTGACTTCGTAGAGCTTCTTGGCGAAGGCCATCGGCAGGCGGATGCAGCCGTGGGAGGCCGGGTAGCCGGGGAGATTGCCGGCGTGCAGGGCGATGCCGTCCCAGGTCAGGCGCTGCATGTAGGGCATGGGCGCGCTGTTGTAGAGGTCGGAGTGGTACTCGACTTTCTTCTGCAGGATGGAGAACACGCCGGTGGGGGTTTCCTTGCCCTTCTTGCCGGTGCTGACCGTGGCCACGCCGATGGCGATGCCGTTGCGGTACACGTAGGCGCGTTGCTCGGTGAGGCTGACCACCAGCGTTACCGGGCCGGCCGGGGAAATCTCCGGGTACCAGAGGTACTGGCCGGGCTTGAGCGTCTTCAGCGCCGCCTGCAGGTCGGACAGCGGCGAGGGCTTGCTCGGGGTTGCGATGGCGACACTGGCGCTCAGGGCGAGCAGCAGGGCGACCGACAGTTTCTTCATCACCTTTCCTTGGGACGCGGATTTGACTGGAGCTTAGCCAAGCCGCAGCGACGGCTGCAAACCGCCGGGCTGAACGGTGCGCGGGGGGAATTGGCAGAGTGCGGGGCAGGCCTCGGCGCGAAGTGCTTTTCATGTAGGAGCGAACTTGCTCGCGAACAGAATCAGCCGGCAGCTCCAATGCCTGGAGGTTCGCGAGCAAGCTCGCTCCTGCAAGTACCCGATCACCCCAGCTCCGTGATCTCCTGCGCCGTCAGCGCGCGATACTGGCCGGGTTGCAATGCCGGATCGAGCACGAGGCTGCCCATGCTCTCGCGGTGCAGGCGGGTCACCTTGTTCTGGAAGTGGCCGAACATGCGCTTGACCTGGTGGTAGCGGCCTTCGTGCAGGGTCAGGCGCGCGGCGCGGGTGTCGAGGATTTCCAGCTGAGCGGGCAGGGTGGTGAGGTCTTCGAAGGCGAAGTACAGGCCTTGCTCGAAGGCCTGCGCGTAGTGCGCTTCGATCGGGTCCTGAGTCTCGACGTAATAGACCTTGGGCAGCTTGCGCCCCGGCAGGGTCATGCGCCGCGACCACTGGCCGTCGTTGGTGATCAGCAGCAGGCCGGTGGTGTTGTAGTCCAGGCGGCCGCCGATGTGCAGTTCGTGCTTGTCCGGCTCGTCCAGCAGGTCGAGCACGGTGCGGTGCTCGGCGTCGCGGGTGGCGCTGACGCAGCCGACGGGCTTGTGCAGCATGAAGTAGCGCGCCGGCTTGCCGGCCTGTAGCAGGTCGTCGTCCAGTTCCACGCGGGAGAATTCGCGCACCTCGTGGCGACCCTCGCGCACCACCTGGCCATCCACGCGCAGGCGGCCTTCGGCGAGCAGTTGACGGGCCTGCTGGCGGTTCAGGTGGGGCAGGTTGGCGATGAAACGGTCCAGGCGCATCAGGCGTTCTCGTCGTCCTTCAGTCCGGAGGCGCAGCGAGGGCAGAGGCAGGCGCGGTCGACGGATTCGGGCGGGATGCGCTCCAGCGCGGTGCGCTCGATGGGCGTGCTGAAGCACCAGCAGTCCTGGCCTTCCAGTGCCGGGTCGGCCTGGCTGCAACGGTTGGACTGGCCGCAGAGTGGGCAGCGGCTGGGATCGGGGGTGACGTCGTTCATGGCCGGTCAGGGCGAGCAATGGCGGTGAGGCGGGCGCACAGGGTGCAGCGCCGCTCCGTATCGCGCAAGCGGATTCGGATCGGCGCGGCGGGCGTCGGTCAGGGCATGTCGATGCGCTCGATCCAGGGTTCCAGGCGCCGGCCGAAAGCGACTTCGGCAATGAACGGCTGGGCGCGGCCGTCCGCCGCCCGGTGGGGTTGCGTGGTGATCCGGTCCAGGCGCTCGCGCCATTGGTACGGCACGTTGATGCTGTCGGTGCCGATGGCGCTGGCGGTGCCGCCGAGCGTCCAGATGTGCTGGTAGTAGTTGGAGACGGGGCGCACGCGGCCGTGGACGATCAGGTAGCGCTGGCGATCGGGGTACTGGGCGCGCAGGGCCTTGAGGTCCAGCCCGACGTCCTTGAGCAACAGGCGCGTGTCGGTCTTCTCCTCGCTGTCCAGTTCGCGGCGGATGAAGTCTCGCTCATCGGCGAGGCGGGCATTCTGCGGGGCGGCGTCGGCGGCTTGGCGAGCCTCGTCGAGGCGCTTGCGCGTCAGCTGCACTTCGCGCTGGTACAGCGGGCCGTCCAGTTCCAGCACCAGCAGGGCATCGCGCGATTGCTGGCGGCTGAAGCGCGGAGCGCTGTCGTCGTCCACCTGCGCGGGCATGACGAAGCCCAGCCTGGCCATCTTCTGCGCGTCGATGGCCGGCAGCCAGCCACGGTTGTGCCGCGTGCCCTCATCCCGGGTGGGCGTGCGCCAGCGCAGGCGCAAGCTCAGGCCGCTGTTCTCGTTGTGCCAGGAACTGTTGCGATCCAGCTCGCGCTGGGTGAGGGGGAGCCGGCTGTCCGGCTCGCCCGAGCAGTTCCAGGCCACGCCGCCGAGCGCCACGGCGTTGACCAGCAGGATCAGCCCGACGCCGCCGAGCAGCGCATGGGTGCGGGTCCAGTTCATGGACGGTTCCCTCCCAGCAGGCCGTGGGCGCTGCGCAGGCGGCGCAGTACCAGCAGGATCAGCACCGCGCACAGGCCGAGCAAGAGGAAGAACAGATACTTGGGCATCACCTCCCACCACCAGTCGAAGAACTTGGTGTAGAGGAACACCACGAAGAAGGTCAGCCCGGTATTCACCACCTCCGGCCATTCGCGGCGTGCGCCGAGCCAGATGACCAGCCCCGAGGCGACGAAGCCGAGCACCTGGTAGAGGTTTTCCACCGTGCCGGAACCCAGCGCCAGGTAGCTGCCGCCGCCCCAGTTGGCCAGCACCAGCATCGGCAGGAACAGCCCGAGCAGGCCGAACACCCGGTAGGTCGCGGCGAAGCCATCGAAGCGCCCCTGGCCGACCAGCGAGGGCACGAGGAAGATCAGCAGGGCGGCGGGGAAGAAGTTTTCTGGGCGCTCGCCCACGTCCAGCCAGTACACGCCGCTCCAGGTGCCGACCCGCGCGGCGACGTAGCCCATCGCGCAGATCAGCGCGGCGGCCAGCAGCAGGCGGGCGTTGCTGGTGTAGGCCAGCAGCAGGGCGTAGGCGGCCCAGGGCAGCAGGGCCTTGTCCGAGGGCGTGATGTTGAAGATCTGCCCGACCATCACCACGTTCAGCACCAGGCAGGCGAAGGCCAGCATGGCGCCGAGCCTGGCGAAATAGCCGGAGGCGTCGCGGCGCTGCAGGACGAGGGTGAGCAGCAGGCTGCCGAGGGACGCGGCGATGAGGATGAGTACCTGGGCGGTTTCCGCGAACAGCCCCCAGAACTGGTAGAAGAGGAAGAACAGGCTGGCCGCCAGGGCCAGCGCGCCGAGGAAGGATGCGATGCGCATGCCCAGCGACAGCCGATGGTCCTGGCTGTCGCGGTCGATGTCGAAACGTGCGCGGTAGTCGGCGAGCAGGCGGTGCTGGTGGTCGCGCAGGCGTTCGCGTTGCGCGGCATCGAGGGCGAGGGCGCCCTCGTCGTTCAGGCGTTGCAGCTCCCGCTCGAAGGCAAGGATGTCGTCGACGCGGCGCTGCGCCTGCTGGTGGCTGAGTTCGGGCATGGCCGCTCCTTGCGGCGGGGGTGTTGGTCGGACTCTAGCTTCAACCGGGCCGGGCTTCCATGAGTTGGGGCAGTTCGGTGGGTAAGGTCAGCCGGCGGGTTCGGTGTGGTACCGGGTTCGCGAGCAAGCTCGCTCCTACGAAGGGCGCACCCGTGCATACCTGTAGGAGCGAGCTTGCTCGCGAACAGGGCATGCTGCCTCGGCGAAATGCACCGCCAGTCGAAAGACAGGAGCATTCAGGACGAGCCGGACGGCAGACTGCTCCGACCTTAATCCAGGGAAAGATCGTCATGTCCGAATTGCTGAGTTTCGCCAAGGGCGCGCTGGCCATGTTCTGGCTCGCCGCCGTCCTCAATCTCGCCTACCCCTTCGGCGAGTTGCATCGCCCGTTGCTGTGGGTGTCCGGCGTGATGCTGCTGGCGCATGTCGGCGAGGTATTGCTGCTGGCGCGCGGTCGTTCGCTGGGCGAGCAGTTGCAGGTTTTGCTGTTCGGCGTGCTGCACCTGCAGAGCCGCCGTCAGCGCCGTCTGGAAACTGTAAACGGCTGATTTACCAAAGCTTTACCTTGCGCGACCGCACCGGCGCCTGGCCGCAATGTCTGATCCTGTGAGACCGGAAGAATCATCGCCCCGCATTCCCGTGGGGCTGCCGGCTCGTTTCAGGAGGCGCCATGCGTCGCATCTTCGCTGCTGTACTGCTCATCCTTCCGTTGACCGGTTGCGTGATTCACGAATACGACCACGATCGCGGCTGGCATGACCGCGACTGGAATGACCGCCCGCACCGTGATTACCGCCGGGACTACCACGACCGCGATCACGATCGCTACGAGGGCTGGAGTCGCTGAGCCGTGGCGGTCAGGGCGCGGCGCGAAACGCCGCGTCCTCCTCCAGCAACAACGCGACGAACTGGTTGGCCGCAGGAGACAGGCTGCGGCTGGCATGACGCACCAGGGCATAGGCGGAGCCACGCGCGGAAGCATCGTCGCGGTTGGGCCAGGGCAGCACGGCCAAGCGCCCGGCCTGTACGTCTTCGGCCACCACGTCCCAGGTGGCGAGGCAGAGTACGTCGCTGCCTTTCACCAGCTCCTTGAGCATCAGCACGTCATCGCATTGCACGCTCAGCGGTTGCTCGCGCCCGAGGTTCCGGGCCAGGCGCTCCTGAGCGTCGCGCGGCAGGCGCGGGCCGGCCAGCGGGTAGTCGAGCAGGCGTTCGACCGAGGGCCGCGTGTCGATCAGGGGATGTCCCGGCCGGCAGAACAGTACGCTGCGATGTACGCGCAGCGGCAGGATGTCGAGGCGGCTGTCGCCTTCCAGCTCGCGGTAGTCGGCGATGAAGAGCTCCAGCTCATCGTCCAGCAGACGCTGGTGCAGCTCGCTCCAGTTCTCGATGGAAAGCAGGATCGACACTCGCGGGTGCGCGCTGCTGTAGCGCGCGAGCACCTGCGGCATCAGCCGTGCGGCGGGGAAGGGGCCGGCGCCCAGGCGCAGTTCGCCGGTTTCCAGGTCCGCCAGTTGCAGCACGGCGTTCTTCAGGGCGCGGTCGCCGGCCAGCAGGCGGCGGGCATGCTCCAGCACCAGCCGGCCGTGGGCGGTGAGGGTGACGCCGCGTGGGTTGCGGTCCACCAGCTGGCAGTTCAACCGCCCCTCCAGCGCCTGGATGCTGCGGGACAGGGCGGGTTGGCTGAGGTTCACCGCATCGGCGGCACGGGCGAAATGGCCGTGTTCGGCGAGAGCGACGAAATGGCGTAGCTGGCGAAGGTCGTTCATGCGGTTTCTGCATTGATTATTTGGTTGGAATGCATTGGAATTATTAGCGAAACGACCGGCATAGTGCGAGCACAACAACAAATACCGGAGTTCATCGATGTCCCGCCTTTCCGCCGCCATCCTGCTGGCCAGCCTCTGTCCGGGCCTGCTCGCCGCCGCCGAGCTACCCAAGCCGCCCACCGAGTTCACCCTCGCCGCCCAGCAGAAGGTGCGCGAGACGCTGCCGTTTTCCGACCGCGCCGATTTCGATCGCGTGGAGAAGGGGCTGCTCAAGCGCCCGGACAACCTGGTGATCAAGAACGAGGACGGCAGCGTCGCCTGGCAACTGGGCAGCTATGACTTCCTCAATAGCGGCAAGGATATCGGCAGCGTCAACCCGAGCCTGCAGCGCCAGGCCGTGCTGAACCTGAAGTACGGCCTGTACAAGGTCACCGACGGCATCTACCAGGTGCGCGGCTTCGACCTGGCCAACATCACCTTCGTCGAGGGCAAGAGCGGCTGGATCGTCATCGACACCCTGACCACTCCGGCCACCGCCAAGGCGGCCTATGCGCTGGTTAGCCAGGAGTTGGGACAGAAGCCGATCCGCGCGGTCATCTATACTCACGCCCACGTCGACCATTTCGGCGGGGTGAAGGGGCTGGTGACCCCGGAGCAGGTCGACAAGGGCGAGGTGCAGATCATCGCGCCCAAAGGCTTCATGGAGGCGGCCATCAAGGAGAACGTGCTGGCCGGCAACGCCATGATCCGCCGCGCCACCTACCAGTACGGCACCCTGCTGCCCAAGGGCGAGCAGGGCCAGGTCGACATGGCCATCGGCAAGGGCGTGGCGCGCGGGCCGTTGAGCATCCTCGCACCGACCAAAGTGATCGAGGGCGACCTGCAGGAGCTGGAGATCGACGGCGTGCCCGTCACCTTCCAGAACACGCCGGGCACCGAGTCGCCGGCGGAAATGAACGTCTGGCTGCCGCAGCAGAAGGCGCTGCTGATGGCCGAGAACGTCACCGGTACGCTGCATAACCTCTATACCCTGCGCGGTGCCGAAACCCGCGACGCATTGGGCTGGAGCAAGTACATCAACGAGGCGCTGCACCGTTATGGCGACAAGGCCGAGGTGATGCTCGCCTCGCACAACTGGCCGCGCTGGGGGCACGACGACATCGTCCACACCCTGGAAAAACAGCGTGACATGTACGGTTACCTGAACGACCAGACCCTGTATCTGGCCAACCAGGGCGTGACCATCAACCAGATCCACGAGCGCTTCCAGGTGCCGCCGGAGCTGGCCAACGAGTGGTACAACCGGGGCTACCACGGCAGCGTCAGCCACAACGTGCGGGCGGTGGTGAACAAGTACCTGGGCTACTACGACGGCAACCCGGCGACCCTCGACCCGCTGGCGCCGGAAGATTCGGCGAAGAAGTACGTGGAGTTCATGGGCGGCGCCGACCACCTGCTGCAACTGGCGAAACAGTCCTACGACAAGGGCGAGTACCGCTGGGTGGTCGAGGTGGTCAACAAGCTGGTCTTCGCCGACCCGTCCAACCAGGCCGCCCGTGCCCTGCAGGCCGACGCCCTGGAGCAGCTCGGTTACCAGGCGGAGAACGCCGGCTGGCGCAACAGCTACCTGGTGGCCGCGCAGGAACTGCGCAACGGCGTGCCGCGTGACCAGCCGTCGCTGCGGGTCACCAGTTCCGACGCCCTGGCGGCGATGGATACCGGCCTGCTGTTCGACTACCTCGGCGTGCGCCTGAACGCGCAGAAGGCCGAGGGTGAGGACCTGAGCATCAACCTGGTGCTGCCGGACGTGAAGGAGCAGTACCTGCTGGAGCTGAAGAACTCGCACCTGAACAACATCAAGGGCGTGCAGAGCGAGAACGCCGGGCAGACCGTAACCATCGACCGCGCCGACCTCAACCGCCTGCTGCTCAAGCAAGTCTCGCCGGTGAGTCTGGTGGCCGAGGGCAAGCTCAAGAGTTCCGGCAACCCGCTGCTGCTGGCGAAGCTGTTCGGCATGCTCGACGACTTCGAGTTCTGGTTCGACATCGTCACGCCGCCGCGGAAGAGCTGATCCCGCTCCATTCCCCGCCAACCGACAATGGCGCAATGCTTGATTGCATTGTGCCATTGTTTTTTTCGCGACCAGCTTGCACCATGCCGCTCCGGCGTGTGCCTAAGCGAGGCGGACGCCTCGCAGTCGAGAAGTCGCGATCGTGTCCAGCCGTTCCACCCGTGCGTTGCGCCGTAGCCGTCCCGGAGCCCTGCTCCTGGCGCTGGCGACGTCGCTCGCCGTGCTGGCCGGCGCGCAGCCGGGCGAGTGGGACTTCCACCTGATCGGCCAGCGCGCCGAATCGCTCTACGGTCCGCTGGGCGAGCAGCATTCGCGCATCGATGCCTGGCAGGGTCTGCTCGAGGACGCCAGGGGCTTGCCCGAGCGCGAACAATTGCAGGTGGTCAACCGCTTCTTCAATGCGCAGTTGCGCTTCACCGATGACATCGGCCTGTGGCGCGAGGTGGATTACTGGGCGACGCCGGTTGAAGCGCTGCTCAAGGGCGCCGGCGATTGCGAGGACTTCGCCATCGCCAAGTACATCAGCCTGCGGCACCTGGGCGTGCCGGCGCAGAAGCTGCGCATCACCTACGTCAAGGCGCTGCGCCTGAACCAGGCGCACATGGTGCTGACGTACTACCCCCGCCCCGATGCCGTGCCACTGGTGCTGGACAACCTGATCGGCAGCTTGCTGCCGGCCAGCCAGCGCACCGACCTGCAGCCGGTGTACGCCTTCAACGGCGAGGGCTTGTGGCTGGCCAACGCCAGCGGCGGCAAGCAGGTCGGCGATAGCAAGCGGTTGTCTCGCTGGCAGGACCTGCTGAAGAAAATGAAAGCCGAAGGCTTTCCCCTGAACGAATGAGAGCGTGGAGACACGATGTCCCTGTTCAAACAATTGCTCATTGCCATCTGCCTGTTCCTGGTGGTCGCCTTCAGCGGCAGCTTCATGGTCAGCCTGGAAAGCTCCCGTGGGCAGTACGTCAACCAACTGCGCTCCCATGCCCAGGATGCCGCCACGGCGCTGGGGTTGTCGCTGACGCCGAACATCGACGATCCGGCGATGGTCGAGCTGATGGTCAGCTCGATCTTCGACAGTGGCTATTTCGAGAGCATTCGGGTGGTCGACCTGGCCAGCGGCCAGGCGATCGTCGAGCGCACCGGCGTGCCGGATACGGTGGCGGCCAGGGTGCCGCAGTGGTTCGTTGCGCTGATCGACCTGCATTCGGCCGGCGGTGACGCCATCGTCAGTCGTGGCTGGACCCAGGCGGCGCGGGTCGAGGTCGTCAGCCACCCGATGTTCGCCATCGCCAAGCTCTGGCAGAGCGCGTTGGGCAGCCTGCTCTGGCTGGCCCTGTGCGGTGTCGCCAGCGCGGTGCTCGGCGCCGTCCTCCTGCGCCGCCAGCTCAAACCGCTGGACTACATGGTGGCGCAGTCCCATGCCATCGCCCGCCGCGAGTTCCTCAGCGTGCCGGAGTTGCCGCGTACGCCGGAACTGCGCCGTGTGGTGCAGGCGATGAACCAGATGGTGGAGAAGCTCAAGGCGCTGTTCCAGGAACAGGCCGAGCGCAGCGAACGGCTGCGCGATGAGGCTTACCAGGACAGCCTGACCGGCCTGGGCAACCGACGCTTCTTCGACCTGCAACTGCAGGCACGGCTGAGCGCCGAGGACCAGGTCGGCAGCGGCCTGCTGCTGATCCTGCGGGTGCGCGACCTGGTCGGCCTGAACCAGCGCCTGGGTGGTCCGCGCGTCGACCAGTTGCTCAAGGCCGTGGCCGATCAACTGCGCCTGGCCGGACAGGGGCTGGGCGCCGGCCTGACCCTGGCGCGCAGCCGCGGCGGCGAGTTCGTGATGCTGGCGCCGGGGCTGATGCCCGAGGAGGCGCCGGACCTGGCGATGCGCCTGGAGTCCATGCTTGCGGCGTTGGCCAGCACCGGTGCCAGCGATGTCAGTCCGGTGGCGAGCCTGGGGCTGGTGCCCTTCGTGTCCGGCGAGTCGGCGCAGACGCTGCTGCTGCGCGCCGATGAGGCGCTGGCGTTGGCCGAGCGCGAGGGCGAGCGTTGCTGGGCGTTCCTCCAGGATGGCGCCAGCCCGGTCGCCGAGGAACGCCATGCCTGGCACCGGCTGCTGGACGAGGCGCTGGCGCACAAGCGCTTCCAGTTGTATTTCCAGCCAGTGGTGGCTTGCGCCGATCGGCAGCGGGTGCTGCACCACAAGGTCCTCTCGCGCCTGCC
Organism: Pseudomonas sp. MT3; assembly: GCF_054720805.1. Classification (NCBI taxonomy): domain Bacteria; kingdom Pseudomonadati; phylum Pseudomonadota; class Gammaproteobacteria; order Pseudomonadales; family Pseudomonadaceae; genus Pseudomonas; species Pseudomonas sp. MT3. The sequence continues at coordinate 114,681 of NZ_JBTVPY010000019.1, forward strand.
GGACGGGCAGGGCGGCCACATCGCCGCCGGGCGTTTCCTGCCCTGGCTGGACCGCTTCGGCTGGACCGCGCGGCTTGACCTGCTGATGCTGGAAAGCGTGCTTGCCGACCTCGCCCGCCACGACCGGTCGCTGGCGCTGAACCTGTCGGCGGCGCTGCTGCGCGACGAACGCTCCAGCGCGCGGGTGTTCGACCTGCTGCGGCAGCATCCGCAGTTCGCCGGGCGCCTGACCCTAGAGCTGGAGGAAGACCAGTTGCCGGCTCAGGCGGTGCTCGAAGCCCTGGCCCACCGCCTGCATGGGCTGGGCTACAGCCTGAGCCTGCAGCATTTCGGCGGCCGCTTCAGCATGATCGGCAACCTGGCCCGCCTGGGCCTGGCCTATCTGAAGGTGGATGGCAGCCACATCCGCGCCATCGACCAGGAGAACGACAAGCGTCTGTTCATCGAGGCCATGCAGCGCGCGGCGCACAGCATCGACCTGCCGCTGATCGCCGAGCGGGTGGAGACCGACGGGGAGTTCCGCGTATTGCGCGAGATGGGGATTCAGGGGGCGCAGGGGCAACTGTTCGGTGGGCCGGCGCCGTGGTGATGGTGGGCTTAGCTCGTTGCTCTTCGTAGGATCGAGGGGGACGCCTAGTTCTTGCTCGCGAACAGAATTACCCGGCCACATTGGCGTTAAGCGGTTCGCGAGCAAGCTCGCTCCTACAAAGACGCGCTTCGCCGGCAGGCTTTGCAGGGCGCCTTTCCCTGCAAATGAAAACGGGGCCTCAGATCAGTCCCGTTTCCTCATCGTCATTGATCAACCGGGTCAGTCCGCCCAGGGCCTCGCGGGCCTGGGTGCGGTTGAGCAGCTTGGAGCGCGCGGCCGGCGGCAGGTCGGTGATGCGGATGACGCCCTTGGTGATCAGCACCGAGATCAGGTCGTCCAGCACCCGGATCATGTCCAGGTCGCTCTGCTTCAGATGCAGCAGGCTGCTCTCGGCGGCTTGCCAGGCCTGGATGTCCGGGTGGTCGGCTGGCAGCGTTCCGGTCATTCCATCGAATTCGGCGTCTTCGACGCGCGCCAGTTTTCCCTCGGCGTTGCGCTGGATGTACAGCATCGGGCCGTCCCCATTGTCGGAAGTGAAAGTACGCCAGCGGCGCCGCCCCGAAGGATGGCGCGCTGGCGCGATGGCAGAGCCTGACGTGTTCGTTGCCTGGCGGCAACGAGGGATCAGTGATGCTCAGTCTTGACCAGAGGATCGGAGCCCGCCACCAGTTTGCCGACGATCTCCGACGAGGTGGCGCCGTAGGTGGTCAGGTCCACGCCGCTCAGCTTGATGGTGACGTCCGCGCCGGTGTCGATCTGGCCGGTGGTGCTCACCTGCAGGGTCGAGGTCGTGGTGTCCACCTTCAGGTAGCTGAGGATGTCGTTGTGCGCGGTATCCGGCAGCAGGTCGCTGATGTCGATGCGGTCACCTTGTTCGGCCTTGAAGTCGGTGATGGTGTCGTTGCCCAGGTCGCCGGCCTTCCAGACGAAGGTGTCGGCACCCGCACCGCCGGTGAGGATGTCGTTGCCCTTGCCGCCGATGAGCTGGTCGTTGCCGGCACCGCCGAACAGGATGTCGTTGCCGGCATCCCCGATGAGGATGTCATTGCCACCCTGACCATAGAGGATGTCGTTGCCCTCGCCACCGTTCAGGGTGTCGTTGCCGCCGCGGGTATCGCCTTCGACGTTGAACAGTGCATGGTTGGCCTTGATGTAGCTGTACATCTCTTCGCTGGTCGCCGCATGGCCGTTCTTCAGTTCGAGGAACGCCGTCAGCGCGCCGACGCCGGAGCCCGCCGGCAGGTCGGCCGGCTTGACCGGGTTGCCGTTGACGCCCCAGGGCAGGTGGTCGGTGTTGATGCTGTCGCCGAAGAGGATGTCGTCCCCGGCTCCGCCCTGGATGCTGTCGCTGCCCGAGGGCGCCAGTTCGGAACTGGTGGAACCGCCGTGCAGCGCGCCATGCAGTTCGCTGGCGCTGTTCACGATGTCCACCTGGCCGACCGGACCGCTCACCGGGTTCGGCGTATAGATGGTCTGCTTGATGTCATCGATGTAGACCGTGGCTCGGTCCGAACTGCTGTTGTCGGTGAGGATGAACTCGAAGCGGTAGGTGCCTTCACCGACGGCCTTGGTGGTGATGGTCGTGCTGCCGGTGGACGAATCCAGGATCCCGGAGTCGGACACGGTGCTCCAGCCTCCGTTCACCAGTTTCTCCAGCCGCCACTCGAAGGTGTCGCGAGGGTTCAGCGTTTCGCTGAAGTCGAAGCTGAAGCGGGAGGTGGTGCCGCTGGTGACCTCCGCTCTCGGGCTGGCTGCGCTGGTGGAACCGTTGCTGTTGCTGTCGACCATCTTCAACCGGTTGTTGAAGAACCCATAGTCGATGCTGGTGCCGTTGCCGCCGCCTTTGCTGTTCAGCTCCCAGCCGCTCAGGCTGCCGCTGCTGAAGTTATGCAGCAGGTTGCTCGTGCTGGTGTCGATGCTCACCGTGCCGGTGCCGGTCACGTTGCTGTTGTCGAAGAACTTCAGGATGTTCTCGTTGATGCCATTGCCGATACCGATGGCACGGACGTCGCTGACGCCGCTCAGGCTGCTGAAGGACTGCACCGACTCGCGTACCACGTCCGCCGTGGTGGCGGTGCCGTTGCCGTGGGTGTTCGACTGGGTCGGGTCACCGTCGGTGAGGAACAGGGTCAGGTTCTCGTAGCCGTTGTTCTTCTGCGCCGAGGCGTTGAACCAGTTCACCGCCTGCTCGAAGGCCGCCTGGTAGTGGGTGCCGCCGTCGGCCTGGAGGCCGGTGTTTTGGGTCCTGCCGATGGCGTCGATCAGGTCGCTGACGTTGAGGTTGGTGAGGTCGGCGATGCTGACCTTGATGCTGGCGCCGGTGGAGAAGCCGATCAGGCTGATGTTGATCACGCCGTCATGGTCCTTCAGCTCGTTGGCCAGGTTGATCAGCGCCTCCTTGACCAGCTTCATCCGCGAGTCGACATAGTCCGCGTTGTCCTGGCCGGCGAGGCTGAACTTCATGCTGCCGGAGGTATCGACGATCAGGGCGATGTTGTAGTTGGTGCCCGGCTGGGTGGTGGTCAGCAGGCCGCCGACGTCACCGAGGATCACGTCGTCGCCCGATCCGCCGACCAGGGTGTTGTCGCCGTTGGGGGTGGTTTCCGGGATCTGCATCTGGCCGACGCGGATGTCGAAGCCGTGGGTTGCCGAAGTGTCGATACCACCGTTGGCGGTGCCGCCGCTGTCCTGCACGGCGAAGCTGAAGTGCGCGTTGGCGCCCGAGGCATCCGGCACGAAGGTCAGTTTGCCGGCGGAAACATCGTTTGCGCTGATGGCCTGGCCGGCCTGCACGGCGGTTCCGTCGAGCAGCAGGGTGCCCGAGTCCGGCAGCGCCTTGATGATCACGTTTTGCAGGCTGTGGTTCTGGCCATTGGCGGAATCGGCGGTGTCGTTGAAGGCGAAGTCCTTCAGGCCGAAGGTGTAGTTCTTACCGGCGTAGAGGCTGGCGGTGGCGTCCACCGACAGCGGCGCATCGTTGATCGGCGCGATGTCGAGGGTCACCACGGAGTCGACGGTGCCGCCCTTGCCGTCGCTGACGGTGACGGTGAAGCTGTCCGGGCCGCTGTAGTTGGCCGCCGGGGTATAGGTATACGCCCCGGTCTTGCCATCGAGCATCAGGACGCCGTGGGTCGTGCCGGTCTTGACGGTGTAGCTGAGGCTGTCGTGGTCGACGTCGTTGGCGACGATCTGCCCGTTCAGCACATCGTCCTCATTGATGGCGATGTTCTGCTGGGTGGCGGTCGGCACATCGTTGAGCGGATGGACCTGGATCTCCAGCGGCAGGCTGGTGGTCGCCTTGTCGCCGTTGCTCGACTCGGTGGCGGTGGCGTTCACCTGCAGAGTGATGGTGCCGTTGGCGTTGGCCGGCGGAGTGAAGGTCAGCTTGGACAGGTCCCAGCCGGTGACGTCCACGCTGCCGTTGCTGGCATCGGCGGTGAAGCTGTGGATGCCGTCGCTCAGGATGGCTCCGTCGGGGATGCCACTGATGCTGATCGACAGGTTTTCCGAACCGTCGGTATCGGTCAGCACCGCGCTGATCTTCGACAGCGGGATGCTGGTGTCTTCGTTGCCCTCGTTGGGGCCGAAGACGGTGTAGTGCCCCTGGCCGTTGTCGCCGACCAGATCGCCCAGGCGCTCGCCCGCAACGGTGAGTTCGCCGGTGTTGTGGTAGACCAGCGCACTGTCGGTGCCGAGGGTCTGCGGCGTGCCGCCGTTATCGGAGATCGTCAGGTTGTAGCTGCCCGGGCCGCTCTGGTTGTGCTGGTAGAGCGCGATCGTGTAGTAGCCGCTTTCAGTGGGTGTGAAGGTGCCGCTGAACTTGCCGCTGGTGCCGCCTGTGCCGGCCCAGGTCGCCTCGGCGACGTTGGTGCCGCCGACGACCAGGCGGATACTGTCGTCGCCCACGCCGGCGAAGGTGTAGGTGTGGCCGGCTTCGAGGAAGATCAGGCCGCTGACCTTGTTGGCGGTGCCGGCGTTGACGTTGGGGTTGTTCACGCTGCTGGTCGAGCTTGTGCTGCCGGCCGTGCCGGCGCCATCGATCACCGCTTGCAGGGTGGACGGCGGGATGCCGCTGCCATTGCTGCCGAGCCCCGACAGGTTGGTCCAGGTTTCCACGGTCAGGCCGGTCGCCGGCGGGCGGCCGCTGCTGCCATCCAGGTCGAGGGTCGGCTTGTCCGCCACGGCGATGACGTTGACGTTCACCGTCGAGGTGGCGAAGCCGCCCTGGCCATCGCTGATCTTGTAGGTGATGGTATCGGTGCCGCTGAAGTTGGCTTTCGGCGTATAGGTCAGGGTGCCGTCGGCGTTGATCACGACCTGGCCGTTGCTCGCCGCGACCTCGGTGACGGTCAGCGGGTCGTTGTCGGCATCGCTGTCGTTGCCCAGCACATCGATCCTGATCGAATCGTCTTCGTTGACCGTCGCGCTGTCCGGACGCGCGATTGGTGCATCGTCCACTGGGGTGACGGTGATATTCAGCGTGGAGCTGCTGCCAGTGTTGGTGGTGTAGGTGACTTCAGGCACCGAACCGTTCCAATCCTTCACCGGGATGAAGGTGTAGTTGCCATCGCTGCCCAAGGTGAAGCTGCCGACACCGTTGAGGGTCGCGGTATCGCCGGCGGCGAAGGTGCCGGTCATGCCTGCGATGCTGAAGCTGGCAACAGAAAGGACATTGTCCACATCGCTATCGTTACTGAGCACATTACCGCTGGCAGTGCTGTCCTCGTCGACAGTGTTGCTGTCGGGGGCTAGTACCGAGGCATCGTCCACCGGGGTCACGGTGATATTCAGTGTGGAGCTGCTACCGGTATTGGTGGTGTAGGTGACTTCGGGCACCGAACCATTCCAGTCCTTCACCGGGGTGAAGGTGTAGTTGCCATCGCTGCCCAGGGTGAAGCTGCCAACACCGTTGAGGGTGGCGGTATCGCCGGCGGCGAAGGTGCCGGTCATGCCGTTGATGCTGAAGCTGACAACACTGAGCGTGTTATCCACATCGCTGTCATTGCTCAGCACGTTGCCAGTGGCAGTGCTGTCCTCGTCGACGGTGTTGCTGTCCGGGGTCAGTACCGACGCGTCATCCACTGGAGTGACGGTGATATTCAGTGTCGAGCTGCTACCGGTATTGGTGGTGTAGGTGACCTCGGGTACCGAGCCGTTCCAATCCTTCGCCGGAGTGAAGGTGTAGGTACCGTCGCTGTTGATCACCAGTGAGCCGATACCGGCGAGGGCCGCGCTGCTGCCGGCGGCAAAGCTGCCCTGTACGCCCGCGATGCTGAAGCTGGAGACGGTGAGGGCGTTATCCACATCGCTATCGTTACTGAGCACATTACCGGTGGCGGTGTTGTCCTCGTCGACGGTGTTGCTGTCCGGAGCCAGTACCGAGGCATCGTCCACTGGAGTGACGGTGATATTCAGCGTCGAGCTGCTGCCGGTATTGGTGGTGTAGGTGACCTCGGGTACCGAGCCGTTCCAATCCTTCACCGGGATGAAGGTGTAGTTGCCATCGCTACCCAGGGTGAAGCTGCCGACGCCGTTGAGGGTGGCGGTATCGCCGGCGTTAAAGTCACCGGTTACGCCTGCAATGCTGAAGCTGACAACACTGAGCGTGTTATCCACATCGCTGTCATTGCTCAGCAC
>NZ_JBTVPY010000002.1:0-174458 GCF_054720805.1 Pseudomonas sp. MT3
TATAGGGACTTGAAACGACCCGTCAACGACTTTTTCAAACTTTCTTACTCGGCCACCAAGGAGACGCGAGCGAAGGCTTTCTTGCCGGCCTGGACAACATGAACAGCGCCAATCTTGAAGACGAAGCTGCGATCCACGACCTCACCGTCTACGCGCACACCGCTAGACGACAGCAGATCGCGAGCAACTGCGGAGTTCTTCACCAGGCCCGCCTTATTAAGGACAGCGCCGATCGGCAGGTCTTCCGCCGCAGCAACTTCCACTTCCGGCAGGTCTGCCGGCAGTTCGCCATCCTTCAGGCGGTTACCCGCGGACTTGTGCGCCGAAGCGGCCGCCTCCTCGCCATGAAAGCGAGCCACGATCTCTTCGGCCAGCTTGATCTTGATGTCACGCGGATTGGCACCCGAGTCGACGTCTTTCTTGAAGTCCTCGATCTCTTCCATAGAACGGAAGCTCAGCAGCTCGAAGTAACGCCACATCAGGGTATCCGGGATGGAAACCAGCTTGCTGTACATGACGCCCGGCGCTTCCTGGATGCCAATGTAGTTGCCCAGGGACTTGGACATCTTCTTCACGCCGTCCAGGCCTTCCAGCAGCGGCATGGTCAGGATGCACTGCGGCTCCTGATCGTAGGCACGCTGCAGTTCCCGCCCCATCAGCAGGTTGAACTTCTGGTCAGTGCCACCCAACTCGACATCGGCGCGCAGCGCGACGGAGTCGTAGCCCTGAACCAGCGGATAAAGGAACTCGTGGATAGCGATGGACTGATTGCTGGCATAGCGTTTGCTGAAATCATCGCGTTCCAGCATGCGAGCAACGGTGTACTGGGAAGCCAGGCGGATGAAATCAGCGGGGGAAAGCTGGTCCATCCAGGTGGAATTGAAGGCTACCTCGGTCTTTGCGGGGTCGAGAATCTTGAAGACCTGAGCCTTGTAGGTCTCGGCGTTCTCGAGAACCTGCTCGCGAGTGAGGGGTGGACGGGTAACACTTTTCCCACTGGGGTCACCGATCATCCCAGTGAAGTCACCGATCAGGAAGATCACCTGATGCCCCAGCTCCTGGAACTGGCGCAGCTTATTAATAAGAACAGTGTGACCGAGGTGCAGATCGGGGGCGGTCGGGTCGAATCCAGCCTTGATACGCAGGGGCTGGCCGCGCTTGAGCTTTTCGATCAGCTCGGCTTCCACGAGAATTTCGTCTGCTCCGCGCTGGATCAGCGCCAGCTGCTCTTCGACCGACTTCATTGCAGGTTCCTGTACGTTGCGAATTACGAAAGGGAACCAACGATACAAGAACAGGCACTAAAAACAAGTTTTGCCCGGCGCCAGAGGACAGTACGCCAGATCTCCGTCAGCAGGGTTGCCTCTGAAGGAATTTGGTTATATTTTAGGCAGTTATTTCACATTCCCAAAACACCACTCACGCCATGACGCAATCCAATCAGAAAGCGCCGTACTACCCGAAGAGCCATCTGCTGGCCGCAAGCGGTGTAGCAGCGCTCCTCAGCCTGGCTCTGCTGGTGTTCCCCTCGGCCGAGGTCGAGGCGAAGAAGACCACGCTCAATCTGGAGCTGGACAGCGGTACCGACCGCATCACTCAGGAAAAAGACGATCTTCGACCCAATCCGGTCACGGAAGACGACGATTCTTCTCCTTTTGTACAGATAGAAGGCTCGTCCGATAACCAGAACAGCGCCGGAAAAGACGCGGACAAAAAGAACGATCTCGCCGACTCGAACCAGCAACCCTCCCCCTCCGCTCCCGCAGAACCTGCGTGGAAAAGCGTGACCGTGGGCAAGGGCGACACTCTTTCCAACGTGTTCGCGAAGGCCGGCCTGCCGGCGAACGCCGTGCACGACGTGCTTGCCGCCAACAAGAGCGCCAAGCAGTTCACCCGCCTGGATGTCGGCCAGGAGGTGGACTTCCTCATTGACGCCAAGGGCGACCTGCAGGGCCTGAAGATCAAGCGCAACGACCTGGAGACCATCAGCCTGAGCAAATCCGCCAGGGGCTATGACTTCAAGCGCGACGTGGTCAAACCCTCGGTGCACGCCAACTACGCCCACGGCCGCATCGACAGCTCGTTGTTCGTTGCCGGCCGGAATGCCGGACTGTCGCACGACCTGATCATGTCGATGGCCAGCATCCTGGGCTACGACATTGACTTCGCCCAGGATATTCGCGAAGGCGATTCGTTCGACGTGATCTACGAGTCCCAGCAAGTGCAGGGCAAGCAGGTCGGTACCGGAAGCATCCTCGCCGTACGCTTCGTCAACCGTGGCAAGCCATACACCGCGGTGCGCTACACCAACAAACAGGGCAACACCAGCTACCTGCGCGCCGACGGCACCAGCATGCGCAAGGCGTTCATCCGTACGCCGGTGGACTTCGCCCGCATCAGCTCGCGCTTCTCGATCGGGCGTTTCCACCCCGTCCTGAACAAGATTCGCGCACACAAAGGCGTCGACTACGCAGCGCCGACCGGCACGCCGATCAAGGCGACCGGCGACGGCAAGATCCTCGAGGCCGGCCGCAAGGGCGGTTATGGCAACGCCGTGGTGATCCAGCACGGTCAGCGCTATCGCACCGTGTACGGCCACATGAGTCGTTTCGCCAAGGGCATCCGTTCGGGTGTGGCGGTGAAGCAGGGCCAGATCATCGGTTACGTCGGCATGACCGGCCTCGCCACCGGCCCGCACCTGCATTACGAGTTCCAGGTCAACGGCAAGCACGTCGACCCGCTGAGCGCCAAGCTGCCGACGGCCGATCCGCTGAGCGGCCAGGAGCGCAAGCGTTTCCTGGCTCAGGCCCAACCGCTGATCGCGCGCATGGACCAGGAGAAGGCGACTTTCCTGGCCCTGAACAAGCGCTGAGCCATGCCGCTCTATCTAGGGGTGATGTCCGGCACCAGTCTCGACGGGCTGGACATCGCCTTGGTCAAGCAAGGCGAGCAGACCACCCTGCTCGCCTCCCACTACCTTCCCATGCCTGCGGCCCTTCGTGCCGACCTCCTGGCGCTCTGCTCCTCCGGCCCCGATGAAATCGCCCGCTCTGCCCTGGCGGAGAATCACTGGGTACGCCTGGCCGCGCAGGGAATTCATGAGCTCCTTTCCCGCGAAGGCCTCAACGCCAGCGCCATTCGCGCCATTGGCAGCCACGGGCAGACAATCCGCCATGAGCCGCAACTGGGCTTCACGGTACAGATCGGCAACCCTGCCCTGCTCGCCGAGCTCACCGGTGTCGACGTAGTCGCCGACTTTCGCCGCCGAGACGTGGCTGCCGGCGGCCAGGGTGCCCCCCTGGTTCCGGCATTCCACCAGGCCCTGTTTGGCCGGGACAGCCGCGAGTGCGCGATCCTCAATATCGGCGGATTCAGCAACGTCTCACTGTTAACGCCCGGCAAGCCGGTTCGCGGCTTCGACTGCGGGCCTGGCAACGTGTTGCTGGACGCCTGGATCCAGGAGCAACGCGGCGAACCCTATGACCGTGACGGCGCCTGGGCGGGCAGTGGCTCGATCGATTCGATGCTGCTGCAGAAGATGCTCGCGGACGACTTCTTCGCCGCCCGTGGACCGAAGAGTACCGGGCGCGAACGCTTCAATCTGGACTGGCTGAACACGATCCTGGCCCATCACGGCGCCGTGAAGGTCGAGGATGTGCAGGCAACCCTGCTGGAACTCACCGCCCACAGCATCGCCGAGTCCCTGCTGGACGCCCAGCCCAACTGCCAGGAAGTGGTGGTCTGCGGCGGCGGCGCCTTCAACGCCACGCTGATGCAGAGTCTTGCCGCGCACCTGCCTGGCGCCAGCGTCATCAGCAGCATCGATCGCGGGGTACCGCCGGAGTGGATGGAGGCGATGGCCTTCGCCTGGCTGGCCCATCGCTTCCTCGAACGCCTGCCGGGCAACTGCGCGGAAGTCACCGCGGCGCGAGGTCCACGCATCCTCGGCGCGCTCTATCCCGCCTGAATCGGCCGCACAAACGAAAACGCCGCGCAATTGCGCGGCGTTTTCGTGATTACGGCATCAGATCGAGAAGGACTGGCCGCAGCCGCAGGTGGTCGCTGCGTTCGGGTTCTTGATGACGAACCGCGAACCTTCGAGGCCTTCCTGGTAGTCCACTTCCGCACCGGCGAGGTACTGGAAGCTCATCGGGTCGACCACGAGGCTGACACCATCGCGCTCGACGATGGTGTCGTCGTCCGCGGTGTCCTCATCGAAGGTGAACCCGTACTGGAAGCCTGAGCAGCCACCGCCCGTGACGAACACCCGCAGCTTCAGTCGCGGATTACCTTCTTCGTCGATCAGGTTCTTCACCTTGGTCGCAGCGCCGTGGGAAAACACCAGCGGGGTGGGGGTGAAGGTTTCGATGGTCATGGTGACAACTCTCCCGGCCGAAGCCGTACGTTACAACATTGCGGGCTATTATCCGCTTACCCCAGAAAAACGGTCAACTAATCCGACTCATCCTTTGGTGCAGATCAATCGAGCGCTCCTTGGGGCGATCGTTCCTTACGGCAACAGCGCGACGTTGGACAGGCCCAGGTGCTCGTCCAGGCCGAACAGGATGTTCATGTTCTGGATCGCCTGGCCGGACGCGCCCTTCACCAGGTTGTCGATCACCGACAGGATCACCACCAGGTCGCCGCCCTGGGGACGGTGTACCGCGATGCGGCAGACGTTGGCGCCGCGCACGCTGCGGGTTTCCGGATGACTGCCGGCCGGCATCACGTCGACGAAAGGCTCGTTGGCGTAGCGCTCTTCATACAGTTTCTGCAGGTCGACGCCACGATCAGCGACGCGTGCGTACAGGGTCGCGTGGATGCCACGGATCATCGGAGTCAGGTGCGGCACGAAGGTCAGACCGACGTCGCCCTTGGCCGCGCGGCGCAGACCCTGGCTGATTTCCGGCAGGTGACGGTGGCCCTTGACCGAGTAGGCCATCATGCTTTCACCGGCTTCGCAGAACAGCGAGCCGACTTTGGCGCCACGACCGGCGCCGCTGACGCCGGACTTGCAGTCGGCGATCAGTTGGCTGGTGTCGGCCAGGCCGTTCTCCAGCAACGGGATGAAGCCGAGCTGGGTAGCGGTCGGGTAGCAACCGGGCACAGCGATCAGACGTGCGGACTTGATCGCCTCGCGGTTCACTTCCGGCAGGCCGTAGACGGCCTCGGGCAGCAGCTCAGGCGCACCGTGGGGCTGGCCGTACCACTTGGCCCATTCTTCTGCGTCCTGCAGGCGGAAGTCGGCGGACAGGTCGATCACCCGGGTGCCGGTGGCCAGCAGTTCGCCAGCCAGTGCATGCGCCACGCCGTGGGGGGTGGCGAAGAACACCACATCGCACTCGCCCAGACGCTTCACGTCCGGCACGCTGAAGGCCAGGCCGTCATAGTGGCCTCGCAGGTTCGGGTACATGTCGGCGACTTTCACGCCCTCCTCGGAACGCGAGGTAATCACCTCGACGCGCGCCTGGGGATGCTGTGCCAGCAGGCGCAGCAGTTCCACGCCCGTATAACCCGTACCGCCTACGATACCGACCTTGATCATCTGCCTGTCACTCCACCTATGGGGCCAAATTCAGGGGCACCCATGATATGAGCCACTGTCCCCGCTGAACAGAGCGAATCCGCCTAGGTTTGGGACCCTTTGGTCGGCGACAGGGTTTCCTGCATCTGACGGGCCAGCGCGTGGTAGATGGGCAGCGGGTTGATGCGCGCGGAGATGCCGCTGGCCAGCAGGGTGGCGGCGAGGATCGGGATCAGCATGTCCGGGCTGTGGGACATCTCCACGGTGATCACCGTGGCGGTCAGCGGCGTGCGCGTCACCCCGGCAAGGTAGGCGGACATCCCCAGCAACCCCACCGCTGGGAGGCTCGCGCCGGGAATCAACGGCGCCAGCCAGGGCGCCAGGCTGGCGCCGACGGTGAGCGACGGGGAGAACAGGCCGCCGGGAATTCCGGCGATATAGGAAACCACGTTGGCGATGAACTTCCACAGCAGGAAGTCATGCTCCACCACCGGCTGGCCTTCGAGGATCGAGCGAGTCTCCGCATAGCCGGTGCCGAACACATGATGCCCCGAAAGCAGACCCAGCAGCGCCAGCAGCAGGCCACAGGCGGCGGCGAAACGAATCGGCCAGCGCCCGCGCCAGCGGCTGATGAAGCTCAGCGGGCCGCGCCGGGCCGGCAGGACCAACCGGCAGTAAATGCCGCCCAGCAATCCGCCGAGCAGCCCGCAGGCCCCCACCGCGATCCAGGCCGGCCCCAGTGGCATGCTTTCGGAGAGCCGGCCGAAGTAGCTGTAGCTGCCCATCAGCCCGAGCGTCACCATGCCGCCCAGCAACACGGCGGTAAGCACCAGCCCACTGAAGCGCTGCTCGAAGGTGCGGCTCATTTCCTCGATGGCGAACACCACGCCGCCCAGGGGCGTATTGAAGGCCGCGGCGATGCCCGCTGCGCCACCGGCGATGATCAGGCCCGAGATCGTGTGCTTGTCGTACAGCCCGAGACGACGGCCGAAGGAATACATCAGCGCGGCGCCGATGTGCACGGTCGGCCCCTCACGGCCCGCCGACGCCCCGACCAGCAGTGCCAGCAAGGTCACGAACAGCTTGCCCAGCGCAATCGGCAGCGACAGCAACTCATTGCGGATGCGGCTGCTGCGTTGCCCCAGAGCGACTATCACCTGGGGAATGCCACTACCCCGGGTGTTCTTCAGCGCACCCTGGGTCACCCACGCCAGCCCCGCGAAACCGAGCGGGCAGATCAGCCAGGGCAACCATTGGTTCTGCGCGACCACCCAGCGAAAGGTCGCGCTGGCCAGGTCCGCCAGATGCGCGAAGGCCAGCGCCACCAGCCCGACCAGCAGGGCCCCGGCCCAGAACGCCAGACTTCGCCGCCACTGACGCACCTGCGGGTGTCGAGCCAACGAACGGCGGGGTGCGACGTGGGGTGAAGCATCGGCTGCGGGTGCGGCGGGGCTCTCGGGCGGCGTCGGTTCGGACATGAGCTGCGGGCCTGGCATCTTCCGGATGCCATGCGGCATGCGCGACAACGCGCCACGCACGGGATAAGGCACTGACACCCCCAGTGTAATAGACGCAGGGATGACGCCATTGCAGCGCGCCACTACTATCGGCTCATCGCTGATTCGAGGAAGTCCCGATGCTGTACCTGTGGCTCAAAGCCTTTCACATCATTGCCGTGATCTGCTGGTTCGCTGGCCTCTTCTATCTGCCGCGCCTGTTCGTCTACCACGCCATGAGCGAGGACGCCGCCAGCCGCGAGCGCTTCTGCGTGATGGAGCGCAAGCTCTACCGCGGCATCATGGGCCCCTCGATGATCCTCACCATCGTCCTCGGCGCCTGGATGCTCTACCTCAATCCCGCCTGGCTCAGCCAGGGCTGGATGCACACCAAACTCACCCTGGTCGTGCTGCTGATCGGCTACCACCATGCCTGCGGGGCCATGCTCAAACGCTTCGCCCGCGGCGAAAACGCCCGCAGCCATGTGTTCTACCGTTGGTTCAACGAAGTGCCGGTGCTGTTCCTGATCGCCATCGTGATCCTGGTGGTCGTCAAACCTTTCTGACCCGACAAGGAGACTGTCATGTCCCTGCCCACCCTGCTCGACCGCCGCCTGCGCGTTCCCCTGGTAGCGGCGCCGATGTTCCTGGTGTCCACCCCACAACTGGTGCTGGCCTGCTGCAAGGGCGGCATCGTCGGCAGCTTCCCGGCGCTGAACCAGCGCGAAAGCAGCGGCTTCAAGGCCTGGCTGGAAGAAATCGAGGCCGGGCTGGCCGCCGACCCCAAGGCCGCGCCCTATGCGGTGAACCTCATCGTCCACCACAGCAACCCGCGCCTGCAGGCGGACCTGGCGCTCTGCGTGGAGCATCGCGTGCCCATCGTCATCACCAGCCTGGGCGCCGTGCGCGAAGTGGTGGATGCGGTGCACAGCTATGGCGGACTGGTGTTCCATGACGTCACCACCCGCCGCCATGCCGAGAAAGCCGCGGAGGCCGGCGTCGACGGCCTGATCGCGGTCGCCGCCGGCGCCGGTGGCCATGCCGGTACCTGGAGCCCCTTCGCGCTGGTCGCGGAGATCCGCCAGTTCTTCGACAAGACCCTGTTGCTGGCGGGCTGCATCAACCACGGCCATGAGATTCTCGCCGCGCAGATCCTCGGCGCCGACCTCGCCTACCTCGGCACCCGTTTCATCGCCACCCGCGAAAGCAACGCGTCCACCGACTACAAGAGGATGCTCCTCGAAGCCCGCGCCGCCGACATCATCCATACCCCTGCGGTGTCCGGCGTGCCGGCCAGCTTCATGCGCCAGAGCCTGGAGTCCGCCGGCTTCGACATGAAGCGCCTGACCGACAAGGCCGACGTCAACTATGGCGAGAAGCTCAAGCCGGTCAGCGACGAGGCCAAGGCCTGGAAGACCGTCTGGTCGGCCGGCCAGGGCGTCGGCAATATTCACGACTTGCCGTCGGTGGAGGAACTGATCGGGCGACTCGACAACGAGTACCGCCAGGCCCTGGCCCGCAGCACGACGCTGCCCGGCCAACTGCTGGTCTGACCAGCGCCACCGCTCACCGATATGTGCCTCGGGGCCGCTTGTTGGCCCCAAACGGCGCGATTACGCTGTATCGATATCACCACAGCCCACTGACAAGGATGCCCCGATGGACCAAGCCCGCTTCAAGATCGTGTTCGACGGCACGCTGATGCCGCAGACCCCGATGGAGACCGCCAAGGAGAATCTCGCCCGCCTGTTCAAGAGCGACACGTCGAAGATCGACGCGCTGTTCAGCGGCAAGCCCGTGGTGCTCAAGCGCGACCTCTCCGACGACGAAGCCGACAAGTACCTCCGCGCCCTGCACGGCGCGGGCGCCAACGCTCGCAAGGAAGCCGACGGCAAGGTGGGGCTGAGTCTGGTCGAGACCGACGATCATCCCAGCGAAGCGACACTCGCCAGCCGCGCCGCCGCCAAAGCGGCCGACGGCGACCAGATGACCTGCCCCAAATGCGGGCATGTGCAGCCCAGGTCCGGCGAGTGCAGCGCATGCGGCATCATCATCGAGAAGTACCTTGCCCGGCAGGCAGAATTGGCGGCCACCGGCGCAGCCCCCACCGCAAGCGCTCCCGGCAACGTCGCCTCGGCGACGGCCAACTCCCCCTACGCACCGCCCCAGGCCAACGTGAGCGATGAGCTGCCGGAGTACGGCGAACTGAACATCCGCAGCCTGTCCGGCCGGATCGGCCGCGTCCGCTACCTCGGCTGGTCCGCCGCGCTGTCCTTGATCTGCTTCGCGGCCTACCTGGTCGCCAGCCTGCTGCTGGCCGTCTCGCTGCCCCTCGGAGTCGTCGCCCTCGCCGTGGTGGTCATCGCCGCCGCGGTCTTCAGCGTGCCCATCGGTGTACAGCGACTGCATGACCTCGGCTGGTCCGGCTGGCTCTGGCTGGCCTTGCTGGTGCCATTCGTCAACGCGGTACTGAGCCTGGTGATGCTGTTCATGCCCGGCGAGCAGACCGCCAACCGCTACGGCCCGCCGCCGCCGCCCAACAGCACCAGCGTCAAGGTCCTGGCCTTCACCTGGCTGCTATTCCCGGTCGTTGCCGGTATTCTCGCCGCCATCGCTCTGCCCGCTTATCAGCAGTACGTCGAGCGCGCCCAGGCCACCCAGTACCAATCGGCCGAGCCGGACGCCGCCACGGCAGAACCGTCGGACGAGTTCAACAGTGGCGACACCGAAGGCGCCGACTCCGACGACGAAAGCAGCACCGAACAGTAATGCAACAACCCGTGGCGGGCGTGGTCGAACGCCACCCTCGCCACAGAGACCTCTGAATGCCTCGTTTTGCCCTCATCACCGGCGCCTCCAGCGGTATCGGCCTGGCGCTGGCCGAAGCCCTCGCCCGGCGCGGCCAGGCACTCATCCTGGTGGCCCGCCAGCGCGATGCGCTGGAGACCGCTGCCTGCGAATTGTCGCAACGCTTCGGGGTGGAGGTACTGTTCCGCGCCTGCGACCTGTCCGAACCGCTACAGATCTCGGGCCTGCTGCACGAGCTGGAGCAGAGCGGGAGACAGATCGAGCTGCTGGTGAACAACGCCGGCATCGGCTCCTCCGGTGCCTTCGTCGACCAGGACTGGTCCCGCGAGCAGGAACTGCTGGAACTCAATGTCCTGGCCCTGGCACGGCTCTGCCACGGCATCGGCGCCATGATAGAGCGCAGCGGTGGCGGGCAGATTCTCAATGTCGCCTCGGTGGTCGGCCTGCTGCCCGGTCCGTGGATGAGCAGCTACTACGCCAGCAAGGCGTTCGTGCTGCACTTCTCCGAGGGACTGCGCGAGGAACTGCGCGGCCGCGGCATCAAGGTTTCCGTGCTGTGCCCCGGCCCGACCCGTACCGCCTTCTTCCGCAATGCGAACCTGCGGACCGCTCGCTTCGACGGCAGCAAGCTGATGATGTCGCCCGAGGAAGTCGCCTTCCGCACCGTCAGGGCCCTGCGTCGGGCGCCGGCGATCATCATTCCAGGCTGGCGCAACCGCCTGATGGCGTTGGCCGTGCGCCTGCTGCCGCGCTGGGCCGTGCGCAAGCTGGCCGGCCGCCTCAACCGCATGGCGCTGGCCGGCTGAACCGCACTCAGTCGGCGCGCACCGTACGGCCATCGGCCCACGCCCGCAGCTCGGCCAATTCCTCGGCCATCACCACCGACAGCGGCGCCGTTCGGCGGATCTCTTCCAGCAGCAACGGCTGATCCACCGACTTCTGCCGCGCCTGCGCCGCGTAGAAGGCGCCGACCACCGCCTGTTCGATCTCCGCACCGGAAAACCCGTCGGCGGCATCGGCCAATATGTCCAGCTCGAACTGCGCCACGTCCAGCTCGCGGCGGCTCAGGTGGATGCGGAAGATATCCATGCGCACGTCGCGCTCCGGCAGATCGACGAAGAACAACTCATCGAAGCGCCCCTTGCGCACCAGCTCCGGCGGCAGGCGATCGATGGCGTTGGCCGTGGCCACCATGAACACCAGTGCCTTGCGCTCAGCCATCCAGGTCAACAGGGTGGCCAGCACGCGCTGGCTGACGCCGTTGTCCTGGTCGCCGGTGGCCACGCCTTTCTCGATCTCGTCCACCCAGAGCACGCAGGGCGCCATGCTGTCGGCCAGGCGCAACGCCTCGCGCAGGTTGCGTTCGGTCTCGCCGAAGTATTTGTTGTACAGGCTGCCGAAGTCCAGGCGCAGCAGCGGCAGCCCCCAGAGCCCGGCCACCGCCCTGGCCGCCAGGCTCTTGCCGCCACCCTGCACGCCGACCAGCAGCACACCCTTGGGCAGGTCCTTGTCCTTGCTCTCGGTGAAGGCGCTCTGCCGTTCGCCGAGCCAGCGCTTGAGGTTCGCCAGCCCGCCGACCTCGGCGAAGCGCGCGGTGTCATGCTCGAAGCCGAGCACGCCATCGAGATTGAGCAGCTCGAACTTGGTGCGATTGAGTTCCGGCAGGTCTTCCTGGGTGATCGCCCCGTCGTTGCAGATCACGCCCCGCGCCAGCAAGCGGGCCTCGCCATGAGTCAGCCCCCGCAGGTTCTTCACCACCTGCCGCAGGGTCCGGTTGTCCGTGCGCACCCGCGCCCCGCTGTGGCGTTCGCTCCAGCGCGCGGCTTCCTCGCGGACAATGCCGAGCAGCTCGTCTTCGGAGGGCAGCGACAGCGCGAAGCGCGCGGCGAAGCGCTGGACTTCCGCAGGCAGCTTCAGGGCATGGGACACCAGCATCAGCGTGGGCTTGAACGTCCCCTCGGCCATCGCCACTTCCTTGAGCAGGCGAACCGCGCGGGGATTGTCCTCGAGGTAGGGATGCAGGTCGCAGAGTACGTAGAGGGTCGGCTGCGGGTCAGCCTTGATCAGCCGCAGCGCGGTTTCCGCCTCGCGGCTGTCGCCCTCGCCGTCCGGCTCACCGCCGAAGCCCAGGCGCCGCAAACCCTCGGTCGCCGACCAGAGTCGCAGGTCGAGTCCGCGGCGCACTGCCAGGCCGGTCAGGGTTTCCAGTACCCGGGGTTCGTCCCAGGACTCGATCACGATCAGTTTGACCCTGGAATCGAGCACCAGGCCCAGGTCATGGATATCGTTCTGCACGCTGGCTCCTTGCGAATGCCGCCACGAATCTGGGCGGTACGGGTCACGGCCGCTAAACTGCTGTTCCACCCACCTGATCGGAGGAACGTCCGTGGACTGTTTGTTCTGCAAGATCGTCGCCGGGGACATTCCCGCGCGCAAGCTCTATGAAGATGACCAGGTAATCGCCTTCCACGACATCGGCCCGCAGGCGCCAGTGCACTTCCTGGTAATCCCGAAGAGGCACATCTCGACCCTCAACGACCTGCAGGAAGCGGACAAGCCGCTGGCCGGCCACATCCTCTTCACCGCCCAGCGCCTGGCGAAGGAGCAGGGGTGCGACGAAGGCTTCCGCGTGGTGATGAACTGCAACGACCTGGGCGGGCAGACCGTGCACCACATCCATATGCACGTGCTTGGCCAGCGCCAGATGCACTGGCCTCCGGGTTGACGAACGGGCGCCGAAGCTCTTTGCGCGCACCACGGCAAGACCTGTCATCCGCCATCCGGTAAACTGCCGGTCGAATGTTTTTTCCGACAGGTGCGCCATGTCCGCCGACCGTCACTACTCCCCCGCCGACCGTTTCCTGCTGCAGGCCGATGCCGCCTTGCGCACCCTGCTGCCCTTCAGCGGTCATCCGGGCCGCCCCTCGCCCGCCGTCGTCCAGCCGGACGCCGAGCTCAGCGAAACCGATGCCCGCCATGTCGCCGGACTGATGCGTATCAACCATACCGGTGAAGTCTGCGCCCAGGCGCTTTACCAGGGGCAGGCGCTGACCGCGAAGCTGCCGCAGGTACGCAAGGCGATGGAAGAAGCCGCCGACGAGGAAGTCGACCACCTGGCCTGGTGCGAGCAGCGTATCCGCGAACTGGGCAGCCGGCCGAGCGTGCTGAATCCGCTGTTCTATGGCCTGTCGTTCGGTGTCGGCGCCGCCGCCGGGCTGATCAGCGACCGCATCAGCCTCGGCTTCGTCGCCGCCACCGAAGACCAGGTATGCAAGCACCTCGACGAACACCTGGCCGAGATTCCCGTCGGGGACCAGAAGTCCCGCGCCATCCTCGAACAGATGCGCGTCGACGAAGAACAGCACGCCACCAGCGCCATCGAAGCCGGCGGCCTGCGCTTCCCGGCGCCGGTGAAGTTCGGCATGACCCTGCTGTCGAAGGTGATGACCAAGTCCACCTATCGGATTTGAGCGGTTTCAGGCGATCAGCATGGCGCCGGCACCTTCGCGCTTGCCTGCGGCCGATAGTTTGCCGCCTACAGCCGCTCCAGAAAAAAAAGCCGCCCATCGAAGGCGGCTTTCTTGTTCTGGAGCGAAACTTAACGCGGCATGTTGCGCGCGTAGAAGATTTCCAGCATCTCGTGGCGCACGCGCTCTTCCACCTGCTTGCGCTGCTCGGACGACAGGTCGCGGGTCGCGTCGCCGAACAGGTAGTTGTCCAGGTCGAACTCCTTGAGCAGCATCTTGGTGTGGAACAGGTTCTCCTGGTACACGTTCACGTCGGTCATCTGATAGGCCTCGTACGTGTCGTCGGAGAGGTAGTTCTGGATCGAGTTGATCTCGTGGTCGATGAAGTGCTTCTTGCCTTCCACGTCACGGGTGAAGCCGCGCACGCGGTAATCCACGGTGACGATATCCGAGTCGAACTGGTGGATCAGGTAGTTGAGCGCCTTCAGCGGCGAGATGACGCCACAGGTGGAGACGTCGATGTCCACACGGAAGGTCGCGATGCCTTCCACCGGATGGATCTCCGGATAGGTGTGCACGGTGATATGGCTCTTGTCGAGGTGCGCCAGGATGGTTTCCGGCAGCGGCCCGGGGGATTCCTCGATCTGGCTGTCGGTCGGGGTGACCGGCTGCTCGGAGATCAGGATGGTCACGCTGGCGCCTTGCGGATCGTAATCCTGACGGGCGATGTTCAGGATGTTTGCGCCAATGATGTCGACAACATCGGTGAGGATCTGCGTGAGACGTTCGGCGTCGTACTCTTCGTCGATGTACTGCACGTAAGCCTGCTGGTCTTCAGGCGTCTCGGCATAGCAGATGTCATAGATGTTGAAGCTCAAGGTCTTCGTCAGGTTATTGAACCCGTGGAGCTTGAGTTTGCTTTTCACCGTGGGAACTCTCATCAAATGCGGCTCTGCCGCGTGGTTGAGCATGCCCGTCAGATGCGTACGGCGGCACCTGCGTAGGACGGTTCACACCTCTTCGCGATGGCGATTGTGGTTGCTTGGTTTCGGGTGGGGACCCGGAAAAAAGGTGGCGCATTATGCAGAGGTCAGGCGACCTCTGCCACAGTTTGCGCACTCTTGATGATGAAAGGATGAAGCAGGCTGTCAGCCCAGTTCCACGATCTCGTAGTCGTGGGTGATCTCGACGCCGGCACGGCCGAGCATGATCGAGGCGGAGCAGTACTTCTCGGCCGACAGCTCGACCGCGCGCTTGACCTGCGCTTCCTTCAGGCCACGGCCCTTGACCACGAAATGCACGTGGATCTTGGTGAACACCTTAGGGTCCTCATCCGCGCGCTCGGCTTCGAGGAAGGCTTCACAGCTTTCCACCGGCTGCCGACCCTTCTTCAGGATGCTCACCACGTCGAAGTTGGTGCAGCCGCCCAGGCCGAGCAGGAGCATCTCCATCGGACGGACGCCCAGGTTGCGGCCACCGGCATCCGGCGGACCGTCCATCACCACCACGTGGCCGCTGCCGGACTCGCCGAGGAACATCGCTTCGCCAGCCCACTGGATTCGCGCTTTCATTGAGAAGAACTCCGCCAAAAAAAGGGGCGTCAGCTTATCACAGGCCCTCCAGGCGCCCAGCGAGGCCGCTGGCTGTTAGCTGTGTCGCATTTCGGCGAGGATCACCGGCATTTATTGCTTAAGCTGACGCCATTTTACTGGCACACTCTTGGAAATTGTCCTGACGAATGTTCCGGTTTTCCAATTATCGGTAACACATCGTCTGTTAAGCTCTTGCCGATTTACGTACGGGCAAGTTGCGTCAAGTGGGCAATTTTGCCGCCCTGCGGATCGAGGGGGATCGAGCCAGGGATGCACGGCACCACGCATGCTGAATAAAAAATCATTAGACGCCTGTTGTGCAAAGGCCACTTTTTTTTACTTTCCGGGACTCGGGCATGGTAGCTATTACCCTTACACCCAAAATCAAGAACCTCGACAAGTTGCTCGCGCACTGTCACCGCCGCCGCTTCACCGCCAAGAGCACCATCATCTACGCTGGCGACCGCTGCGAGAGCCTGTTCTTCATCATCAAGGGCTCGGTGACTGTACTGATCGAAGACGACGATGGCCGCGAGATGATCATCGGCTATCTCAACACTGGCGACTTCTTCGGGGAGATGGGGCTCTTCGAGAAGGAAGGCAGCACCAGCCAGGAGCGTAGCGCCTGGGTGCGTGCCAAGACCGAGTGCGAAGTTGCAGAGATCAGCTACACCAAGTTCCGCGAACTGAGCCAGCAGGACCCGGAGATACTCTTCACTCTCGGCAGCCAGATGGCCGATCGCCTGCGCAAGACCACCCGCAAGGTCGGCGACCTGGCCTTCCTCGACGTCACCGGCCGTGTCGCGCGCACCCTGCTGGACCTGTGCCAGCAGCCGGACGCCATGACCCACCCGGACGGCATGCAGATCAAGATCACCCGCCAGGAAATCGGCCGCATCGTCGGCTGCTCCCGCGAAATGGTCGGCCGCGTGCTCAAGAGCCTGGAAGAACAGGGCCTGGTCCACGTGAAAGGCAAGACTATGGTGGTTTTCGGCACCCGCTGACGATCAGCCACAGACAGAAAAGCCGGCAATCGCCGGCTTTTCTGTCTGTGGCTTCCGGGTAGGAGCGAGCTGGTTCGCGACCCCTGGCGACTCCCCGATTCGTCCGGCGTGTCCCTGGTCAGTTTTTTCGCGAGCAGGCTCGCTCCTGCGGATTCAGTCCGGATCGGCGCCGAGCTTGACCTTGCTGCGCTCGGGGAAGAACAGGCGCTTGAGCTCGGTACCCGGCTCCTCGGCGCGCATGAACGCCTCGCCCACCAGGAAGCCGAACACGTCGCTGACTTCCATCAGCTCGACATCGGCGCGGTTGAGGATGCCACTCTCGGTGATCACCATGCGGTCGCGCGGGATTTCCGGCAGCAGGTCGAGGGTCGTTTCCAGGCTCACCTCGAAGGTGTGCAGGTTGCGGTTGTTGATACCCAGCAGCGGAGTGTCGAGGGTCTTCAGCGCACGCTCCAGCTCATCGCCATCGTGCACCTCCACCAGGACATCCAGGCCGACGTCCTTGGCCACCGACGCCAGTTCGGCCATCCGTGCATCATCCAGCGCCGAGACGATCAGCAGGATGCAGTCGGCGCCGATGGCGCGGGCCTCCACCACCTGATACGGATCGATCATGAAATCCTTGCGGATCACCGGCAGCTTGCAGGCCGCACGGGCCTCCTTGAGGTAGGCATCGCTGCCGAGGAAGAAGTCCACGTCGGTCAGCACGGACAGGCAGGTGGCACCGCCCTCCTCGTAGCTACGGGCGATGTCGGCGGGATCGAAGTTCTCGCGCAGCACGCCCTTGCTCGGCGAAGCCTTCTTCACCTCGGCGATCACACCCGGCTCGCGGCGCTTGGCGCGCTCCAGCAGGGCAGCGGCAAAACCGCGCGGTGCGTCCGCCGTACGCGCCAGTTGCTCCAGCTCGGCGATGCTCACACGGGCACGGCGTTCGGCGACTTCTTCGACCTTTCGGGCCAGGATCTTCTGCAGAACCGTCGGCACACTCACTGTGCGTTCTCCTCTCGGTAAACGGCGGTAAAGGCCGCCAGTTCTTCCATCTTCTCTCGCGCCAACCCCGTGTGCAGGGCGTCATGGGCAAGTTGCATGCCTTCGTGCAGGCTGGTGGCCAGGTCCGCGGCGTAGAGCGCGGCGCCGGCGTTGAGCACGATCAGTTCGGCAGCCTTCTGCCCGGCCTCGGTCTTGCGACGCCCCAGGGCATCGCGGATCAACTCCAACGACTCCTGCGGGCTGTCCACGGTCAGGCCGATCAGACTCTGGCTCTTGATGCCGAAGTCCTCGGGCTGCACTTCATATTCCGTGACCACGCCGTCCTTCAACTCGGCGATGTGGGTGGCCGCGGCGAGGCTGAACTCATCCAGGCCATCGCGCGAGTGCACCACCAGAATGTGCTCGCTGCCCAGGCGCTTGAGCACCTCGGCCAGCGGGCGGCACAGCGCCTGGCTGAACACGCCGACCACCTGGTGCTTCACGCCCGCCGGGTTGGTCAGCGGGCCGAGCATATTGAAGAGAGTACGCAGACCCAGCTCGCGACGCGGGCCGGCAGCGTGCTTCATGGCCTTGTGGTGGACCTGGGCGAACATGAAGCCGACGCCGACAGTCTCGATGCAACGCTTCACCTGCACCGGCTTGAGGTCCAGGTAGATGCCGGCGGCTTCCAGCAGGTCGGCGCTGCCGCTCTTGCCGGAGACCGCGCGGTTACCGTGTTTGGCGACCTTGCCGCCAGCCGCGGCGACCACGAAGGCCGCCGCCGAGGACACGTTGAAGATGTTGGCGCCATCGCCACCGGTGCCGACCACATCGACCACGTGTTTCAAACTGTCCAGCTCGACCTGGTCGGCCAGCTCGCGCATCACCGCCACGGCGCCGACGATCTCGTCGATGGTCTCGCTCTTCATGCGCATGCCCATGAGGAAGGCGCCGATCTGCGCGTCGGTGCACTGCCCGGTCATGATCTCGCGCATGACGTCCTGCATTTCCTCGGTGGTCAGGTCCAGTTGGTTGACCACCCGGTTGAGGGCTTCCCTGATGTTCATGCGCGCACCCCGCCGGTCTGCTTGAGGAAGTTGGCCAGCATCTCGTGGCCTTGTTCGGAAAGGATCGACTCGGGGTGGAACTGCACGCCCTCGACGTTCAGCGTCTTGTGGCGCAGGCCCATGATCTCGTCGACCGAACCGTCCTCCAACGCCGTCCAGGCGGTGATTTCCAGGCAGTCGGGCAGCGTCTCGCGCTTCACCACCAGGGAGTGGTAACGGGTCTGGGTCAGCGGGTTGTTCAGGCCGGCGAACACGCCCTGGTCCTTGTGGAACACCGGGCTGACCTTGCCGTGCATGACCTGGCGCGCGCGCACCACGTCGCCGCCGAAGGCCTGGCCGATGGACTGGTGGCCGAGGCAGACACCGAGCAGCGGCAGCTTGCCGGAGAAGTGTTCGATCACCGCCAGCGACACGCCCGCCTCGTTCGGCGTGCACGGGCCGGGAGACAGGACGATGCGTTCGGGATTGAGCGCGGCGATCTCGCCGACGCTCAGTTCGTCATTGCGAATGACGTGGATGTCGGCCTTCAACTCGGCGAAGTACTGCACCAGGTTGTAGGTAAAGGAATCGTAGTTATCGATCATCAGCAGCATGGCGGTACTCCTCAACCCTGCATCTTGGCGGTGTGTTCGGCCAGGGCCACGGCACGGAACATGGCGCGGCGCTTGTTGATGGTCTCTTCCCATTCCAGCGCCGGAACCGAGTCGGCGACGATGCCGCCGCCGGCCTGGACGTGGAGTTCGCCGTTCTTGATCACCGCGGTGCGGATCGCGATGGCGGTGTCCATGTTGCCGTTCCATGCCAGGTAACCGACTGCACCGCCGTAGACGCCACGCTTGACCGGCTCCAGCTCGTCGATGATTTCCATCGCGCGGATCTTCGGCGCGCCGGACAGGGTGCCGGCCGGCAGGATCGCGCGCAGGGCGTCCATCGCGCTCATGCCGGCCTTGAGCTGGCCGTTCACGTTGGAAACGATGTGCATGACGTTGGAGTAACGCTCGATCACCATCTTCTCGGTGACCTTCACGCTGCCAGTCTCGGAGACGCGGCCGACGTCGTTGCGTCCGAGGTCGATCAGCATCAGGTGCTCGGCGAGCTCCTTGGCGTCGGACAGCAGGTCCTCTTCCAGGGCCACGTCGGCTTCCTCGGTGGCACCGCGCGGGCGGGTGCCGGCAATCGGGCGCACGGTGACCAGGCCGTCCTCGACGCGCACCAGCACTTCCGGCGAACTGCCGACGACGTGGAAATCGCCGAAGTTGAAGAAGTACATGTAGGGCGTCGGGTTGAAGCAGCGCAGTGCGCGGTACAGGTCGATCGGCGCTGCGCTGAAGTCGATGGACATGCGCTGCGACGGCACGACCTGCATGCAGTCGCCGGCCAGGATGTATTCCTTGATGGTGCCGACGGCGCGCTCGTAGTCCTCGCGGGTGAAACTGGCGCGGAACTGCGGTTCCGGGGCGTTCACGGCGCTGAAGTCCAGGCCGCGGCGCGGGGTGATCGGCTGGCGCAGGCGCTCCAGCAGTTCTTCCAGCTGCGCCAGGCCCTGGTCGTAGGCGTCGGCCTGGGCCGGGTCGGCGAGGACGATCGCGTGCATCTTGCCGGCGAGGTTGTCGAACACCACCACCGCGTCGGAGACCATCAGCAGGATGTCGGGGTTGTTCAGCGGATCGGGGTTCGGGCACTGCGCCAGGCGCTGCTCGACGTAGCGCACGCAGTCATAGCCGAAGTAACCAACGAGGCCGCCGTTGAAGCGCGGCAGGCCGGCGATGGTCGGCACGCGGTAGCGCTCCTTGAACTCCTCGACGAAGGCCAGCGGGTCGGCGCATTCGAAGCTTTCGGTCTCGACGCCGTCGACCTTGATGCTCGCCTGGTGACCGTAGACGCGCAGCACGGTGCGGCTGGGCAGGCCGATAATCGAGTAGCGGCCCCACTTCTCGCCGCCCTGCACGGATTCGAGCAAGTAGGTGTTGGGGCCGTCGGCCAGCTTCAGGTAGATCGACAGCGGGGTGTCGAAGTCGGCAAGGGTTTCGCAGGTCAGCGGAATGCGGTTGTAGCCTTCGGCGGCCAGGCGCTGGAATTCTTCGCGGGTCATGATCAGCCTCGTGGAATAAGAGCCTGTTTAGGATCTCGCGAGCTAGAGCGGAACAAGGCGAAATCGCTTGAGAGAGCGGAGTTTACACGCAGTAAATAGGCATCTCGAAAGCGACTTCAACGCAGTGCCGCCGACGCGCAGCAGATAGTAAACGGGCTCTGAGGGAAAAACGGACTTGGGTGCACACACGCCGGGCGTACCGGCCAAAGGATGTCAGGCGCGCCAGCGCCAGCGGGCCAGGGCCTTGATGACTTTCATCCAGAGTGTGTGGGGAGCCGTTTCCACGGTGCTGTCTCGCTGAGCGGGGTTTGTAACGGTGTCGGGCAACACTATCGCTTTGCCCGAGTCGAAGCAAGGCAGCAGATGGCGCAGGTCGTCGAGCACCAGCGTCGGGGTTTCCTCGGCGATGGGGCGGCCGTGGTTGTAGCCGTAGCTCAGGCCCACGCTGCGCACGCCGGCGGCCTTGGCGGCGAGGATGTCGTTGCGCGAGTCGCCGACGAACAGGGCCTGTTCCGCCGACACGCCGGCCATCTTCATCACGAACAGCAATGCGGCCGGGTCGGGCTTCTGCTGCGGCAGGGTGTCGCCGCCGATGATCCAGCGGAAGAACTTGCCCAGCTTCATCTCGTCCAGCAGCGGGCCGACGAAGCGCTCGGGCTTGTTGGTGATCAGCGCCAGTTCCACGCCGCGCTTCTTCAGCCACTTCAGCGTTTCGATCACGCCGGGGTAGACCACGGTCAGCGCGTGGCTGTCGGCGTAGGCATCCATGAACAGTTCCAGGGCGCGCTCGGTGTCTTCCTCGCTGACGTCATCGTGCTCGATGTCGTTGGCCAGCGCGCGGCGCACCAGCACCCGCGCACCGTTGCCGACCCAGTGGCGCACGGCCTCCAGGCCGGCCGGCGGGCGCCCGAGCGCCAGCAGCATCTTGTCCACCGCGGCGGCGAGATCCGGGACCGAATCCACCAGGGTGCCGTCCAGGTCGAACATCACCAGACGCGGCAGCCCGGCGAACGGCAGTTGTGCAGCGCTCATCACTTGCGCGCCTGCGCCAGCTCGGCGTGCATGGCGCGGATGACCTCGGCGTAGTCCGGTGCATTGAAGATGGCGGAGCCGGCGACAAAGGTGTCGGCGCCCGCTTCGGCGATCTCGCGGATGTTCTTGACGTTCACCCCACCGTCGATCTCCAGGCGGATGTCGCGGCCGGAGGCGTCGATCAGCGCGCGGGCTTCGCGCAGCTTGTCGAGGGTGCCGGGGATGAACTTCTGCCCGCCGAAGCCGGGGTTCACGCTCATCAGGAGGACCATGTCGATCTTGTCCATCACGTACTTCAGCGCGTCCAGCGAGGTGGCCGGGTTGAACACCAGGCCGGCCTTGCAGCCGCCGTCCTTGATCAGTTGCAGGGAGCGGTCGATGTGCTGCGAGGCTTCCGGGTGGAAGGTGATGTAGGTGGCGCCGGCCTCGATGAAGTCGCCGATGATGCGGTCCACCGGGGAAACCATCAGGTGCACGTCGATCGGCGCGGTGACGCCGTACTTGCGCAGGGCCGTGCAGACCATCGGGCCGATGGTCAGGTTCGGCACGTAGTGGTTGTCCATCACGTCGAAGTGGACGATGTCGGCACCGGCGGCGAGCACCTTGTCCACATCCTCGCCCAGGCGGGCGAAGTCGGCGGAAAGGATCGACGGAGCGATGGCGTAGGGTTGCATGGCGCACCTCTGTGGGCGGGAATCACGGATGGCGCGCATTGTAGCCGCTCGGACGGCTCGAAGGGGATCGGGCCGATAGTCGAGGCCCAAGGGATGCGGGAGCAGGCGGGAAAACGGGCAAAAAAAATCGCGGATCGATCCCGCCTCCGTGGGTGAGCACGGCGACGGAACCGTCCGCGAAACACTGTGGATCAGGCAGTCGGTGCGGTACGCATCTTCTCGCTGCGGCCACGCAGCCACTCGAGGGTCAGCAGGAGCAGGATGGAGAAACCGATCAGCAGGGTCGCCGCGGCGGCGATGGTCGGGCTGAGGTTCTCGCGGATGCCGCTGAACATCTGCCGCGGCAGGGTGGCCTGCTCGGGGCCGGCGAGGAACAGGGTCACCACCACTTCGTCGAAGGAGGTGGCGAAGGCGAACAGTGCACCGGAGATCACGCCGGGGGCGATCAGCGGCAGGGTGACCTTGAAGAAGGTCAGCACCGGCGGCGCACCGAGACTGGCGGCGGCGCGCACCAGGTTGTAGTTGAAGCCCTGCAGGGTCGCCGACACGGTGATGATGACGAAGGGCACACCGAGCACCGCGTGGACGATGATCAGCGAGATGTAGCTGTTGCCCAGTCCCAGCGGCGCGAAGAACAGGTAGCTGGCCACGCCGATGATCACCACCGGGACGACCATCGGCGAGATCACCAGGCTCATGACCAGCGCCTTGCCGCGGAACTCGCCGCGGGTCAGGCCGATCGACGCCAGGGTGCCGAAGACCATCGCCAGCACGGTGGCCGCCGGGGCGACGATGATGCTGTTGGTCAGCGCACGCATCCACTCGGCGGAGTTGAAGAAGTCGGCGTACCAGCGCAGGGAGAAGCCCTGCAGCGGATAGACCAGGAAGGTGCCGGAGTTGAACGACAGCGGCACGATGACCAGCACCGGCAGCACCAGGAACAGCAGGACCAGGCCGCAGAGGATGCGCAGGGTGTAGAACCACACGCGCTCGACCGGGGACATGTAGGGACTCAGCATCTTCTTGTTCTCCTCAAAGCCTGTTCAATACCTGCCTGCACTTGCTCATGCGGCGTTGAGAACAGGCTCAAATGCTCATTTACCGCGCGTAAACTGCGCTTTTTCGCCTGTTCTCGCCTTGCCTGAGCTACATTCGGCGAGGTCTTGAACACGCTTTATCAGCCCAGGCGCAGGCGGCTCGCGCCTACCAGCCAGCCGTAGATCACGTAGAGCACCAGGGTGGCGAACAGCAGCAGGCCGCCCAGGGCCGTGGCCATGCCCCAGTTGATGGTGGTGTTGGTGTAGAAGGCGACGAAGTAGCTGACCATCTGGTCGTTCGGGCTACCCAGCAGCGCCGGGGTGATGTAGTAGCCGATCGACAGGATGAACACCAGCAGGCAACCGGCGCCGACACCGGCCACAGTCTGCGGGAAGTAGACCTTCCAGAAGCTGGCGAACGGGTGGCAGCCCAGGGAGATGGCGGCCCGCATGTAGCTCGGCGAGATGCCCTTCATCACGCTGTAGATCGGCAGGATCATGAACGGCAGCATGATGTGCACCATCGAGATGTACACCCCGGTGCGGTTGAACACCAGCTGCAGCGGCTGGTCGATCAGACCCATCTTCAGCAGCGCGCCGTTGATCAGGCCGCCTGACTGCAGCAGTACGATCCAGGCGGCGACGCGCACCAGGATCGAGGTCCAGAACGGCAGCAGTACCAGGATCATCAGCAGGTTGGACTTGCGGGTCGGCAGGTTGGCCAGCAGGTACGCCAGCGGGTAGGCCAGCGCCAGGCAGATCAGGGTGATCACCGCGCCCATCCAGAAGGTGCGGGCGAAGATGTCCAGGTAGATCGACTGGTCGGGCGTGGCGCGGGCGATTTCGCCCAGGTCGTCGATGCGGTGATCGAGCGCCGCCAGCAGGTAATAGGGAGTGACGGAGCTGGCGTTGCGGCGGATCGCCTGCCAGTAGGCCGGGTCGCCCCAGCGCTCGTCGAGGCCTTCCATCGCGTCCTTGTACGACGCCGGCTGCTCCTTGAACGGCAGCGCGCGGGCGGTCTTGGACAGCAGGCTGCGGTAGCCGGCCAGTTCCATGTTCAGGCGCTTGGAGAGGTCACCAAGGGTCTGGTTCTTGCGCGCGGCGACCAGGTCGTCGCTCAGCGCCTTGTACACCTCGTCCGCAGGCAGCGACTTGCCGTCCCATGCGGAAATGGCGTTGACGGTCAACGGCAGCGCGCCGACGACCTCGGGGTTGTTCACGCTCTTGTAGAGCAATGCCGCGATGGGCACGAGGAAGGTCAGCAGGAGGAAGACCAGCAGGGGCAGGACCAGCGCCTGGGACTTCAAACGGTTCATCCGCTCCGCACGCGCCAGGCGCTGCTTGAGGGTGGGGCCGGCGACCTCGTTCATCGACACAGCGGTGGCCATAGCGAACTCCGGTAAAACGGGCCGCCCGGAAGCGGCCAAGGTGTGGTGTCAGGAGGAGCCGCCGCGAGGGGAGCGGCGGCTCCGGTCCGCCACGGTCCGGGCGACCGTGGCGGCAAGGGCTTGCTTACTTCGCAGCCCAGGCGTTGAAGCGCTGCTCCAGCTGCTCGCCGTAGTCAGCCCAGAAGGTCACGTCCATGCCTACCTGGTTCTCCATGTTCTCCGGAGTGGTCGGCATGTCCTTCAGCAGATCCTTGCTCAGCAGCGCTACGGCGTTCTTGTTGACCGGGCCGTAGGCGATGTTCTCGGAGTAGGTCTTCTGCTGTTCCGGCTGGACCGAATAGGCGATGAACTTCAGGCTCTCGTCGACCTTCTTGGCGCCCTTCGGGATGGCCCAGGCGTCGAAGTCGTAGATGCCGCCGTTCCAGACGATCTTCAGGTTGCTCTCTTTCTGCACGGCGGCGATGCGGCCGTTGTAGGCGGAGCTCATGACCACGTCGCCGGAAGCGAGGTACTGCGGCGGCTGGGCGCCGGCTTCCCACCACTGGATGCTCGGCTTGATCTGGTCGAGTTTCTTGAAGGCGCGGTCCTGGCCTTCCTTGGTCGCCAGCACCTTGTAGACGTCCTTGGGCGCAACGCCGTCGGCCATCAGGGCGAATTCCAGGGTGTACTTGGCGCCCTTGCGCAGGCCACGCTTGCCCGGGAATTTCTGGGTGTCCCAGAAATCGGCCCAACTGGTCGGAGCGCTCTTGAGCTTGTCGGCGTTGTAGGCCAGCACGGTGGACCACACGAAGAAGCCCACGCCGCAGCTGGTCACGGCGCCCGGCACGTAGTCTTCGGCCTTGCCGAGGATGGCCGGATCGATCTCTTCGAACAGGCCTTCGTCACAGCCACGGGCCAGTTCCGGCGACTCGACTTCCACCAGGTCCCAGGAGACGCTGTTGGTGTCGACCATCGCCTTCACCTTGGCCATCTCGCCGTTGTACTCGCCGGCGACGATCTTGTTGCCGGTGCTCTTTTCATAGGGCGTGTAGAACGCTTTCACCTGGGCGTTCTTGTTGGCGCCGCCGAAGGACACCACGGTCAGGTCGGTGGCCGCCATCGACTGGGCCGCGCAGGCCAGACCGACGCTCAGCGCCGCGAGTTTGAGCCCCGCTGCTTTCAAGGACTTCGACATTATTGTTGTCTCCACAGTGTGCAGGTTTGTTTTTCTTGGATGCATCAGGTCCGGGAGTGGCCGGGCCGCGCTGTTACGCCGCGGACAGTGGGTCGAGCGCGCGGACGTGCTCGACTTCCCAGCCCAGCGGAACCACGTCGCCGACACTGAGCGCGGGATCGAGCTCGGCGATCGGCTGTTTGACGAAGAAATCGGTACGGCCGCAGACCTCCAGGCGAATGCGTACGTGGTCGCCCAGGTAGATGAACTCGGCGACGCGACCGGAGAAGCGGTTCACGCAGTTTTCGCTGTGGCCGTTCAGGCGCACGCGCTCGGGACGGATTGACAGGCTGACGGTGTCACCGACGCTGCCGACGTTGACCGCCAGCGCCTCGACCTTCTCGCCACGGGCCAGGCCCACGGTGCAGCGGTCGCCATCGCGGGCCTGGAGCTGGCCGGCGATACGGTTGTTCTCGCCGATGAAGTTGGCGACGAAGGAATTGCGCGGGTGCTCGTAGAGCTCGGCCGGCGGGGCGATCTGCTGGATCTCGCCCTGGTGGAACACGGCCACGCGGTCGGACATGGTCAGCGCTTCGCCCTGGTCGTGGGTCACGTAGACCACGGTCACGCCCAGGCGCTGGTGGATGTGCTTGATCTCCATCTGCATGTGCTCGCGCAACTGCTTGTCGAGCGCACCCAGGGGTTCGTCCATCAGCACCAGTTGCGGCTCGAAGACCAGCGCGCGGGCCAGGGCCACGCGCTGCTGCTGGCCACCGGAGAGCTGGGCGGGATAGCGACCGGCGAAGGTATCGAGCTGGACCATCGACAGGGCGCGCTTCACTCGCTCGCTGACGTCGGTCTTGCTCATGCCGCGCACGGACAACGGGAAGGCCAGGTTCTCGGCCACCGTCATGTGCGGGAACAGGGCATAGTTCTGGAACACCATGCCGATGTCGCGCTTGTGCGGGGGAACGTTGTTGATGGCGCGGCCGGCGAGCTGGATTTCACCGGCGGTGGGGGTTTCGAAACCGGCCAGCATCATCAGGCTGGTGGTCTTGCCGGAACCGGACGGTCCCAGCAGTGTCAGGAATTCGCCTTTGCGAATGTCCAGATTGAGGTCCTTCACGATGAGGGATTCGCCGTCGTAGCTCTTCTGTACGCCACGGAAGCTGACCAGTACATCGCTTGCCTGATTCTCGGCCATAACCGCACCTTTTGTTTTTTTGTAAATGCCGTTGATCTCAAGCCTAGAGAAGCAGAACCGGCGCGCAAATCGGGCGGTATGAGAGATTGCTATAAGGCTTAGAGAGGATGCTTTGTAGGGATCGCCCTACAGGCATGGCAAGTTGACATGCAGGACCCGCCGCTGGCGCGGCGGGTCGCGACGCATCGCCCTCAGCGCTTGGCCCAGGCCTGGAAGCGTTTCTCCAGGGCATCGCCGTGCGCGGCCCAGAACGCCACGTTCATGCCCACGGCATTGGCGATGTTCTGCGGAGCGGTGGGCAGGTTGGCGGCGACGTCCGGCGCCAGCAGCTCCACCGCCTTGCGGTTGGTCGGACCGTAGGCGATGTGCTCGGCGAAGGCCTTCTGTTGCGCCGGCTGGCTGGCGAAGTTGACGAACTGCTCGGCCAGTTCCTTCTTGAACACGCCCGAGGGCAGCGCCCAGAAATCGAAGTCGTAGATGCCGCCGGCCCAGACCATGCGAAAGCCCTTCTGCTCGGCCTGCGCGGCGGCGATCCGGCCGTTGTAGGCGGAGCTCATCACCACGCTGCCGTCGGCGAGATCGCGCACCGGGTCCTGGCCGGACTTCCACCACTTGATGTTCGGCTTGAGCTCGTCGAGCTTGCGGAAGGCACGGTCGACACCCTCATCGGTGGACAGCACCTCGTAGACGTCCTTGGGCGCGACGCCGTCGGCCATCAGGGCGAATTCCAGGCTGTACTTGGCGCCCCAGCGCAGGCCGCGCTTGCCGGGGAATTTCCTGGTGTCCCAGAAATCCGCCCAGTTGCTGGGCGTGCCCTGCAACTTGCTCTGGTTGTAGGCCAGCAGGGTGGTCCAGACGAAGATGCCGACGCCGCACGGCTGCACCGCGCCGGGAACGAAGTCGGCGATGTTGCCCAGGGTCTTGGGATCGAGCTTCATGAACAGCCCTTCCTCGCAACCGCGCGCGAGCTCGGGGGCCTCGACTTCCACCACGTCCCAGGACACGTGGCTGATCTCCACCATGCGCTTGAGCTTGGCCAGGTCGCCGTTGTACGAACCGTGGACGACAGCGTTGCCGCTCACGTCCTTGAACGGTTTGTAGAAGGCCGCCTCCTGGGCCTCCTTGTTGGCGCCACCGAAGGAAATCACCGTGACATAGTCCGCCAGCGCCGGCATCGCGACGCTCCCCAGCAGGCCGAACAGCAGCCCTCCCCTTACCGCTCGCAACATCTTCTTCTCCTTGTTATCACGATGCACCGCATGAAACGGGTAATGATTCCCTGCCTCACGCCCGCTAGATAGACGGTTTGTTACAGAAACAGGACGCATCGCACAGAGCAAAGGGAAAAATCTGCAAACGAAATGGCGCAGGTCAACTCAGATGAGCTTGTGCTCCATCGCATAGCGCACCAGGTCGGCCACCGAATTGGCATTGAGCTTCTGCATCAGCCGCGCCTTGTGGGTGCTGATGGTCTTGCTGCTGACTGCCAGTTGCTGGGCGATCTCATTAACGCCGTCGCCCTGCACCAGGCGCTCGAATACCGAGAACTCGCGTTCGGAAAGCAGCGCGTGGGGCGGTCGCGAGTCGGTCAGGCCGACCTCGAAGACCATGCGGTCGGCCAGTTCCGGGTCGATGTAGCGTCCACCGCTGGCGATCTTGCGGATCGCGGTGAGCAGCAGGGCCGGGTCGCTGTCCTTGGTGGCGTAGCCAGCGGCGCCGGCCTTCAGGGCACGGGCGACCATCTGTACCTCATCGTGCATCGACAGCATCAGGATCGCCGGCGGATTGCTCAGCGCGCGGATCCGCGGGATGGCCTCCAGACCGTTGACGCCGGGCATGGAGATGTCCAGCAGGACCACTTCACAGGGCGTCTGGCGCAGGGTTTCGAGCAGCTGTTCGCCGTTGGTGGCCTCGCCCACCACCTGCAGGTCCTTGGCCATGCCGATCAGTTGCTTGATGCCCTCGCGCACGATCGTATGGTCTTCCGCCACCAGCACTCGAATCACCGCCATCACTCCTGCTCGTTGTCGTTATCGTTGTCGAGGGGCACCCGGATCCACAGCGTGGTGCCCTCCCCGGGCTGGCTGTCGATCTGCAGCGTGCCGCCGAACATCAGCACCCGCTCGCGCATGCCGACCAGGCCGAAGGACGCGCCCTGGCGCGTGGCACCCGGCTCGAAGCCCACGCCATCGTCCGCGATGCGCAGGCACAACGCCTGATCCTCGACGCTCAGTTGCAGCTCCACAGTATGCGCCTGGGCATGGCGCATGACATTGGTCAGCGCCTCCTGGAGGATACGGAACAGGCCGATGGCCTTGGCGTCCGACAGCTCCGGCGGGTTCTCCGGCACCTGCACCAGGCAGGGAATCTGCGTACGCGATTCGAAACGGCGCGCCTGCCATTCGACCGCCGAACCGATGCCGGCATCGAGGATCGGCGGACGCAGCGCAGTGGCCACGTCGCGCACCAGTTGGAACAGCTGGGCGATCAGGCGCTTCATGTTGTCCAGGCGCTCGCGCAGCCCGCTGTCCAGCTCGCCGTAGGCCAGCTCGCACATCGAGGTTTCCAGCTTCAGCACGGTGAGCACCTGGCCCAGTTCATCGTGCACTTCCCGGGCAATCCGCGCTTTCTCCTCCTCCCGCACACTTTCCAGGTGGGCGGAGAGCTCGCGCAGTTGCGCGCGGGACTCACCCAGTTCCAGCTCGATCTGCTTGTTCTCGGTGATGTCCCAGACCACGCCATCCCAGGCCAGGCGGCCATCGTCGAGGGTCCGCACCGTGGCCTTGATATCCGCCCAGCGCGGCTCATGGCTGCGGGTGAGAATGCGTCCCTGCCAGCGCCAGTTGCTGCCGCTCTCCACCGCCTGCAACTGGCTGGCGAGATAGCCTGCGCGCTCGGACGGAACCACCAGCCCCATGATCCCCAGGCCACTTTCGCGCAGGTAGCCGGGGGCGTATCCGAGCGAGGCCTCACTGCCGCCGGTGATGAAGCTGATGTAGGCGAAGTCGGAGTTATCGTCCGGCGCATTGGGCTCCAGGCGGAACACCAGCCCCGGCACGTTGGCGGCGATGCCCTGCAGACGCGCCTCGCTCTCTTCCAGCGCGGCGCGGGCACGGCGGCGCTCGGTGACGTCGGTGAGGAACACCAGCAGGTATTCGGAATCGCCAAAGCGCAGGAAGCTCAACGAAACGTCCGCCGGCAACCACTGGCCATCGGCGCGCAGGCACTGGGTCTCGAAGCTCAGCGGCGCCTCGTCGGCATTGCGCGCGCGGCGCCAGAGACTGAGCCAGCGGTCCATGTTCAGCGTCGGTTCAAGGGCCGTCAACGGCCGATCCACCACCGCACCGGGCGCGTAGCCGAGCATTTCCTCGGCGGCGCGGTTGGCATAGCGAATATGGCTGTCCCAGTTGACCCAGAGAATCCCCACCGTGCTGCTGTCGATGGCGAACTGGGTCAGGCGCAAGGCCTCCTCGGCGGCCTGGCGCAGCTCGATGTCGCGCCGCGCCGCGAGCAAGCGCGACTCCAGCGCTCGCTGCTGGCGGCGCTGCCACCACAACGCGGCGATGGCAAAGACCAGCAGCAGGCCGAGCAGGATGCAGAGGTTCTGCCAGAAGCCGGGCGAGGAACCCAGGCGCGGGTAGGTCGGCTGCAGCCAGCGTTCGTGGAGCTGGTCGAGGTCCTTGGCCGGCACCGCGCGCAGGGCGACGTCGATGATCCCGGCCAGTTCCGGCAGACCGCGCCGGGTCGCCACGCGCAGCAATTGCGGATAGCCGATATCGGCCACCACCGACAGGCCGGCGAACTCGGTTTCGCGGGTCAGGCGCGCGAGCTGCGCTTCATCGATGACCGCGTAGCTGGCTTCGCGGCCGAGCACCTTGCGCAGTACCTCGCGGTCGCTGTCGACCACCTGCAGCCTCAGGCTCAAATAGGTGCCGCGCAGGTAGTCAACCACCGGGCCCGGTCCGCGCACCGCGACGGACTCGCCCTCGCCGAGGGTGTCCAGCTCCACCGAGGTCCCGCTGCGCCGATCGCCCACCACCAGGCGCGGCACGCGCAGGTAGGGGTCGGAGAACAGCCAATCGCGCAGCGTCGCCGGGGTCTGGCTGATGCCGGGCGCCAGGTCGATCTCCCCGGCGCGTACCGCGCGCTCCAGCGCCGCCGGGTCCGGGTAGGTGCGCCACTGCAGGCTCACGTTCATGGCCTTGGCCAGCCACTCCAGCAACTCCACATTGGCTCCGGACAGCTGCTGCAGGCGCCGGTCCTGCTGCACATAGGGCGCCTCCAGCAGCGCGCCGACGCGCAACTGCGGGTGCTCGGCAAGCCAGGCGCGCTGCGCCGCATCCAGCGCCAGGGGCGGAACCGCGGTTTCCGCCGCGACCAGCAGCGGCAGGCAGCACAGCCAGAGCAGACAGGCTTTCCAGAACAGACGACTCATGCCGACAACACCCCAGGATTCGATCGTGCCACTCGATAGCCGGCATACCTTACAGCAACCCCGGTGGAACCCGGCATGCCCTGCGCCTGACAAACCCAATAACAGCCGTTAGGCTGGCCGCACTCGCACCCGCCCATAGACATGGATATCGCCGATGCCGCACCTGCCCCGCCCCACCCTGCTCGCCCTCTGCCTGCCGCTCGCGCTGTCGACGGCCTGGGGCGCGGTGGCTACGCCTGCCGCCGAGGAGAAAGCGGCCGCCACGCCGCTGGTGCGGCCGCTGCTCAGCGAGCGCAGCCAGGATGACGCCAGCGGCCTGGAGCGGCAGTTGCCGGAACATGAGCGGCAGTTGCTGCAGGCCGGCGAGGAAAGTTTCCTCGCCCTCTGGCTGCCGGCCAACACCGCCGAGGCGGAAGGCGTGGTCATCCTGATCCCCGGCGACGGCGAAAGCGCCGACTGGCCCGTGGCGATCGGCCCGCTGCGGCGCAAGCTGCCCGACGCCGGCTGGCAGAGTCTCAGCGTGACGTTGCCCGATCCGCAGAGCACCGCGCCGGTGCCGCGTCCGGTCGATTCGCCCGACAAGGCCCGCGCGGACACCGATGCCACCGCCGCCGACAGCGCCAACAAACCGGAAGTGACGGGCAGCGCCGGCAATGCCACGCCGACGCCGGAAAGCACCGGCGAGGCCGGCAGCGCCGAACCGGCCCAGGCCAGCCCGGAAGAAACCGCGCCGACGCCGACCGCCCCGGTCGCGCTGCGCAAGCTCCACGCCGAACGTGTGCTGGCACGCATCCAGGCGGCGGTCGAACTGGCCGAGCAGCACAAACCCAGGACCATCGTCCTGCTGGGGCATGGCACTGGCGCCTACTGGGCAACCCGCTACCTCGGCGAGCGCACGCCGGCCGACATCAGGAACCTGCTGCTGGTGGCGCCCGAGATGCCCCGCGACTTCCAGCCCCCGCTGGAGGACACGGTACCGCTGCTCAACCTGGCCACCGGCGACTTCTACTACAAGGACAAGGTCGCCGACCGAGAATCGGCGCAACGGCGCCTGCAGGCCAGCAAACGACAGAAGTCGCCGAACTACCTGCAGATCGGCATGTACGCCCTGCCCGCCGACCTCTCCACCGAACAGGAACAGTTGTACCGGCGCATCCGTGGCTGGCTGTCGATGCACCTGGAGCCGATCGAACACCCCTGAACGGGACTCCGGGGCCGATCAGCGAAAGCCGCGTCGCTGCCGGATCAGCAGGTAGGCGGCCTGGATCTCGCGGGTTTTCGCCGTCGCGGCGGCGATGCGTTCGGGGCTGGCGCCCAGACCTTCGAGTTTGTCCGGGTGGTTCTGGCTGATCAGCTTGCGGTAGGCGCGCTTGATCTCCTCCGGCTCGCTGTCCACCGCCACACCCAACAGGCGCAAGGCCTGGGTATAGGACTCACGCGGCGTCACCGGTGGCTTCGCTGGTTCCGCGCCTCCGGCCAGGGCCTGTATGCGGGCGCGTGAAACGCCGAGCCAGTCCCCCCATTGCAGGATCAGCTGCTTTTCCGCCGCTCCCGGCGCGCCGACCGCCCAGGCCATGCGCCAGCACGCCTGCAGCAGCCCCTCCGCGGTCGCCTCGCGGCCGCGACGCTGGCGCAGGCCGATCTCCAGCAATTCGCCACCGCTCTTGCCCCGCCCAAAGGCCTCGATGGCCTGCCGGCGGGCGCTGTCGTCCAATTGCAGACGCAGCATTTCCGCCCGCGCCTGCTGGATGTGCGCGTCATGCACGCGCCCGCGGCTCTTGGCCAGACGGCCGAGCAACCGGAACAGCAACTCGCGGTCATCGACCTGCGGGCCGCCGCGCAACTGCGCCAGCAAGCCGCGCCAGGAGCGCTCCTTCAAGCGGCGGTCGAGCACCTGGCCGAGCAACGCCCCGAGCAGGGCTCCGGGAATGCTCGCCAGCGCCCAACCGGCAACGAGGCCCAGCACGGTGCCCGGCCAGAACACCTCAGCCCTCCGCCAACTGGCGTTCGACGTCGGCCAGGCGCTCGTGGGTGCCGACATCGACCCACCGGCCACGATGCTGCACGCCGCTCACGCGACCGGCTTCCATCGCCTGGCGCAGCAGCGGCGCCAGCTTGAAGGCGCCGGGCTCGCAGCCGTGGAACAGTGCCGGGCGCAGGACGGCGATGCCGCTGTAGGTCAGACTCGACTCGCCTTCGCGGGAGTCGCTCACGCGGCCGTCCCGCAGGCAGAAGTCACCACGGGTGTGGTGACCGGGATTGTCCACCAGCACCAGATGCGCCAGATCGCCCTCGGCCAGCGCGCCGTGCAGGCCCGCGTAATCGAAGTCGGTCCAGATGTCGCCATTGGCGATGACGAAGGCTCCCTCCCCCAGCAGTGGCAGCGCCTTGAAGATGCCGCCACCGGTTTCCAGCGGCTCGCCTTCGGGCGAATAACGGATGCGCACGTCGAACCGCGCGCCATCGCCCAGGTAATCCTCGATCTGCTGACCAAGCCAGGCGTGGTTGATCACCAATTGATCGAAACCTGCGCGACGAAGCGCCAGCAGTTGGTACTCGATCAGCGGCACGCCACCGGCGCGCACCAGCGGCTTGGGTGTGTGCAGGGTCAGCGGGCGCAGGCGTTCGCCCTTGCCCGCCGCAAGAATCATGGCCTTCATGCGGGATGCGCCTCGTCGTTGGGCAGGCTGGCCAGCAGCGCGGCGAGGTCGGCCAGCTCGGGCCGGCGCGCAATGACGTTCTCCAGGTAACGGAAGAAGCGCGGCACGTCGCCCAGGTAGCGCGGCTTGCCGTCACGGTGGCAGATGCGGGCGAAGATGCCGATCACCTTGAGGTGGCGCTGCACGCCCATCAGGTCGCTGGCGCGCAGGAAGTCCTCGAAGCGCTCCGGCAGCGCAATGCCGGCGGCCTGCGCCTTGCGCCAGTAGCGCGACAGGCCGTCGTGCACGCGCGGTTCCGGCCAACTGAGGAAGGCGTCCTTATATAGGCAGGTCACGTCGTAGGTCACCGGGCCGTAGACCGCGTCCT
The DNA here is from genome assembly GCF_054720805.1 of Pseudomonas sp. MT3. Classification (NCBI taxonomy): domain Bacteria; kingdom Pseudomonadati; phylum Pseudomonadota; class Gammaproteobacteria; order Pseudomonadales; family Pseudomonadaceae; genus Pseudomonas; species Pseudomonas sp. MT3. The sequence continues at coordinate 33,970 of NZ_JBTVPY010000002.1, forward strand.
GGAAATCCAGGATGCCGGGGTTCGGCTCGCTGAGCATCAGGTTGCGCGGCATGTAGTCACGGTGCACGAACACGCGCGGTTGCTCCAGCGCGCTTTGCACCAGCAGGTCGCAGGTGCGTTCCCAACGGGCAAGTTGCTCGCCCTCCAGGGTCACGCCCAGGTGACTCTGCAGGTACCAGTCGGGGAACAGCTGCAGCTCGCGGCGCAGCAAGGCCTCGTCATAGGCCGGCAGGCGTGCGGCGACGTCCACCTGCTGGAAGGCCACCAGCGCGTCGAGCGCCGGCTCGAACAGTTCCTCGGCGTTCTGCGGGTTGAGCACGTCGAGGTAGGTCTGACGGCCGAGATCGCTGAGCAGCAGGAAACCCTGCTCGACATCCTCGGCGAGAATCTGCGGTACGTGCACGCCGGCCTCGGCCAGCAAACCGGCGACCTTGACGAAGGGACGGCAATCTTCCTGGGGCGGAGGCGCATCCATCACGATCAGGCTGCGGCCATCGCCCTGCCAGCGGAAATACCGACGGAAACTGGCATCGCTGCTGGCCGGCGTCAGGCTCGCTTCGGGCACCGGGCCCCAACCTTCGGCATTGAACACAGCGGGCAAACTCAAGTCCAACCAGCCGATCATCTGCTGGTAACGGGCATCCTGTGACATCTTTATGGGTTCTCCACGGCCCTAGCCGTTGCGCGGGTCATGCTTTATTATCCAGCATCTTTTTGAGCCCATCGAGAGGCTCGCGGTCCTCACTGGGCCGATGGCTTGCAGGAAGCCCGGATTAACAAGATGGCAGTGAATTTCCCCGTGTTCCGTAGAAAATTCCCCTTACTGGTGACCGGTGGCCTGCTGGCTATCCAGCCGCTCGCCTCTGTGACCGCGGCACCCGGTCAGCAGTTCGCCTGCCAACCCTCCGCCTCCGGTGCCTGGAACTGTGCACCGCAGGAGAGCGCCACCAGCATTCCGCGCCCGCAGCACAGTGCCACTGCCGTGAGCTCTGGCGCCGGCGCCACGGCCGCCAGCGGCGATGCCTCCGGCGGCGCTGCCAGCGCCGCTGAAGAGCCCAAGCAACTGGTCACCGAGTCCGGCGGCCGCGGCCTCAAGTCGCGCAGCAACGATTACAGCCACCTCGACTGGGTTCCGCGCGAGAAGCTGACCGCCGCCCAGTTGGCGGAGATGGGGCCGTACTGCAGCGGCGAATACATCGAGCCGGTGCGTCCGGGCATGAACGACAAGACGCCGAACGACGAGGCCCCGACCTACGTTTCGGCCAAGGTGTCGCGCTACGAGCAGGAAAAACAGGTCGCGACCCTCGCGGGTAATGTGGTCCTGCGCCAAGGCAGCATGCAGGTCGAGGCGGACGAAGCCAACCTGCACCAGGCCGAGAACCGCGGCGAGCTGGCCGGCAACGTCAAGCTGCGCGACAACGGCGCGCTGATCGTCGGCGACCACGCCGAGCTGCAACTGGACAACGGCGCGGCGAAGATCGACAACGCCGAGTACGTCATGCACCAGGCCCAGGTACGCGGCAGCGCGCTGTACGCCAAGCGCCAGGAAGACGCGATCATCCAGCTCAAGGACGGTACCTACACCCGCTGCGAACCCAGCAGCAACGCCTGGGTCCTCAAGGGCAACAACATCAAGCTGAACCCGGCCACCGGCTTCGGCACCGCGACCAACGCGACCCTGCGGGTGAAGGACATTCCGGTGTTCTACACCCCGTACATCTATTTCCCGATCGACAACCGTCGTCAGTCCGGCTTCCTGCCGCCGTCGTTCGCCAGCTCCACCGATACCGGCTTCACCCTGACCACGCCGTACTACTTCAACCTGGCGCCGAACTACGACGCCACCTTGTACCCGCGCTACATGGTCAAGCGCGGCCTGCTGATGGAAGGCGAGTTCCGCTACCTGACCCACACCAGCGAAGGCCAGTTCAACGCGGCCTACCTGAACGACAAGAACGACGACCGCGAGGACTTCCCGCAGTACACCGACACCCGTTGGCTGTACGGCTGGAAAAACGTCAGCGGCCTGGATTCGCGCCTGATGGCGCAGGTGGACTACACCCGCATCAGCGACCCGTACTACTTCCAGGACCTGGACACATCGCTGGGCATCGGCACGCCGACGTTTGTAAACCAGCAGGGCTCGCTGACCTACCGCGGTGACAATTACACCGCGCGCCTGAACGCCCAGGCCTACCAGTTGGCGACCGTAACCGACGTGACGCCATACGACCGCCTGCCGCAGCTCACCCTGAATGGCCAACTACCGTTCAATCCGGGCGGGCTGAACTTCACCTATGGCACCGAACTGGTTCGCTTCGACCGCGACCTGGATGAAGGCTACTACCGCATTGACGTCGACAACCCGACGCTGTACCCACGCCCGGACACCAATATCCGCGGTCTGGCACGAGCGACCGGCGACCGCTTCCATGCCGAACCCGGCATCAGCCTGCCGATGAACCGCAGCTGGGGCTTCATGACCCCGACCGTCAAGGGTCTCTATACCAAATACGACCTGGACCTGGACGGCAAGGGTCAGCAATACATCACGCAGAACCAGCCTTGGCTCAACTACGACAGCAGCCCGGATCGCTCGCTGACCCTGGCCAAGCTGGACTCCGGCCTGTACTTCGACCGCGACACCACCTTCGGCGGCACCAAGTTCCGCCAGACGCTGGAACCGCGCGCGATGTACCTGTACGTGCCGTACAAGAACCAGGACAACCTGCCGACCTTCGACACCGGCGAGTTCACCTTCAGCTACGACTCGCTGTGGCGTGAGAACCGCTTCACCGGCAAGGACCGCATCGGCGACGCCAACCAGTTGTCCCTGGGCCTGGGCTCGCGCTTCATCGAGGACGACGGCTTCGAGCGTGCCTATATCGCCGCCGGCCAGATCTACTACTTCAGCGACCGCCGCGTGCAACTGCCGGGCCTGACCGAGGACGACCTGGCGGTCAGTGGCGCGAGCAACCCGGACGCCGACACCTGGCGCTCGCCGTACGCCCTGACCGGCCGGTACCGCTTCAACCACGACTGGTATGCGAGCTCGGACTTCAACTGGAATGCGGACAGGCACCACACCGACAACGGCAACCTGATGTTCCACTACCAGCCCGAAGACGATCCGCGCAAAGTGCTGAACGTCGGCTACCGCTACCGCGCGGACAGCAAGCGCTTCAATCCATCACGCGGCACCTTCGAGTACGGCAGCGACGAGTACAAGATCGACCAGCATGACTTCTCGTTCATCTGGCCTGTCGTGCCCCAGTGGGCCGCCATCGGCCGCTGGCAGTTCGACTACAACCAGAGCCGTACGCTGGAAGCCTTTGGTGGCTTCGAGTACGACAGCTGCTGCTGGAAACTGCGCCTGATCAATCGCTACTGGGTCGACTACGACGACGAGGACTATGTGACCTCGACGTCCAAGGCCGACCGCGGTGTATTCCTGCAAATCATCTTGAAAGGCCTTGGCGGCGTGGTTGGCAACCAGGTGGAAGGCTTCCTCGACCAAGGTATCCAGGGTTATCGTCAACGTGAAGACAATGCTATGTAAGGCCCTGCGCCCGCTGATGCTGGGCGCACTGTTGGTAAGCTCCATCGCTCACGCCGAAGTCGTTCCGCTGGACCGTGTGGTCGCCATCGTCGACAGCGACGTGGTGATGCAGAGCCAGCTCGACCAGCGCCTGCGCGAAGTTCGTGCAACCATCCAGAAGCGCGGTGCGCCGCTGCCGCCGGAACATGTTCTCACCCAGCAGGTGCTCGAGCGCCTGATCATCGAGAACATCCAGTTGCAGATCGGCGACCGCTCCGGCATCCGCATCACCGATGAAGAACTGAACCAGGCTATGGGCACCATCGCCCAGCGCAACAACATGAGCCTGGATCAGTTCCGCGCCGCGCTTTCCCGCGACGGCCTGTCCTATGACGACGCCCGCGAGCAGGTGCGTCGCGAGATGGTCATCAGCCGCGTGCGCCAGCGCCGCGTCGCCGAGCGCATTCAGGTCAGCGAGCAGGAAGTGCAGAACTTCCTCGCCTCCGACATGGGCAAGATCCAGCTCTCCGAAGAGTACCGCCTGGCCAACATCCTGATCCCGGTCCCCGATGGCGCCTCGCCGGAAACCGTGCAGGCCGCCGGACGCCAGGCCACCGAGCTGTACCAGCAGCTCAAGCAGGGCGCGGACTTCGGTCAGTTGGCGGTGTCCCGCTCGGCGGGCGACAACGCCCTGGAAGGCGGCGAGATCGGCTGGCGCAAGGCCGCCCAGTTGCCCTCCCCGTTCGACAGCATGATCGGCAGCCTGGCCGTGGGCGACGTGACCGAGCCGGTCCGCACCCCGGGCGGCTACATCATCCTCAAGCTGGAAGAGAAGCGCGGCGGCAGCAAGATGCTGCGTGACGAAGTCCACGTCCGCCACATCCTGCTCAAGCCCAGCGAGATCCGCAGCGAAGAAGACACCCAGCGCCTGGCCGAGAAGCTCTACGAACGCATCCAGGCCGGCGAAAGCTTCGCCGATCTGGCGAAGAAGTACTCCGAAGACCCGGGCTCCAAGCTCAACGGCGGCGACCTCAACTGGGTCGACCCGGAATCGCTGGTGCCGGAATTCCGCGAGGTGATGAACAACGCGCCGCAAGGCCAGGTCACCAAGCCGTTCCGTTCGCCGTTCGGCTGGCACGTGCTGGAAGTCCTCGGCCGTCGCGCCACCGACAGCAGCGACAAGTTCCGCGAACAACAGGCAGCCCAGACCCTTCGCGCACGCAAGTACGACGAAGAGCTGCAGGCCTGGCTACGGCAGATCCGCGACGAAGCCTACGTCGAGATCAAGCAGTAAGCGGCGCGAGTCGCTCAAAAGAAACCCGGCCTCGGCCGGGTTTCTTTTTGCCCGCCGAAAGCTTCGATCAGGAAGGGCTTCGTCGTAGAGTAGGCCCATCCGCCGCAAATCCTGATTCGAGAGTCCCTGATGAGCACCTCCCACCTTTTCGCCCTCACCCCCGGCGAGCCCGCCGGCATCGGCCCCGACCTCTGCCTGCTGCTGGCCCGCGAAGCGCAACCGCACCCGCTGGTCGCCGTCGCCAGCCGTGAACTGCTGGCCCAGCGCGCCGCCCTGCTGGGGCTGAACATCGACCTGCAGGACGTCGGTCCGGGCCAGTGGCCCAGCGCCGCTGCCCCGGCCGGCACCCTGTATGTCTGGGATACACCGCTGGCCGCGCCGGTCGAGCCGGGCAAGCTGAACCAGGCCAACGCCGCCTACGTACTGGAGACCCTGACCCGCGCCGGCCAGGGCTGCCTGGACGGCCATTTCGCGGGAATGATCACCGCGCCGGTGCACAAGGGTGTGATCAACGAAGCCGGAATCGCCTTCTCCGGCCACACCGAATTCCTCGCCGACCTCACCCGCACCGCCCAAGTGGTGATGATGCTCGCCACCCGCGGCCTGCGCGTCGCGCTGGTAACCACCCACCTGCCGCTGCGGCAGATCGCCGATGCCATCACCCCGGAGCGCCTGGAGCGCGTCACCCGTATCCTGCATGCCGACCTGCGCGACAAGTTCGGCCTGGCCAACCCGCGCATCCTGGTCTGCGGCCTGAATCCCCACGCGGGCGAAGGCGGCCACCTCGGCCACGAAGAAATCGACGTGATCGAGCCGACCCTGGAGCGCCTGCGCACCGAGGGCATACAGCTGATCGGCCCACTGCCGGCCGATACCCTGTTCACCCCCAAGCACCTGGAACACTGCGACGCCGTACTGGCCATGTACCACGACCAGGGCCTGCCGGTGCTCAAGTACAAGGGCTTCGGCGCGGCGGTGAACGTGACGCTGGGCCTGCCGATCATCCGCACCTCGGTGGACCACGGAACCGCGCTGGATCTGGCCGGCACCGGCCGGATCGACAGCGGCAGCCTGCAGGTCGCCCTGGAAACCGCCTACCAGATGGCCGAAGTCGGCGCCGGCGCGCGCTGATCCCAGGCATCCCGTTCGGCCAGCGTTTCGTGCTGGCCGCGCCGGGCTGGTAAACTGATGGTTTTTCCGCCTCCAGCCGGCCGCCACCTGCGCCCGGCTGCTCTCCGGAGCCTTCGATGTCCGAACTCTTCCAGCACCGCGCCCGTAAACGCTTTGGGCAGAACTTCCTGCATGACGCCGGGGTGATTCACAAGATCCTGCGCGCCATCGCCGCCAAGGAAGGCCAGCACCTGCTGGAAATCGGCCCGGGCCAGGGCGCCCTGACCGAAGGCCTGGTGGACAGCGGCGCGAAGCTCGACGTGATCGAACTGGACCTGGACCTGATCCCACAACTGAAATGGCGCTTCGGCCTCAAGCCCAACTTCAGCCTGCACCAGGGCGACGCCATGAAGTTCGACTTCGCAACCCTCATGGCCTCTCCCGAGGACAAGCTGCGCGTGGTCGGCAACCTGCCCTACAACATCTCCACCCCGCTGATCTTCCACCTCCTGGACCACGCCTCGCTGATCCAGGACATGCACTTCATGCTGCAGAAGGAAGTGGTGGAGCGCCTGGCCGCCGAGCCGGGCAACGGCGACTGGGGCCGCCTGTCGATCATGGTGCAGTACTTCTGCCGCGTGGATTACCTGTTCACCGTCGGCCCCGGCGCGTTCAACCCGCCGCCCAAGGTCGAGTCGGCCATCGTCCGCCTGGTGCCCTACGCCGAACCGCCGCATCCGGCCAAGGATCACCGCGTGCTGGAACGCATCGTCCGCGAAGCCTTCAACCAGCGCCGCAAGACCCTGCGCAACACCCTGCGCACCCTGATGAGCGTCGAAGACATCGAGGCCGCCGGCGTTGACCCGACCCTGCGCCCCGAACAGCTCAGCGTCGCGGACTTCGTCAGCCTGGCCAACCGCTACAGCGACACCCACCCGGAAGCCGAGCAAGGACCCTCCGCATGAGCGATCCGCGCTACAACGTCACCGTCAGCGTCACTACCCGCCACCTGCCGGAACAGTCCCAGCCGGAGCAGCAGCGCTACGTATTCGCCTACACCGTGACCATCCACAACCAGGGCGAACAGGCCGCCAAGCTGCTCACTCGCCACTGGGTCATCACCGACGGCAACGGCCATGTGCAGGAAGTGCGCGGCGCCGGGGTGGTTGGCGAGAAACCGCTGATCGAGCCGGGCGCCAGCCATACCTACACCAGCGGCACCGTACTGGCCACGCAGGTGGGCAGCATGCACGGCAGCTACCAGATGATCGCCACCGACGGCCACCATTTCGACGCCGAGATCCCGGTGTTCCGCCTGGCCGTGCCGGGGGCCCTGCACTGATGGCCACCTATGCTGTCGGCGATCTGCAAGGCTGCCTGGAACCCCTCAAGTGCCTGCTCGAACAGGTGCGCTTCGACCCGACGCAGGACAAGCTCTGGCTGGTCGGCGACCTGGTCAACCGCGGCCCGGCCTCGCTGGAAACCCTGCGCTACCTCTACGCCATCCGCGAGTCCCTGGTCTGCGTACTGGGCAACCACGATCTGCACCTGATCGCCGTGGCCTACAACACCGAGCGCCTGAAGAAGAACGACACCCTGCGTGAGATCATCGAGGCTCCGGACCGCGCCGAGCTGATCGAGTGGCTGCGCCAACAGCGACTGGTCTACCACGATGCCGCGCGCGACATCGCCCTGGTGCACGCCGGCATCCCGCCGCAGTGGTCCATCGAGAAGTCCCTGCAGCGCGCCGCCGAAGTCGAAGCGGTCCTGCGCGACGACGAACAACTGCCGCTGTTCCTCGACGGCATGTACGGCAACGAGCCGGCCAAGTGGGACAAGAAGCTGCACGGCATCGAGCGCCTGCGGGTGATCACCAACTACTTCACGCGCATGCGCTTCTGCACCCCCGACGGCAAGCTCGACCTGAAGTCCAAGGAAGGCCTGGACACCGCGCCGCCCGGCTACGCCCCCTGGTTCAGCTACGCCGAGCGCAAGGCCGCCGGACGCAAGGTCATCTTCGGCCACTGGGCGGCGCTGGAAGGCCAGTGCGACGTTCCCGGCCTGTTCGCCCTGGACACCGGTTGCGTGTGGGGCGGCAGCATGACCCTGCTGAACGTCGACACCCTGGAGCGCATCCACTGCAGCTGCGCCAAAGAACATCCCTGACTCCCGCGGGGCCAAGCGCTCCGCGCCTTGCGAGGTACCCCACATGAGCGACTTCAAGCGCATCGCCCCCGACCTGGCCCAGCAACTGCGCGAAGGCGGCGCCCAGGTCGTCGACATCCGCGACCCGCAGAGTTTCGCCCTCGGCCACATCAGCGGCTCGCGGCACATCGACAACTACTCGGTGGCCGATTTCATCCGCGAGGCGGACATGGACGCACCGCTGGTCGTGGTCTGCTACCACGGCAATTCCAGCCAGAGCGCGGCGGCTTATTTCGTCCAGCAGGGTTTCTCCGAGGTCTACAGCCTCGACGGCGGCTTCGAACTGTGGCGCAGCGTCTATCCCGCGGATACCAGCGCGGGCGGCTCTGACTGAAAGCCCCTACGAAAGAGGCGGAATAGCCCCTCCAAAAAATCTGTAACTTCTCGCGCTTTCGCCCTTTACAGGTCTGAGAACGAACTATCCTTTCCCTCAGGCCATCCAAAACAGGGAGAGCCGGCACACCGGCTTCCGGGTAATCGGCAGTGACCATTTGGGGCGGATCAGGGCAGAGGCCAGGTTCCGTTGGAGTTCTGGGGGATTCTCGCCGGCATCACTGGCGGCCCGACCGCACCCGCACACGACCGAACCCGCGCCGGCTCCATGCATCGAGCGAGGAGACGTCATGAGCATTTTCAGTCACTTCCAGGAACGCTTCGAAGCGACCCGCCAAGAGGAATACTCCCTGCAGGAGTACCTGGATCTCTGCAAGCAGGACAAGACCGCCTACGCCACCGCTGCCGAACGGATATTGATGGCCATCGGCGAGCCCGAACTACTCGACACCTCCGTCGATTCGCGCCTGTCGCGGATCTTCTCCAACAAGGTGATCCGCCGCTACCCGGCCTTTGCCGACTTCCACGGCATGGAAGAGTGCATCGACCAGATCGTCGCCTTCTTCCGTCATGCGGCCCAGGGCCTGGAAGAGAAGAAGCAGATCCTTTACCTCCTCGGCCCGGTCGGCGGCGGCAAGTCGTCCCTGGCCGAAAAGCTCAAGCAGCTGATGGAGCACGTGCCCTTCTACGCCATCAAGGGCTCACCGGTGTTCGAGTCGCCCCTGGGGCTGTTCAACCCGGATGAGGACGGCGCCATCCTCGAAGAGGACTACGGCATTCCCCGGCGCTACCTGCGCTCGGTGATGTCACCCTGGGCGACCAAGCGCCTCAACGAATTCGGCGGCGACATCAGCCAGTTCCGCGTGGTCAAGCTGCACCCCTCGATCCTCAACCAGATCGCCATCGCCAAGACCGAACCGGGCGATGAGAACAACCAGGACATCTCCGCGCTGGTGGGCAAGGTGGATATCCGCAAACTGGAAGAATTCCCGCAGAACGACGCCGATGCCTACAGCTACTCGGGCGCGCTGTGCCGGGCCAACCAGGGCCTGATGGAATTCGTCGAGATGTTCAAGGCGCCGATCAAGGTCCTGCACCCCTTGCTCACCGCGACCCAGGAAGGCAACTACAACAGCACCGAAGGCCTGGGCTCGCTGCCCTACAGCGGCATCATCCTCGCCCACTCCAACGAATCGGAGTGGCACAGCTTCCGCAACAACAAGAACAACGAGGCCTTCATCGACCGCATCTACATCGTCAAGGTGCCTTACTGCCTGCGCGTCTCCGACGAGATCAAGATCTACGACAAGCTGCTGGTCAACAGCTCCCTGGCGCACGCCCACTGCGCGCCGGACACCCTGAAGATGCTCTCGCAATTCTCCGTGCTGTCGCGCCTGAAAGAGCCGGAAAACTCCAACATCTACTCGAAGATGCGCGTCTACGACGGCGAAAACCTCAAGGACACCGATCCCAAGGCCAAGTCGATCCAGGAGTACCGCGACACCGCCGGTGTGGACGAGGGCATGGCCGGGCTTTCCACCCGCTTCGCCTTCAAGATCCTCTCCAAGGTGTTCAACTTCGACCCCCATGAAGTGGCGGCCAACCCGGTACACCTGCTCTATGTGCTGGAACAGCAGATCGAGCAGGAACAGTTCCCGCCGGAAACCCGCGAGCGCTACCTGCGCTTCCTGAAGGAGTACCTGGCGCCGCGCTACGTCGAGTTCATCGGCAAGGAAATCCAGACCGCCTACCTGGAGTCCTACAGCGAATACGGCCAGAACATCTTCGACCGCTACGTGCTGTACGCCGACTTCTGGATCCAGGACCAGGAATACCGCGACCCGGAAACCGGCGAAATCCTCAACCGCGCCGCCCTCAACGAGGAACTGGAGAAGATCGAGAAGCCCGCCGGCATCAGCAACCCGAAGGATTTCCGCAACGAAATCGTCAACTTCGTGCTGCGTGCCCGTGCCGGCAACAACGGCAAGAACCCCAGTTGGCTGTCGTACGAGAAGCTGCGCGTGGTGATCGAGAAGAAGATGTTCTCCAACACCGAGGACCTGCTTCCGGTCATCAGCTTCAACGCCAAGGCCAGCAAGGAGGACCAGCAGAAGCACAACGACTTCGTCAAACGCATGGTCGAGCGCGGTTACACCGAGAAGCAGGTGCGCCTGCTGTCGGAATGGTATCTGCGCGTTCGCAAGTCGCAGTAGTCTGCCATCGGCGCGGCGGCATATTCCGCCGCGCCGGTTGCCGTCGGGTCCGTGGCGGTCGCGCCGCTGCGCATCAGACCCTGAGGAGCATTCATGAGCTACGTCATCGACCGGCGTCTGAACGGCAAGAACAAGAGCACGGTGAACCGCCAGCGCTTCCTGCGGCGTTACCGTGAGCACATCAAGAAGGCGGTGGAAGAGGCGGTCAGCCGTCGTTCCATCACCGATATGGAACATGGCGAGCAGATCAGTATTCCTGGCCGCGATATCGACGAGCCGATACTGCATCATGGCCGGGGCGGGCGGCAGACGATCGTCCATCCCGGCAACAAGGAGTTCACCTCCGGCGAACACATTCCGCGCCCCCAGGGCGGCGGCGGTGGACGCGGCGGCGGCAAGGCCAGCAACCAGGGCGAGGGGATGGACGACTTCGTCTTCCAGATCACCCAGGAGGAGTTCCTCGACTTCATGTTCGAGGATCTGGAGCTGCCCAACCTGGTCAAGCGCCACCTCACCGGCAGCGACACCTTCAAGACCGTACGCGCCGGCATCAGCAACGAGGGCAATCCCTCGCGCATCAACATCGTGCGCACCCTGCGTTCGGCCCACGCACGGCGCATCGCCCTGTCCGGCTCGACCCGCAGCAAGCTGCGCGCGGCGCTGGCCGAACTGGACCGCCTGAAGCGCGAGGAGCCGGACAACCTCGGCGACATCCAGGCGCTGGAACTGGAAATCGCCAGGATGCGCGCGCGCATCGACCGGGTGCCGTTCCTCGACACCTTCGACCTCAAGTACAACCTGCTGATCAAGCAGCCCAACCCGACTTCCAAGGCCGTGATGTTCTGCCTGATGGACGTCTCCGGCTCCATGACCCAGGCCACCAAGGACATCGCCAAGCGCTTCTTCATCCTCCTGTACCTGTTCCTCAAGCGGAACTACGAGAAGATCGAAGTGGTGTTCATCCGCCACCACACCAGCGCCCGCGAAGTGGATGAGGAAGAGTTCTTCTACTCCCGCGAGACCGGCGGCACCATCGTCTCCAGCGCGCTCAAGCTGATGCAGGAAGTGATGGCCGAGCGCTATCCCACCAATGAGTGGAACATCTACGCCGCCCAGGCCTCGGATGGCGATAACTGGAACGATGATTCTCCGGTCTGCCGCGATATCCTGATGAAACAGATCATGCCGTTCGTGCAGTACTACACCTACGTCGAGATCACCCCGCGCGAGCACCAGGCGCTGTGGTTCGAGTACGAGAAGATCCGCGAGAGCTTCGAAGACAGCTTCGCCCAGCAGCAGATCGTCTCCGCCTCGGACATCTACCCGGTGTTCCGCGAGCTGTTCCAGAGGAGGCTCGTCGCATGAGCAAGCGCCAGCCGATCGCCACCGGCTCGGAGTGGACCTTCGAGCTGATCCAGCAGTACGACCGCGAGATCAGTCGGCTCGCCGAGCGCTACGCGCTGGACACCTACCCCAATCAGATCGAGGTGATCACCGCCGAGCAGATGATGGACGCCTACGCCTCCGTCGGCATGCCCATCGGTTACAACCACTGGTCCTATGGCAAGCACTTCCTCAGCACGGAAAAGAACTACAAGCGCGGCCAGATGGGCCTCGCCTACGAGATCGTGATCAATTCCGACCCGTGCATCGCCTACCTGATGGAAGAGAATACCCAGTGCATGCAGGCGCTGGTGATCGCCCATGCCTGCTACGGACACAACAGTTTCTTCAAGGGCAACTACCTGTTCCGCACCTGGACCGACGCCACCTCGATCATCGACTACCTGGTGTTCGCCAAGTCCTACATCAACAAGTGCGAGGAACGTTACGGCATCGACGCAGTGGAAGACCTGCTGGACTCCTGCCACGCCCTGATGAACTACGGCGTGGACCGCTACAAGCGGCCCTACCCGATCTCCGCCGAGGAAGAGAAGCAGCGCCAGAAGGAGCGCGAGGAGCAGATCCAGCGCCAGGTCAACGACCTCTGGCGGACCATTCCCAAGGCCGCCGGCAAGGACAAGGAACAGGGCCTGGCCCGCTACCCCAGCGAGCCGCAGGAAAACATCCTCTACTTCATCGAAAAGAACGCGCCGCTGCTCGAACCCTGGCAACGCGAAGTGGTACGCATCGTGCGCAAGGTCGCGCAGTACTTCTACCCGCAGCGCCAGACCCAGGTGATGAACGAAGGCTGGGCGACCTTCTGGCACTACACCCTGATCAACGACCTCTACGACGAGGGGCTGGTCAGCGACGGCTTCATGATGGAGTTCCTCCAGTACCACACCAGCGTGGTCTACCAGCCCGGCTTCGACAGCCCCTACTACAGCGGCATCAACCCCTACGCCCTGGGCTTCGCCATGTACCGCGACATCCGCCGCATCTGCGAGGAGCCTACCGAGGAAGACAAACGCTGGTTCCCGGACATCGCCGGCAGCGACTGGCTGGCCACCCTGAAATTCGCCATGAAGAGCTTCAAGGACGAGAGTTTCGTCCTGCAATTCCTCTCACCCAAGGTGATCCGCGAGTTCAAGCTGTTCAGTATCCTCGACGATGACCAGAAGGACGACCTGCTGGTCGACGCCATCCACGACGACGATGGCTACCGCAAGATCCGCGAAACCCTGGCGGCGCAGTACAACCTCGGCAACCGCGAGCCGAACATCCAGATCTGGGATGTCGACCGCCGTGGCGACCGCTCGCTGACCCTGCGTCATCAGCAGCACGACCGCAAACCGCTGGGCGACTCCACCGACGACGTGCTCAAGCACCTGCACCGCCTGTGGGGGTTCGACATCCACCTGGAAACCCTGCAGGGCGACAACCTGGTCAACACCTTCCACATGCCCCCAAAGGGTGAACGCGACAACGAGGAGGGCTACCCGCGGCTCGACCTGATCATCCCACCCATTTGATCGGTTGACCGGTGCATCGGGCCGCTTCCAGCATGGCGAGACTCCCCGTGGAGATCGCCATGCGTCTGTTCGTCATCCTGCTGCTCTGCCTCGCCGTCGCAACCTGCACCAACCAGGTGCCGCGGGCCCACGTCTCCCATCCGGCCGACGCGCGGCTGCCCGCGCTGCATGACTTCCAGCTGATGCCGCCGGAAAACGCCGTCGATGCCTTGCCCTACCGCAGCCGCTACCCGCTGATCAACGCCCAGGTGCGGCAGGGCCTGATCGAGCGCGGCTACCGGGAAAGCGCCACGCCGCAGATCCGCGTCTACTACTGGCTGGCATTGCAGGACGCGCCGCTGGAATTCAAGGTCGACGTCCCGCCACCCGACCCACTCGGCCCCTACCTCGCCATCCACCGTTTGCGCGACGAAACCGGCACCCTGCGCCTGCGTCTGACCAACGTGCAGGAACAGACGCTCTGGGAAGGCACCGTCAGCACCGGCCTGAGCCCGGCGCACGCCAGCACCACGCTGTTGCAGGAGGCCATCGATGCCCTGCTGAAACAGGTCCCCGCCGCCACGCGATAACCCATGCCCGTAGGAGTGGACTCCGTCCGCCATAAGCCCCGCCGCCAGGCAGATCGCGGACGACGAAAACCCCGCCGCACCTGTGGCTCGCGAACCGCCGCAGCGACGCGCTTGCCCCCTTCGCCCCAAACCCCGAAGCTATCCCCCAGAACAGGAGACAGCTTCATGCAGATCTACAAGGTAGGCGGCGCCGTGCGCGATCGCCTGCTCGGCATCCCCGTCAACGACACCGACTGGGTGGTGGTCGGCGCCAGCGCCGATGAAATGCTCGCCCAGGGCTACCGCCCGGTGGGCGCCGACTTCCCGGTGTTCCTCCACCCCAGGACCGGCGAGGAATACGCCCTCGCCCGCACCGAGCGCAAAAGCGGGCGCGGCTATGGCGGTTTCACCTTCTACGCCAGCCCCGACGTCACCCTGGAAGAGGACCTGATCCGCCGCGACCTGACCATCAACGCGATGGCCGAGGACCCGCAGGGCAGCGTCGTCGATCCCTATGGCGGTCAGAAGGACCTCGATGCCCGGCTGCTGCGCCACGTCTCCCCGGCCTTCGCCGAAGACCCGCTGCGCGTACTGCGGGTCGCCCGCTTCGCCGCCCGCTACGCACCGCTGGGCTTTGCCGTGGCGCCGGAAACCCTGGCGTTGATGCGTGAACTGTCCGAATCCGGTGAGCTGGAAGCGCTGACGGCCGAGCGCAGCTGGAAGGAAATCTCCCGTGCCCTGATGGAACCACGCCCCGACGTCTTCATCCAGGTCCTGCGCGACTGTGGCGCCCTGGCCGTGCTGATGCCGGAAGTCGATGCCCTGTTCGGCGTGCCGCAGCCACCGCAACACCATCCCGAGGTCGATACCGGCGAACACGTGCTGGCTGTGCTGCGCGAGTGCGCCAAACACCAACAGCCGCTGAGCGTGCGCTGGGCCTGCCTGGTCCATGACGTCGGCAAGGGCGAAACCCGCGAGAAAGACTGGCCCAGACACCATGCCCACGAACACCTCGGTCTGCCGCTGATCGACGCGATCAATACCCGTTTCAAGGTCCCGCGCGACTGCCAGGAGCTGGCGCGGCTGGTCGGCGAATACCACACCCACTGCCACCGCGCACTGGAGCTACGGCCGAATACCATCCTGGAACTGCTGCAGGCCTTCGACATTTACCGCCGCCCGCAACGCTTCGAGGAGTTCATCGCCGCCAGCGAAATGGACGCCCGCGGCCGCCACGGACTGGAAGAGCGCGAGTACCCGCAGGCGGACTACCTGCGCGGCACGGCGCAAGCCGCCCGGGCGGTCGCCGTGCAGCCCTTGCTGGAGAAGGGATACAAGGGCGCGGAACTGGGCGAAGCGCTCAAGCGCGAGCGCCTGACGGCACTCAAGGCCTACAAGGAAAACTACGCAGGCTGAAGGCGACGGGATAACCCTGTAGGAGCGAGCTTGCTCGCGAACGATGGTCACCGGCCACCCCATCGTTGGGCCGGTTCGCGAGCAAGCTCGCTCCTACGAAAAGAGTCCTACGCCGCCGGATGCGCCTCGATCAGCGCCGCAGGCGTCAGCTCCACGCCGCGCCACTGGAACGGCACCGGCCAGAGCTTCTGCTCGATCCGCGCCTCGGCCCACAGCTCGGCAAACGAGCGCTGCACCCCCGGATGCTTCAGCTCCGGAGCCAGCAGGGACAGCGGCCAGAGCACGAAAGCATTCTTCAATACCTCCGCGCGCGGCAGCGTCAGGCCGTCGAACTCGCCATGCAGATCGCCATACAGCAACACATCGATATCCAGCGGCAGGCCCTTGCGCTCCGGCGCATAACGGCCGTTGTCCGCCTCGATGTGCTTGAGGCGCAGGCTCAGCTCCGCCAGCGGCAGGCCGGTGCGCGCGACGATCACGAAGTTGTAGAAGGGGCCGCTGCGGATGCCCACCGGCTCGCTCTCGAACACCGGTGAACAGTGGATATCCTCGAGGAAACCGTCCAGCGCCTCGAGCCCGGCGAGCAGATGGCGCTCACGCTCGAAGTTGCTACCCAGCCCCAGGTAGACCGTGGTCAGCGGCATCCGCGTTCGATCTCCACACCCACGCCAATGGCGGCCGCAACGGCGCCGGGCTTGGTGACTTTCAGGCGCAGCCACTGGATGCCGAACTCCGCCATCAGCAGCTCGGCCAGGCGCTCGGCAAAGGTTTCCACCAGCTGGAAATGCGCGTCACGGGCGAAGGCCATGACCCGTTCGGAGAGCACGGCGTAGTCCAGGGCCTTGGCGATGTCGTCGTCGGCCGCCGCCGGGCGGTTGTCCCAACCCAGCGTCAGGTCCAGGCGCAGGCACTGCCGGATACCCCGTTCCCAGTCGTAGACGCCGATCACGGTGTCCACTTCCAGCCCCTCGATGAAAACTCTGTCCACTGACTGCATGCTCCAAGGCGACACGACAAGCGGCCGGCGCCCCGTTAGAATCGGAAACGACCTCGTCTCCGGTGGAAACCATGTTCTGGTTCTTGGCGATCCTCGCCTACCTGCTCGGATCACTGTCCTTCGCGGTACTTCTCAGTCGCCTGTTCGGCACCGCCGACCCACGCGCCAGCGGCTCGGGCAACCCCGGCGCCACCAACATGCTGCGCCTGGCCGGCAGGAAGATCGCCCTCCTCACCCTGCTCGGCGACCTCGCCAAGGGGCTGCTGCCCGTGCTCATCGCCCGCCTGATCGGCCTGTCCGACGTGGAGCAGGCCTGGGTCGGGCTGGCAGCGGTGATCGGTCACCTCTACCCGTTGTACTTCAACTTCCGTGGCGGCAAGGGCGTCGCCACCGCCGCCGGCATGCTGCTGGCGCTGTATCCGCCGGCCGCGCTGCTCGCCGCCATCGCCTGGCTGATCACCTTCAAGCTGTCGCGCACCAGTTCGCTCGCATCCCTGGTGGCCACGCCGCTGACCCTGCCGCTGCTGGCCTGGCAGGAACCTTCGGCATTGCTGCCGATGACCGTGCTCACCGGCCTGATCGTCTGGCGCCACCGCCGCAACCTGCGCGACCTGATCGCCGGACGCGAACGTCACTTCTAAAGCCGCGAGCTTCCCGGCCCGCGTAACGCGCTGCAAGCGAAAAAACGGCCCATGCCGCTCAGAGCATGCGCCGCGTCGTTTGCAGCTTCATTATTCAGATCGCCGGCAGCGACTCCATTGGCCAACGCGCCTGGACGCCGATCGACGGGCCGTCCTGCTGCCCGGCCAGCAGCCGCTGGCAGCCAGCATAGGCGATCATCGCGCCGTTATCGGTACAGAAGCGCGGGCGGGCATAGAACACCTGGCCCTTCATCTCGCCGAGCATCTTTTCCAGATGCTGGCGCAAGGCCTGGTTGGCGCTGACGCCACCGGCGATCACCAGGCTCTTCAGGTGAGTCTGCTTGAGCGCGCGCTTGCACTTGATGGTCAGGGTCTCGACCACCGCCGTCTGGAACGCCAGGGCGATGTCGCAGCGGGTCTGCTCGCTGTCGTCGCCGTCGGCCACGCAGCGCTGCCAGGTGTTCAGGGCGAAAGTCTTGAGGCCGCTGAAGCTGAAATCCAGGCCCGGACGGTCGGTCATCGGGCGCGGGAAGACGAAGCGACCAGCTCTGCCGCTCTCGGCCAGACGTGCGATCTCCGGACCACCGGGATAGGCCAGGCCGAGCAGTTTGGCGGTCTTGTCGAAGGCTTCGCCGGCCGCGTCGTCCACCGACTCGCCGAGCACCTGGTACTGGCCGATGCCGTCCACCCGCACCAGTTGGGTGTGGCCGCCGGACACCAGCAAAGCGACGAACGGGAACTTCGGCGGCTGCTCTTCGAGCATCGGCGCCAGCAGATGGCCTTCCATATGGTGCACGCCGACGGCCGGTACTCCCCAGGCGAACGCCATGGCCTGGGCGCAGGAAGCACCGACCAGCAGTGCGCCCACCAGACCGGGGCCGGCGGTGTAGGCGATGGCATCGATGTCTTCGGCGGTGCGGCCGGAGTCGGCCAGCACCTGGCGAATCAGCGGCAGCATGCGCTTGACGTGATCACGGGAGGCCAGCTCGGGAACCACGCCGCCGTATACGCGGTGCAGGTCGATCTGGCTGAACAGCGCGTCGGCCAGCAGGCCTTTTTCGCTGTCGTACAGGGCGACGCCGGTCTCGTCGCAGGAGGTTTCCAACCCCAGCACTAGCATGGGTTTGAGCCTTTACTCTGGGCAAAATTGAAGCCGCGCATCATAATCGCCGGCTGGGCTTCGGACCAGTGCTTTTCGATCGGAGGCTTTGCATTCCTCCTTCCGAACGTTTAATATCCGCAACCCTTGAAAACCGCCGACTCCGAACAACCGTCAGGAGCGCGATAAATCCTCCGGTAATCATTGAAGGTACGACCTGGATGCCCGCCGTCAAAGTTAAAGAGAACGAACCCTTCGACGTAGCTCTGCGTCGTTTCAAGCGCTCCTGCGAAAAAGCAGGCGTACTGGCCGAAGTCCGTAGCCGCGAATTCTACGAAAAGCCGACCGCCGAGCGTAAGCGCAAGGCCGCTGCCGCCGTCAAGCGTCACGCCAAGAAAGTGCAGCGCGAACAGCGCCGCCGCGAGCGCCTGTACTGAGTTACAGCGCTACGTCGCACGCTTTCCGCATCGCCCGGCCCACTCGCCGGGCGAGTGCCTGAAACAAGGCACCCCACTCCGATTCGCATTCGCGGACTTCGGAGTTTTTGCTTTTCAAGCCCCATGCTTAGCCTCAAGCCTCGCCCGCGGCCTCACCGCCCCGCGCTATGCTTGGGTCCAACCTGCGTCCCGATGAGTCTATGGCCGGCCTGATTCCACAATCCTTCATCGATGACCTGCTCAACCGCACCGACATTCTCGATGTGGTGAGTTCGCGCATCCAGCTGAAGAAGACCGGCAAGAACTACAGCGCCTGCTGCCCGTTCCACAAGGAAAAGACCCCCTCCTTCACCGTCAGCCCGGACAAGCAGTTCTACTACTGCTTCGGCTGCGGCGCCGGCGGCAACGCGCTCGGCTTCATCATGGACCACGACCAGCTGGACTTCGTCCAGGCGGTCGAGGACCTGGCCAAGCGCGCCGGAATGGACGTGCCCCGCGAGGAAGGCCGGCGCGGCAACAAACCCCGCCAGCCGGTCGATTCGCCGCTCTACCCACTACTGGCCGGCGCCGCCGAGTTCTACCGCCAGGCACTCAAGAGCCACCCGGCGCGCAAGGCCGCGGTGGAGTACCTCAAGGGCCGCGGCCTCACCGGCGAGATCGCCCGCGACTTCGGCCTGGGCTTCGCCCCGCCAGGCTGGGACAACCTGCTGAAGAACCTCGGCGGCGACAACCTGCAGCTCAAGGCCATGCTCGACGCCGGCCTGCTGGTGGAAAACCCCGACAGCGGCAAGCGCTACGACCGCTTCCGCGACCGGGTGATCTTCCCCATCCGCGACAGCCGCGGCCGGGTGATCGCCTTCGGCGGCCGGGTGCTGGGCGACGACAAGCCGAAATACCTGAACTCGCCGGAAACCCCGGTCTTCCATAAAGGGCAGGAGCTCTACGGCCTGTACGAGGCACGGAAGAACACCCGGAATCTCGACGAGATCATGGTGGTCGAAGGCTACATGGACGTCATCGCCCTGGCGCAACAGGGCATCCGCAACGCGGTGGCGACCCTGGGCACGGCCACCAGCGAAGAACACATCAAGCGCCTGTTCCGCATCGTGCCGAACATCCTCTTCTGTTTCGACGGCGACCAGGCCGGCCGCAACGCCGCCTGGCGCGCGCTGGAGTCGGCGCTGACGAACCTGCAGGACGGACGCAAGGTGCGTTTCCTGTTCCTGCCCGAAGGCGAAGACCCGGACAGCCTGGTGCGCGCCGAAGGCCCGGACGCCTTCCGCGCCCGTCTCGCCCACCAGGCACAACCGCTGGCGGACTATTTCTTCCAGCAACTGGCCCAGGAAGCCGACCCCAGCACGCTGGAAGGCAAGGCGCACCTGGCGACCCTGGCCGGGCCGCTGCTGGAGAAGATTCCCGGCAACACCCTGCGCCTGCTGATGCGCCAGCGCCTGGGCGAGATCACCGGCCTGTCGAGCGACGCGCTCAACCAGATCAGCGCGCCGCGCTCCGGCCACGGGCAGTCCAGCCATGCCCCTGCACAGACACACGAAGCGGGACACGCCCACGAGTACGCCGACTACGACATGGGCCAGTTCGCCGACCACGGCGACAGCCACTACCAGGACGCTTCGAGCTATTTCGAGGCACCGAAGGACTTTTCCGCCGGCAACGGCGGCGCCAAACAGGGCAGGAAATCCTGGAAAGGCGAGCGCAAGTGGGATGGCAACGGCCGGAAACGCGACTTCGCCCCGCGCCAGCCGCGCACCGAGATCAGCGTCGAATCACCGACCCTCACCGCACTGCGAACCCTGCTGCACCATCCGCAATTGGCGCAGAAGGTCGAGGATGCCAGCCATTTCGCCAACGAAGGCCAGACCTACTCGCAACTGCTGGCTGCGCTGGTCGAAGCGCTACAGAAGAACCCCAGCCAGCGCTCGATGCACTTGATCGCGCGCTGGCACGGAACCCCACAAGGACGCCTGTTGCAGGTCCTTGCGGAAAAGGAATGGCTGATCGGTCAGGACAATCTTGAAAAGCAGTTCATCGACACCATTACTACACTTGCACACAACCAACTGCACGGCAGCCGCGAAGCACGCCTGCGTAGCGTTCTGCAGAAGAGCCCCAGTGAACTGACCGACGAAGAGAAAGCCTTGCTGCGAGAGCACATCAGCTCCTCCCCGTCACCAGGCCCCCAGAGCTGAACTGGCGCCTGAAGCCTCGAATCTGGTATAATCCTCGGCTTAATTTCAGCCCGCCAAGACCTTCAGTGGATAGGGTGTTATGTCCGGAAAAGCGCAACAGCAATCTCGTCTCAAAGAGTTGATCAGCCGTGGTCGTGAGCAGGGCTACCTGACTTACGCAGAGGTCAACGACCACCTGCCGGAGGATATCTCTGATCCGGAACAGGTAGAAGACATCATCCGCATGATCAACGACATGGGGATCAACGTATTCGAGACAGCCCCGGATGCGGATGCCCTGTTGCTGGCGGAAACCGATACCGATGAAGCCGCCGCCGAAGAAGCCGCCGCCGCCCTGGCCGCGGTAGAGAGCGACGTCGGCCGCACCACCGACCCGGTGCGCATGTACATGCGCGAAATGGGTACCGTGGAACTGCTGACCCGCGAAGGCGAGATCGAAATCGCCAAGCGCATCGAGGAAGGCATCCGCGAAGTGATGAGCGCCATCGCCCAGTTCCCGGGCACGGTGGACGGCATCCTCGAGGAATACAGCCGCGTGACCTCCGAAGGCGGCCGCCTGTCCGACATCCTGAGCGGCTACATCGACCCCGATGACGGCAGCCTGCCGGCCGAGGAAGTCGAGCCCGTCGGCCTGAAGGACGACAGCACCGAGGCCAAGGCCAAGGACGAGGAAGAAGACGAGGAAAGCGACGGCGAAAGCTCCGACAGCGATGACGAGGGCGATGGCGGTCCGGACCCGGAAGAAGCCGCCCGTCGTTTCGGCGCCGTCTCCGAGCAGTTGGACAAGGCCAAGAAGGCCCTGAAGAAGCATGGTCGCAGCAGCAAACAGGCCAGCGAGGAACTGCTCGCCCTGGCCGAACTGTTCATGCCGATCAAGCTGGTGCCCAAGCAGTTCGACGCCCTGGTCGCCAAGGTCCGCGATGCGCTGGACAGCGTTCGTCGCCAGGAACGCGCCATCATGCAACTGTGCGTGCGTGACGCGCGCATGCCGCGTGCCGACTTCCTGCGCCAGTTCCCCGGCCACGAAACCGACACCGCCTGGGTCGACAGCGTGCTCAAGGGCAAGCCCAAGTACGCCGAGGCCATCGAACGCCTGAAGGACGACATCCAGCGCAACCAGCAGAAGCTGGCCGACCTGGAAACCAGCTCGCAGCTGACCGTCTCCGAGATCAAGGACGTCAACCGCGCCATGTCCATCGGCGAGGCGAAAGCTCGCCGCGCCAAGAAGGAAATGGTCGAGGCGAACCTGCGTCTGGTGATCTCCATCGCCAAGAAGTACACCAACCGTGGCCTGCAGTTCCTCGACCTGATCCAGGAAGGCAACATTGGCCTGATGAAGGCGGTGGACAAGTTCGAATACCGTCGCGGCTACAAGTTCTCGACCTACGCCACCTGGTGGATCCGCCAGGCGATCACCCGCTCGATCGCCGACCAGGCGCGCACCATCCGTATTCCGGTGCACATGATCGAGACGATCAACAAGCTCAACCGCATCTCCCGCCAGATGCTGCAGGAGATGGGCCGCGAACCGACCCCGGAAGAGCTGGGCGAACGCATGGACATGCCGGAAGACAAGATCCGCAAGGTCCTGAAGATCGCCAAGGAACCGATCTCGATGGAGACGCCGATCGGGGACGACGAAGATTCGCATCTGGGCGACTTCATCGAGGACTCCACCATGCAGTCGCCGATCGAAGTGGCGACCAGCGAGAGCCTCAAGGAAGCCACCCGCGAAGTCCTCGCCGGTCTCACCGCTCGCGAAGCCAAGGTCCTGCGCATGCGCTTCGGCATCGACATGAATACCGACCACACCCTCGAGGAGGTCGGCAAGCAGTTCGATGTAACCCGTGAGCGTATCCGCCAGATCGAAGCCAAGGCGCTGCGCAAGCTGCGCCACCCGTCGCGAAGCGAGCACCTGCGCTCCTTCCTCGACGAGTGATGAAAAACCCCCGGCCCGAGCCGGGGGTTTTTCTTTGGGGCCTTCCACTGGGCAAAGTGCCACGTCTACACTTCGGCATAATCCCCCCCTGGAATGAGGCCCTTCATGCCGCGCCTGCTGGCAGTTCTGCTGTGGTGTCTCGCATTCTGGGCAGGACAGGCGCTCGCCCTGGATTTATCGCCTGAAGAACAGCACTGGCTGCAAGCGCATCCGAGCCTGCGCCTGGGCGTCGATACCTCCTGGCCGCCCTTCGAATTTCGCGACAGCGACGGCCACTACCAGGGCCTGTCCGCCAGCTACGTCAACCTCATCAGCCAACGTCTGAACGTCCAGCTGGAACCGGTGGAGCCCGCCACCTGGGGTGAAGTCCTGCAGCAGGCCCGCGACGGGCGGATCAACATCCTCCCCGGCATCATGGCGACGCCGGAGCGCCTGGAATACCTGACGTTCACCCGCCCCTACCTGGACTTCCCGATCATTATCCTCGGGCGCAAGGACGGGCCGGCGCCGCGCACCCTCAAGGACCTATACGGCCTGAAGGTCGGCGTGGTCGTCCATTACGCGCCCTATGAACTGCTGGTCGCCAACCATCCAGACCTCAACCTGCAGCCGCTCCCCAGCATCGCCGCCGGTCTCCAGGCCTTGGCCACCGGTCAGGTCGACGCCTTCGTCGGCGACCTCGCCTCCAGCGTCTGGACCCTGCGCCAGCTCAAGCTCGAAGGCGTGCAGATCAGCGGTGAGACGCCCTATCGCTACCAACTGGCAATGGCCGTTCCGAAGGACCAGGCCATCCTCGCCGACATCATCGACAAGGTAGTCGCCGAGCTCAAACCCGAAGACGTGGAAGCCCTGCAGGAGCCCTGGGTCGGCGGCCTGCTCGACAAGCGGCCGGTCTGGCGCGAAATGCTCGGCATCGCCGTCCCCATCCTCCTGCTGATCGCCTTCACCGTCCTGGTACTGGTCACCATGAACCGCCGCCTGCGCGGGGAAATGCAGCGGCGGGAAAAGCTCGAACAGGCCCTGCGCGACAGCGAACAGCACTATCGCGGCCTGGTCGAGAGCCTGGCAGCCATCGCCTGGGAAATGCGCCTGACGGAAAACCGCTTCACCTACGTCTCCCCCCACGCCCAGCGGCTACTCGGCTACCCGATCAAGGACTGGCTGGAACCCGGCTTCTGGCAGCGCACCCTCTACCCGGACGACGCCGACCACGCCGTCGCCTACTGCATGAGCGAGAGCCAGGCGGGGCGCAACCACAGCTTCGATTACCGCATGCTCGCCGCCGATGGCCGGGTGGTCTGGATTCGCGACATCGTCACCCTGATCCAGCATGGCGACGACCTGATCCTGCGCGGCCTGATGATCGACATCACCGAGGCCAAGCAGACCGAACAGGCGCTGCGCCTGTCCGAGCAGAAGTTTGCCTCGGTGTTCCACCACTGCCCGGACATCATCGTTCTCGCCCAGCGCGCCGACGGCCGACTGCTGGCGGTGAACAGCACCTTCGAGCAGCAGATCGGCGTACCGGCCAGCGAGGCGCTCGGCAAGACCTCCACCGAACTGGGCATCTGGGGCGAACCCGGCATGGGCCCGGCGATACTCGCCCGCCTGCAGGGGCAGAACCTCGACAACATCGAAATCCCTCTCAATCGTCGGGACGGCAGCCGTTTCACCGGCCTGCTCTCGGCCCAGCACATTGTCCTCGACGACACCCCCGCGCTGGTCGTGGTCGTGCGCAACATCACCCAGGTCAAGCAAACCCAGCAGCAGTTGCGCGTCTCCGAGGAAAAATTCGCCAAAGCCTTCCACGCCTCACCCGACGGCATGCTCATCACCCGCATCAGCGACGGACGCCTGGTGGAGGTCAATGACGGCTTCACCCGCATCACCGGCTACGCCCGGGACGACGTCGACCAGCGCTCCACCCTCAGCCTCGGGCTCTGGGCCAATCCCAGCGACCGCGAGCGGCTGCTCAGGGCCGTCGACCAGGTATCCGGCGTGCAGGACTTCACCGTGCAGATCCGCACCCGTGACGGCGGCCTGCGCCTGTGCGAGCTCTCCGCCCACCGCATCACCATCGGCAGCGACGACTGCCTGCTGACCATCGCCCGCGACATCACCGAACGCCAGCAGATGCAGGAAAAGTTGCAACTGGCCGCCACCGTGTTCGAAAGCACCGCCGAAGGCGTGATGATCACCGACGCCAGCCAACGCATCATCGCCGTCAACCGCGCCTTCAGCGAAATCACCGGCTACAGCGAACAGGAAACGCTTGGCCACTCGCCGCGCCTGCTTGCCTCCGGCCAGCACGACAGCAGCTTCTTCATCGCCCTCTGGCACCAGCTCAACGCCGAAGGCCACTGGCAGGGAGAAATCTGGAACCGTCGCAAGAACCATGAGCTGTACCCGGAGTGGCTGACCATCAGCGCCGTGCGCAACACCGACGGCGAACTGTCGCACTACGTCGGCGTGTTCGCCGACATCTCCACCCTCAAGTACGCCCAGGCGAAGCTCGACTACCAGGCCCACCACGACCCACTCACCGGCCTGCCCAACCGTCTGCTCTTCGAAAACCGTCTGACCACGGCACTCAAGGAAGCCCAGGAAGACCATCACCAGGGCGCCGTACTCTTCCTCGACCTCGACCGCTTCAAGCACATCAACGACAGCCTCGGCCATCCGGTCGGCGACCTGCTGCTTCAATCCATCGCCCAACGCCTGCGCGACCAACTACGTGACATCGACACCGTGGCCCGTCAGGGCGGCGATGAATTCATCATCCTGCTGCCCGGCCTGCATCGGGCGGTAGACGCCGAGCATGTCGCGAAAAAGCTGTTGCATTGCTTCGAAACGGCGTTCATCGCCGGCGAACAGGAATTTTTCGTCAGCGCCAGCATCGGCATCTGCCTCTATCCCGTCGACGGCAACGATGTCGCCACCCTGGTAAAGAACGCCGACGCCGCCATGTACCGCGCCAAAGCCCAGGGCCGCAACCGCGTCGAGTTCTACACCCGCGAACTCACCTTCCAGGCCACCGAACGCATGGCCCTGGAACACGAACTGCGCCGTGCCCTCGAAAGCGACCAGCTACAGCTGTACTACCAACCCAAGCTGGCCCTGGGCAGCGGCCAACTGGTCGGAGCCGAAGCCCTGATCCGCTGGAAACATCCACAATTCGGTGCGATTTCTCCGGACCGCTTCATCCCCCTGGCCGAGGAAAATGGCCTGATCCTGCCACTGGGCGACTGGGTGCTGCGCGAAGCCTGCCGCCAGATGAGCCGCTGGCAGGACAGCCACGCCGCCTTCGGCCCGCTCTCGGTCAACCTCGCCGGCGCACAACTGCGCCAGCCCCACCTCGTCGAACGCATCCGCGACCTGCTCGCCCGATACCACCTGCAGGCGTCGCGCCTGCAACTGGAGATCACCGAAAGCTTCCTCATGCACCAGACCGAGGAAGCCCTATCCATCCTGCACAGCCTGAAGAACCTCGGCGTACAGTTGGCCATCGACGACTTCGGCACCGGCTACTCATCCCTCAGCTACCTCAAACAACTGCCGCTGGACACCCTGAAGATCGACCAATCCTTCGTCCACGGCCTGCCCGACGACCCACACGACGCCGCCATCGCCCGCGCCATCATCGCCCTGGGCCGCAGCATGAACCTCACCGTGATCGCCGAAGGCGTGGAACACCAGGCCCAGGAGCACTTCCTCGAAGCCGAAGGCTGCGACCAGATCCAGGGCTACGCCCTCAGCCCACCGCTGCCAGCCGACGCATTTGCCAACCGATTCCTCACTCCGCTCAACCCGGTTGGCGCTACGGAAAACGCATCGGTATAATCCGCCGGCCTGTGCGACACGCGTGTGCGTGTCTCCTAGCTCCAAGCTGTAGGGTCAGCTTGGAGGATTTCCCCAAGGAAATCGAATACTCAGGTATCCATCCCTGGGAACCAAAACCCGCCCAGAAGTCCAACGCCTTCAAGGACTTACCGCAGCGGCGGTGGCGTTAAAAACCCAAGACCGTCTAGCTTTCGGCAGCACGGTCGCAGGATCAGAACACCGATCTTGGAAAGCATCCTAAATACCCACCCATGCGGGAGACTGTCCCCGCTGGGGCACCTCCTGCGCGATTCTGAAACAGGAGGTTACAAATTGGAGGCCAGCGATCAGTAGATCGTCCCGGTCCCTCCCTTCACAGGAGACATGAGCGAAAGCTCTGTCTGTCATTGTCCAACCACACCCATCAGGGTGCGGTAGCGGACTCGTTGTGCGACCAACGGTAGCCTACGACGACGTGCATCACTGGCAACGGTGGTGTGCGAAGCTCGTCCGACAACGTAGCCCCCTATCCAGGGTGCAGTCCTTCCGCGAGGCAGACTGCAGATACTCGGAGCAGTACCGGGTTGAGGCGCCAGGCTGGCTGGTATGGGCAACACATGTGAACCGCTGATAAACACCGTAAGGATTGACAAGCCAAAGCTGCTGTTAGGCTTGAACCAAAAGGTACGAAGCCGGCTATCTCTGTAGGCAGTGGAGATACGTCGCCACCAAGGCTTCCGGTGAAAAGGCGGGTCCTAACCCAGTCGTGTGACAGATAGGGAACGTGGTAAGCCCGTATCGCCGCCCTCCGGGCAGGGGAGCCGCAAGGCGAACTGTTGGCGGTGCGGGTATGGGATCGCAGAGAAAGCGAATGCCGGGTTGTAATGATCCGGATAGGGGTTGAAACATCACCCCACGGGAAACCGGGCAGACTTCTGCGTGGTCTTCCGTCGCAACAGCTCTGACAGAGACCGTCTCAATGAACCCAGGGTCAGCTTCCATCGGCCCTTAACAAACCTACCCTGGCGGGTGCACTCACCCCGTCAGGGGCGGCGTGCACCTTCCGCTCGGGTAGTTCACTTGAGAGGAAAGCAGCATGAAAGAGCTCAGCCAACAGGCCGGGCCTGCGCTTTCCGGCGCTCCACAACAATGGCACGACGTCGATTGGAGTCGTGTCCAGCGGAACGTCCGGGGAATGCAGGTGCGGATTGCGAAGGCTTGTCGGGAAGGCAAATGGCGCAGGGTGAAAGCCTTGCAACGGATGCTGACCCGCTCGAAGTCGGCCAGATACTTGGCCGTACGGAGAGTCACGGAAAATCAGGGGAGCCGCACGACGGGAGTCGATAAGCAACTCTGGGATACACCCAACGCGAAATGGGAAGCGGTTGGTCAGTTGAAGACGCGGGGATACAAGGCGCGGCCTCTACGGCGAGTCTTTATTCCGAAGTCGGATGGCCGGGAACGCCCTCTGGGTATCCCGACCATGACGGATAGAGCCATGCAGGCACTGTATCTGCTGGCACTGTCTCCCGTCGCAGAAACCCAGGGCGATCCGAACAGCTACGGCTTCCGGATAGAACGCTCCACAGCGGATGCGATGGCGCAGTTGTTCGTATGTCTATCAGCGAAAGTGTCAGCTCGCTGGGTTTTAGACGCGGACATCGAAGGGTTCTTTGACAACATCAACCACGACTGGCTGATAAGGAACGTCCCCACGGATACACGAATACTTCGGCAATGGTTAAAGGCCGGTGTTGTACATCGAGGGCAGTTGCACGCAACGGACGCAGGTACGCCGCAAGGAGGGATCATCTCCCCAACCTTGGCAAATCTTGCGCTGGATGGGCTGGAATCACTCCTCAAGCAACACCTGGGGAGGACGAGGGCGAAGAAGCTGAAAATCAACGTGGTGCGTTACGCGGATGATTTCGTCATCACTGGAGCCTCCTCGGAGGTACTGGAAAACGAGATCAAACCCTGGGTAGAGCAGTTCCTGGCGGTACGCGGGCTGCGGCTTTCTCCCAAGAAAACCCGCATCGTCCACATCGACGAAGGCTTCGACTTCCTTGGATGGAACTTCCGGAAGTACGACGGAACGCTGCTGATCAAGCCGAGCAAGAAGAACGTCAAGGCGTTATACGGCAAGGTCAGAGAGGTGGTCGATACCCACAAGACGATTAGGCAAGAGGGCTTGATCCGACTGCTGAATCCGATCCTGCGGGGATGGGCCCTCTACCATCAGCCCGTTGTAGCCAAAGCGGCATACAGTCAGATGGACAACAGAGTATTCCTGAAACTCTGGCGTTGGGCGAAAAGGCGGCACCCAAATAAGTCACTGGAATGGATCCGGAAGAAATATTTCCGCTCCAAAGGAGACCGAAACTGGATGTTCGCTACCACGGTTCTGGAACCGAACGGGACAAAGCGGGAGGTTGAGCTGTACTCGCTCGCGGGTACACCGATTGAACGTCACAAGAAGGTGAGTGGGGATTACAACCCCTACGACCCGCTCATGGAGGCGGCCGGCGAAAAACTGCGGATGGGACGGATGCTGAACAAGCTGAAGTATCGGAAGCAGATCGCCAGTCTATTCGCCAGCCAAAGTGGATTGTGCGCACTGTGCAAGCAACCGATATCTAGGGAAACGGGGTGGCACGACCACCACATTATCTACCGCTCCCACGGCGGTGGAGACTCCCTGGAGAATCGGGTACTCTTGCACCCCGCCTGTCACCAGCAGCTCCACGCACGTGGCCTGTCTGTGAACAAACCGCCCCCTTAGGGGGTTTGGGTAGGCTTGAGCCGTAAGCGCTGAAAGGTGCACGTACGGTTCTTAGGGGGGAGTCAGCCAGCAATGGCTGGCTCCCACCCGACTCTGGGGGCCTATAGCTCAGTCGGTTAGAGCAGAGGACTCATAATCCTTTGGTCCACGGTTCGAGTCCGTGTGGGCCCACCACCAATATCAATGGGTTAGAGCATCCGGCGACGGATGATCTAGCCCATTTTTCTTTCCAGCGGCCAAATTGGCAGCTACTTCTCTCCGGGACCCAGCTCCCCCTCATCACCCGCTCGCCCAGCCCCCCCAGGCCCCGTAAACACCGCACTGGCGCTCAACGACACCGGTCCGTTTGACCTGGCCTCTCGTTCGCCCATCAGCAGTGGCAATGTGATATACATCAGCGTTCTGTGCCTGATTTGATGACAGGCCTGCTCAATGAAAATATGGCAACACGACGGAGAAGGAATCATGTCTAGCCATCGCTCAGTGTCTACTGTTTCGGAACTCAAGGCAGCGCTCGATGCCGGGGTGAAAGAAATCACAATCACCGACCCTGATTTGGCGAGGAAGGTCGATATCGCCAAAAAAGTGAAAAAGCCGGTTGCACTGGCCATGCTCGCTGGCGCGGGTGTGGTGGTGGCGAACAGTTGGAATCCTGTCGGCTGGGTCTCTGGTGCTGCCGTTGCAGGCCTGTCGGCCGCAGGCGCCTCGGTAGCGATAGCCGCTATCGGTGGACTTACGCTTTTGGGTTTGGCCTTTTTGACGATGTACAACGACTACGACGCGAAGATCGGTGCCAAGGGGAGCGTCACGAACAAGCCGAACGATCAGGATGGCCCATCTCAGTCTGCTGGGGGCGGCTTCTTGCTCACGCTGTCAAAAAAGAGATGAGCCCGGCCTTTCACGATGGTCCGCCGTATTTTTTTGTATGCAGCAAGTGCCAGCATGTCTTCCAGCGAAGTACTCGACTGGTATTGATGTGCCCCGCGTGCAATAGCTTTAAAGTGCGGCGCGATCCTCGCTTCCAGAAGTAGCGCCCCGGCTGAGACGGGTGTGTTCAAGCGCATCTGTGATGACGCATGTACACGCCCAGTTACCGATCTGGGTGTAAGAGCGAACCCCGCATCGGCTGGAGGGATACGAGCGATGTGCCGGGTCACATCCCGCCGACGGCAGCCTGGAACCCGGCCAAGGCTCGCCAAGAATGTCCCTTTCCCTCATCCGGCGCGACGGGTTACCCATTCGCGCCAGCACCGTGAGCTCGAGACATGATCCCTTACGGCCTGAGTCCCGATCAGTTCTGCCAGCGCTACCGTCGCCACCTGCAGCGCACGACACCGGCGACAATCGACAAGCTCCGTACCCTGCTCGCACGCGCCCTGCCCGATGAACCACTCACGGGGGAGGTCCAGCTGTTCCTGGGCGAGGACGGTCTCGATGTACCGGAAGCCTGGCTCTACCTCAGCGGCGAGAACAACAGGGTGGATGCCTCGGACCCCACCCTGTTTGCCGGCAAGGCGATGGACCTGCAGTTGGGCCTGCAGAGCATCCCCGAGTTCGACCTGGCGTACTTCGAAGGCGATTTCGGCGGCGTCACGCTGATGGCCAACACCCTCAAATCCTGGCTCGCCGAATGCTGGTGGAAAGCTGGCGGCTGGAGCTGGCCTGTCGCACTGACGCTCGCGGTACACGACGGGTTCGATGATGGCGAGCGTATTGCTCTGACCGAAACGGCCTGAGCATCAGGAAACCTCAGCGCTTGGCGATGATGTACACGGCGTGGACGATGCCGGGGATGTAGCCGAGCAGCGTCAGCAGGATATTGAGCCAGAACGCGCCGGCGAAACCGACCTGGAGGAACACGCCCAGCGGCGGCAGAAGGATGGCGATGAGGATGCGGATGAGGTCCATGCGGTGGCTCCTTGTGAGATTGCCTGTTGCATGGAATGGACCGTTGGCGAGCGAAGCGGGTTCAGAGAATCTGACGCTGACGTCGGGCAGGTCGGGTCCGCGCCAGGGTCTTCCTCTCCCGGAGGGAAAGGGTCTGATCGGTGCGCCGCTTGATAACGCGCTCGCCGGTAGCTTCCGCTTTTCGCAGGAGCGCGCTTGCTCGCGAACCCAACCCCGCGGTGGGGGTTGTTCGCGAGCAAGCTCGCTCCTACAGGTTGCATCAGGCGTTACAGGAACCAGCGGTACTCCCGCGCGCTGACTTCGTTCATGAAGTCCAGGTGGTCGTGGCGCTTGTTCTCGCAATAGACAAAGACGAACTCGCTGCCCAGGCCTTCCTTGACCACCGGGTGGTCTTCCATCTCGGCGACGGCGCCGAGCATGTCGCGGGGGAAGTCGATGCCGCTGTCGCGGTCTTCGTTCAGCGGCGGGATCGGCTCCTGGCGGGCTTCCAGACCATGTTCCATGCCGGTGAGGATCGCTGCCAGCACGAGATACGGGTTCGCGTCGGCGCCGGCGAGACGGTGTTCGATACGCAGGTTCCTGCCATCGGACTCGGGAATGCGAATGCACGCATCGCGGTCCTCGAAACCCCAACTGGCCTTGCTCGCGGCGTTCACACGGGAGCCGTAGCGGCGGTAGGCGTTGTGGTTGGCGGCGAAGATCGGCATGCAGTGCGGCAGCAGCTCCAGGCAACCGGCCACGGCGTGGCGCAGGGCCTGCTGGTTGTCGCGCTCGAGCAGGTTGTTGCCGGCACGGTCGTAGAGGCTGACGTGCACGTGCATGCCGCTGCCCGGCGCATGCAGGTAGGGCTTGCTCATGAAGCTGGCGCGGTAGCCGTGCTTGAGTGCCACGCCACGGGTGGCGCGGGTGAACAGCGCGGCCTGGTCGGCGGCGTGCAGGCCGTCGTCGCAGTGGGCGAAGTTGATCTCGAACTGGCCCGGACCGATCTCGGCGGTGATGACGTTGGCGTCCACGCCCTGCTCGCGGGAGGCTTCGACGATCTCATGGAGCACATCGGAGAAGCGCGACAGGCGCTCGATGTGCATGTTCGGCTGGTCATCCTCGTCGTCGCACAGCGGGTCGCGCGGGTACTGCGGCAGGCCGGCGTCGAGCTTCTTGTCGAACAGGTAGAACTCCAGCTCGAAGGCCACCACCGGGCGGATGCCCTTGGATTCCAGGCGCTGCATGACGCGGGCGAGCACTTCGCGCGGTTCGAACTCGATGGGCGCGTGGGTACCGTCGGAGCTGATCAGCATCTGCCCCAGCGGCTGGTTTTCCCAGCGCACCGGCTTGAGCGAACCGGGGATCAGGCGGCGTGGCGCATCCGGGTCGCCGTCGTTGAAGCAGTAGTCGCCGATGGGGTGCAAGCCGCCCTGCGCGCCCAGCAGCACGCAGTTCTGCGGCAGTTTCAGCGGGCTGCCGGCGGCGACTTTTTCCAGCATGTCGACGGGGTAGCGCTTGCCGTAGAAGTGGCCGGGGATGTCCAGGCAGATCAGGTCGACGTAGCGGATGTCCGGGTATTGCTGGCGGAAGGCACGGACTTCACTGAGCAGGTCGGGATAGGTCGGGCGGTTCATGGTGCAGGGGCCTTTTCTGTGCGGGCGGCGCCGGATCGTTTTCCCAAGCCAACCCGCGTGGGCTGGCTTGGGAAACTCACGTGAAGATCCAGAGCACTCGCGTGGGTTTGTCGGTGAGGTTGCCGTAGCGGAACTGGCTGTGCGGCGGCAACTGGAAGCTGTCGTTGGCGTGGAGCGTGACGGTCTGTTCCTCGTACCAGAGGGTCAGTTCGCCTTCGAGGACGAAACCGCCCTGCTCCGAGCTGTCGTTCAGGTGCCCCTCGCCGCTGGTGGCACCCGGGGCAAGGATGCTGTCGAGCATGGAGAAGCCGCCGGACATGTTCGGCGAGGCGAGGATGTCGGTGATGCCACCGGCGTAGTAGAGCGTGCGGCGGTCGGCCGGACGGGTCACCCAGTCGAGCTCGCGGCGGGTCTCGCCGGCGTAGAAGTAGGTGGTCGGTACGCCCAGGGCTTCGCTGATGGCGGTGAGGTCGGCCACGGTGGGTTGCGACAGGCCGCGCTCGACCTGGGAGAGGAAGCCCACCGAGCGGCCGATCTGTTCGGCCAGCGCGCCTAGGGTGAGGTTCTTGTGCTTGCGTAGGTCGCGGATCAGCGTGGCGAGGTGTTCGTTGGCGGCCGTCTGGGTCATGGCGAAGTCCGATTCAGAAAAAGTCGCGCAATCGATACCAGGCCTTGCCGACGGCTTCCAGTGGCGCGGCGAAGCGCTGCCCACCGGGGAACCCGGGATTGCGGATGCGTTGATAGAGGTCAAGCTCGTCGCTGCGCCCGAACATGGCTTCGCTCACCGCGTGGGCGGCGGCCAGGCTCGGCAGCACGCCGTGGCCGGAATAGCCCTGCAGCCAGTACAGCTCGCCGCGCCGGCCGATGTCCGGGGTGCGGCGCATGCTGCAGTCGATGTGCCCGCCCCAGGCGTACTCCAGTTCCACGCCCTTGAGCTGCGGGAACACTCGCTCGACATAGGGGCGCGTGGCGGCGCGAATGTCCGAAGGCATGCCGCCCAGGTAGGTGCAGCCGCCGCCGAACAGCAGGCGATAATCGGGGGTCAGGCGGAAGTAGTCGAGGACGAACTGGTTGTCGGTGACGCAGCAGTTCTTCGGCAGCAGCGAGCAGGCCTGTTCCTCGCCCAGCGGCGCGGTGGCGACCTGGTAGGTGCCCACCGGCAGGATGCGCTCGGAGACGTCGCGGTCCAGCCCGTCGATGTAGGCGTTGCAGGCCAGCACCAGGGAGGCGCAGCGCACGCTGCCCCGCTCGCCATTAGAAAGCTCGGTGGTCACTTCATAGCCGCTGCCGCTCTCGCGAAAGCTCAGGGCACGGGTCTGCTCGAAGATTCGCCCGCCGGCGCGCTCGAAGGCACCGGCCAGGCCGTAGGCCAGCTTGAGCGGGTTCAGGTGCGCCGAATTGGGGTCGTAGAGGCCGGCCTGATAGCGGTCGCTGGCGACCCACTGCGGCAGCTCTTCACGGGGGATAAATTGCAGGCCTTCGTAGCCCCAGCGGCGGTTGGCCTCGGCCTGCCAGTCGTAGAGCATGCCGACGCGGCGCGGCAGTACGGCGGTCCACAGGTGGCCGATGCGGTAGTCGCAGTCGAAACCGTGGCGTTGCGGCAAATCACGGAGTTCATGGGCGGCCCAGAGCATGCCCTGCCAGAGACGCAGCGCGCCTTCATGGCCAAGGTCGGCTTCGATCGGGCCGAGGTCGCTGGACCAGCCCGGCAGGGCCTGGCCACCGTTGCGCCCGGACGCGGCCCAGGCGATGCGACTGGCCTCGATCATGCAGACCTGGCGACCGCCTTCGGCGAGTTGCAGGGCCGTGTGCAGGCCGCTGAACCCCGCGCCAATCACCAGCACTTCGCACTCCAGCGGTTCGCGCAACGCATCGCGCGGCTGGATCAGCTCGGGGTTGGCGCCGGCATAGTAAGTACCGACCGGCTCGCTCGAACGCAGGAACATGGCCACCTCGTGAAATTGTTCTGATTATTTTTCATGAAAAATAACAGAACAAATTTCACAAGGCTAGCCCGACGCGCTTTTTGCGGACGGGCTGCGTTTCAGATCGTCAGGAAGACAGCACTGCGGCGCCGTCCTGCTCCTCGCGCTTCTGCCGCACGCTGACCACCACCACCAGCGCCACCAGGATGCCGGCGAGGATGGCCGAGGAGCCGATGGTGCCGAAGTCCAGCCCGCCCTTCTCATGGGACTTGGTCAGCACGTCGCCCAGGGTCGCGCCGAACGGCCGGGTCAGTACGAAGGCCACCCAGAACAGCAACACCGAGGACAGCTTGGTGAAGTAGTGCAGCATCACCACCACGGCGATCAGGCTGCCGATCAGCAGCGCGCCGCCAGCAAAGCCCAGGCCCGAATCGTCGGCGAGGAAGTCGCCCAGCGCGGTGCCCAGGGTGTTGGAGAAGAGGATGGCGATCCAGTAGAACATCTCGCCCTTGAAGCTGCGGATGTTGTCCACCGACAGCGAGGTACCGCTGAAACGCCATAGCGCGAAGATCGCCACCAGGATGCTCACCAGGATCGCCGACCCGGTGGCGTAGCCAAGCTCCAGGGTGCGGTCCATGAAGTCCGACATGGTGGTGCCGGCGGTGCTGGTGGAGAGGATCACCAGCCAGTACAACCAGGGCACGTAGCTCTTGCTGGCGAGCTGGCCGACCAGGGTGACGAGGAATACGCTGATGAGGATCAGCGAGCTGACCGCATAGCCGACGTCGAGGGTCATCGACAGCAGGTCGCCAGCGGTTTCTCCCAGGGTGGTCGCGCAGATTTTCATCACCCAGAAGGCCAGGGTGATCTGTGGCAGTTTGTTCACGGACAAGACTCCAGAAATGGGCAGGGCGGGCGCCTATCCCGGCGGCCGCGACGTCTGCACCCGGAGTTCCTGCGGGCTCCCCCATGACCCCAGGATGCACAGCGCGAAAGACTGCGGTCGGCGCAGTGAAGAAAGGGTCAAGCCAGTATGAAAAATCCATTCGGCGCCGCCTTTGCCGGGCTCCCGACAAGTGACAGATGGCCGCCAGTTGCTATGGTTTACGTGGGGGCCGATGCGCCCGAGGAACGCTTTTTAGCGCGCGATTGGCCGACGCATGGGGATATGGATGAATCAGATGATCAAACCGCAACCGTACTGCAAGAACTGCCGGTTGGCGCCGCCGACCCTGAGTGACGACAAGGTCCAGGAGCTCGAGGCGATCATCAAGCCGGGGCACCTGCTGCATAAAGGGGACTTCGTGTTCCGCCAGGGCGACCCGTTCCACAACGTGTACCTGGTTCGTTCCGGCTCGATCAAGACCTTCACCACCAATGAGCAGGGTCTGGAGAAGATCACCGGCTTCTATTTCGCCACCGAGATCTTCGGCTTCTCCGGCATGGGCGAAGGCAGCTACCCGGTGTCGGCGCAGGCGCTGGAAAGCACGCTGTGCAGCGAGATCCCCTTCCACCAGCTGGAAGAACTGTCGATCCAGATTCCGGGGCTGTCGCACCAGATCATGCTGATGATGAGCCGCAAGATCCGCGAGGATCAGCAGATGAAGCTGCTGCTCTCGCGGCTGAACTCGGACTCGCGGATCGCTGCCTTCCTGCTCAATATTTCCGCGCACTTCCGCGACCGCGGCTTTTCCGCCACGCGCTTCCGCCTGAGCATGTCGCGCAACGAGATCGGCGATTACCTGGGGCTGGCGGTGGAGACCGTGTCGCGCAGTTTCACTCGCCTGCAGAAGCACGGGTTGGTGCGGGTGGATGGGCGGGAGACGGAGATTGTCGACTTCACGGAGTTGTGTGCGTTGGCGGGAGGTGAGGTCGAGCTTTGAGTGCTCGGCGGGGTTTGTTCGCGAGCAAGCCCGCTCCTACAGGCCCCGACTTTCCGACGCTCGCGCCCGCTCTTCGTAGGAGCGAGCTTGCTCGCGAACCGCCCGTGTACCGGCCATCCCTGCGGGCTCTGCTCCCCCTGAGCCCCGCGCAAAACCGCCTTTCGCAGAAGCGGACTTCGTCCGCGATCGCATGGCACGGAGCCCCTTGCGGACGGAGTCCGCTTACTATAGGAGCAGGCCGGCCCGCATAGGCGCGGTACTTCTCCGCGATAGCGGTGCCATTGCTGGCCACCGGCCGGATCGCGGACAAGGTCCGCTACGGGAGCAGTCCCTGTCCGTGCCGCGAGGGGTATCAGGTCCCGATTACCCCGCCATCGTCCTTGGTGATCACCAGCGTCGTGGAGCGCGGGATGCTCTTGCCGTCGCTGGCCGGGAAGCTGATGCCCGGATGCTGGATGTTCACCCACAGCGTCTTGCCATCCGGGGTCTGGGTGATGCCGGTCAGTTCGCAGCCGCGCGGCCCCACCAGGAAGCGGCGCACCTCGCGGCTGTGCGGGGCGGCGCAGAGCAGTTGGTTGCAGCCCATGACGCGCATGGGTTGCTCGGCATCGTCGTAGTCGGTCTCGATCCACAGGCGGCCGGCAGTGTCGAAATACAGGCCATCCGGCGAGGAGAAGATGTCGCCGTTGATGGTGCCCACCAGGTTCTCCGACGCGCCGGAGCCTTGCTGTTCGCCGGCCAGCAGGAAGACTTCCCACTGGAAGCTCGTGCTAGTCGGATCGCCGCCGGCTTCGTCCCAGCGCAGGATCTGCCCGTGGAGGTTTTCCTTGCGCGGGTTGGCGGCGTCCACCGGCTGCTTCTTGCCCCGTGCATCGTTATTGGTAAGGCTGACGTACACGGCGCGGCTGCCTGGCTGCACCGCGACCCACTCCGGGCGGTCCATCGGCGTGGCGCCCAGCTTGTCGGCGGCGGCGCGGGCATTGACCAGCACCTCGGCCTGGCTGGCAAAACCGTTTTCGGCGGTCAGGCCATTCTGCCCGTGCACCAGCGGCAGCCAGCGGCCACTGCCATCGTCGCTGAACTGGGCGACATACAGGGTGCCCTCGTCCAGCAGGTCGCGGTTGGCGGCGCGGTCGTCCGGGTTGTACGTGCCGGCCGGGACGAACTTGTAGATGTACTCACCCTTGGTGTCGTCGCCGTAATAGAAGGCCATGCGGTTGTCGGCCCCCAGCGACAGGGTCGAGCACTCGCGACAGAAGCGCCCCACCGCGGTGCGCTTCTTCGGGGTGGACGTCGGGTCGAAGGGATCGATCTCCACTACCCAGCCGAAGCGGTTCGGTTCGTTGACGTGGCCGCCGTGGGGCTGGCCGGCCTTTGGCGTGGCATCGAAGCGTTCGTCCACCGCTTCCCAGGCGTAGTAGTTGCTGAACGCGCCGTTGGACAGACCGTAGCGCTTGTGCGAAACACGCCTGGCGTAATCGTCCTTGTCGCGGTTGACGAAGTACTGGTGCCAGTTCTCTTCGCAAGCCAGATAGGTGCCCCAGGGCGTAACGCCCATCGAGCAGTTGTTCAGGGTGCCGAGTACCTGCTTGGCCTCGGGGTCGCTGGCGGTGCGCAGCAGGTCATTGCCGGCCAGGGGGCCGGACAGTTCCAGCGGCGAACTGCCGGTGATGCGGCGGTTGTAGTTCGAACCCTCGACGCGCTGCCACTGGCCGCTGGCATCCTTCTTCACCTCGATCACGCTCAGGCCGTGGGCGGCGATTTCCTTGCGCACTTCGCCTTCCGGGCGGCCCCGCGAGCCATCGGGGCGATCCTCGAAGGTCTGGCCCTTGGGGTGCAGCGTCGGGTTGATGTACTCGTGGTTGATCACCAGCAGGCCGTGGCTATCCGGCGCATCCGGGAAGGCG
Source organism: Pseudomonas sp. MT3 (assembly GCF_054720805.1). Taxonomy (NCBI): domain Bacteria; kingdom Pseudomonadati; phylum Pseudomonadota; class Gammaproteobacteria; order Pseudomonadales; family Pseudomonadaceae; genus Pseudomonas; species Pseudomonas sp. MT3. The sequence continues at coordinate 72,702 of NZ_JBTVPY010000002.1, forward strand.
AAGTAGTGCATGCCGTCGTGGTTGTCGCCGGCCTGCAGTTCCTGGGCTTTCCAATCCTCGCTGGCGTCACCCTTCCAGGCTGGCGCGCCGGTCACCACCGGGTCGCCCCAGGAGAAGAACGGCCGCGCACTGTAGCCCTCGGCGACGATCACCCGGTCGAACTTCGGGTCCTGCTGCACCGGCACGCCCTTGAAGCCCAGCAGCACGGAAGGTGTCGCTGCATCGGCGGCGAACAGACGGCGCGGCGCATACAGACCTCCGCCAAGGAAAGCGACCGCGCCGAGCACCAGGCTGTTCTTCAGCAGACGGCGGCGGGAGGGGTCGATCAGCCCGCTCATCGGCACATTGCCGGACGGGTTGATCACCTGGTCATCGAAGGCGGCCAGTCGATCGTGGAAGTCCTGGAATCGTTCGCTCATGGAGGGGTTCCTTCCGCACGGCCGTCGGCAGGACGGCTCGGGTTGCCAATGAAAGATATGCGCGGAAGGTTAGGAACGGGTTGTTACGACGGGATGACAACGCCGCCGAGCCCCGTTGAGGAGCCCGGCGACGGGAATAAAAGCCGCCCCACAGGACCAAGACGACGTCCGGAGGCGGGCGCGAGGGCGTTTGCGGAAGCAGTGCGGCTCAGGCTTGCAGGCCGCCCTGCTCCAGGCATTCGGGGCCTGCCAGGCGGGCCGTCCAGTCTTCCACCACGCCACTGGAGAGGCGTTGCGCGGCGGTCTTGCGCCAGCGCAGGGAGAGCGCGTCGCAGGCCATCATCAGGCGCAGCCCGGTAGGTTCCAGGGGATGGCCGAAGTACCAGTCCAGCAGGCTTGCCACGGAGAGTTGCGGGTAGTGCCGCTGTACCAGCTCCAGCGGTGCGTCGGGGGCGACCATGCCGGAACGGCGAACCCGGTAGAACCAGCCGCAGCGGCCCTGCTCCTGCACTTCCAGCGGCAGCTCGGGGAGATTCCAGCGCTTCGCCAGGCGGTAGCTGGGCGAGCGCGGCTGGCTCACTTCGATCAGCGCCTCGCCCCAGCGGAACAGGTCGCCGATGCACACCTCGTGCTCATTGAGGCCGAAGGTCGACAGGTTCTCGCCGAAGGCCGGCGGTCGCCAGCGCGTCTGCGGGTGCTGCTTGCGCCAGTGACGGTAGTGCTCGGCCGGGTAATGATGCAGTGCGCGTTCCAGGCCGCCGTCGCGGCGCAGGTCGGCCCGTGCGTCCCCCGGCAGCCCTTGGGCGCCGAGCCAGACTTCCTGATGCGTTTCCAGCCTGTCGATATCGCTGAGCAGACCACCCCAGCGCTCTTCGACTTTGCCTATGAAAACGCCCTGGATGACGATGCTTTCCACCTTTGTCTACCCATCTGAGACAGCGGACAAGCGCTAGAGTAGTGGCCTGGATAGCCGACTATCCATTTCGATTTTCCAGTTTCGTTGATAAGCAGACCTTATGGATTTCCGCCAGCTCCGCTATTTCGTCGCGCTCTACGAGGAAGGCCACGTCGGACGCGCCGCCGAACGCCTGGCGATTTCCCAGCCGGCGCTCTCGCAACAGATCCGCCAGATGGAGCAGAACCTCGACGTGGCGCTGTTCCAGCGCAACGGCAAACGCCTGCTGCCGACCGTCGCCGCGCACACCCTGTACAACCACGCGGTACCCCTGCTGGACGGCCTGGAGCGCGCCCGCGAAGCCTTGCGGGCTTTTCGTGGGCAGAGTGCGCGCAGCCTGAGCATCGGCGTATTGCAGACGGTCAACGCCAACCTGGTGCCGCACCTGGTGGAGCGCCTGCACACCGCGCAGCCGCACGTGCAGGTGCGCATCTACGAACTCTCGGGCGTGGAGATCGAGCGGCGCCTGCTGGCCGGGCAACTGGACATCGGTATCGGCTTCCTGCCACCGCGCCAGCCAGCGCTGCACGGCGTGGAGCTGTACCCGGACGAACTGCAACTGGTGATCCCGGCGGACCATCCACTGAAGGACTTCAAGAAAGTCTCGCTGGCCCAGGCGGCGGAACTGCCGATGCTGTTGCTGGGCGAAGAGTTCCGCGCCCGGCAGATCTGGCAGGAGCAACTGGCCGCCATCGGCCGGCGGCCACGGGTGCAGGCGGAGCTCAACCACATGAGCGGCATCCTCGACAGCCTGCCGCAGAGGCGCTTCGCCACCGTGCTGCCGGGACGCGCACGGCAGATGCATGGACATCCGAACCTGCTGTGGAAGCCACTGAGCGAACCGCGCATTCCGTTGAGCGTAGGCCTGGTCTACCGCGATGCGCAGCGGCAGCAGCCGACGGTGGAGTTGCTCAAGTCGCTGCTGGATGGGGCGGTGTGAGGGCCGCCGGCTCTTGTAGGAGCGAGCTTGCTCGCGAACAAGCTCCGACGCGGACGCACTCGCGAGCAAGCTCGCTCCTACAGAAAAGCGCCCCACCGCTTTGGCACCCTTGCCGAAAACGCAGGCAAGAAAAAACCCCGCCTCTTGCGAAGCGGGGTTTTGCAGACCGATATCCTGACGTCCATGCTCGCCACCGTCCTTGGTGGATTCCCTTGTTTCCGTATTGTCGTTGGCGCTTCCTGCGCAATGTCCTGACTGAGGAGAAGGTTACCGCTGTAAGCCTTTGTCAGAAAGACGCCGATCACCACCGCTGCTTGTAAGCTTAGGCTTACACGGATTCGTACTAGCGCCCTTCGGAAAAGAAATAACCCATAAAAAACCCCGCCGGAGCGGGGCTTTCTCAGAACGCTTAGAACTGCGCGGCGTCCAGCAGGTACAGCGACTCGCTGCCGGCCTTCACCGAAGCGTTCAGTGAGTGGATACGCGGCAGCAGGCGGGCGAAGTAGAAGCGCGCGGTGCCGAGCTTGCTGGCGTAGAACTCGTCCTGGCCTTCCTTGCCCAGCGAAGCGCGAGCCATCAGGGCCCACATGTACGCGTAGGCGGTGTAGCCGAAGGCGTGCAGGTACTCGACCGAGGCGGCGCCGATTTCGTTCGGGTTGCCCTTGGCGCGGTCCAGGACCCAGGCGGTCAGCTCGTCCAGATTCTGCACGGCGGCGTTCAGCGGGCCGGTGAATTCGGCCAGCTCAGCCGACGCCGAGGCGGTGAAGGCGCGGATCTCGTCGGTGAACAACTTGCTGTAGGCGCCGCCGCTGCCGACGATCTTGCGGCCCATCAGATCCAGCGCCTGGATGCCGTTGGTGCCTTCGTAGATCTGGGTGATGCGGCAGTCGCGCACCAGTTGCTCCTGGCCCCACTCGCGGATGAAGCCGTGGCCGCCGAAGATCTGCTGGCCGTGAATGGTGGTTTCCAGGCCCATGTCGGTGAGGAAGGCCTTGGCCACCGGGGTCAGCAGGGCGACCAACTCTTCGGCGCGCTTGCGGGTGGTCGGCTCTTCGCTGTACTTGGCGGTGTCCAGCTGCATGGCGACGTAGCTGGAGAAGGCGCGGCCGCCCTCGTTCAGCGCTTTCATGGTCAGCAGCATGCGACGCACGTCCGGATGGACGATGATCGGGTCGGCGGCCTTGTCCTTGGCGACCGGGCCGGTCGGCGCGCGGCTCTGGATACGCTCGCGGGCGTACTCCACCGCGCTCTGGTAGGAGCGCTCGCCAGTGGCCAAGCCCTGGATGCCAACGCCCAGGCGCTCGTAGTTCATCATGGTGAACATGGCGGCCAGGCCCTTGTTCGGCGCATCGACGATCCAGCCGGTGGCGCCGTCGAAGTTCATCACGCAGGTGGCGGAGCCCTTGATGCCCATCTTGTGCTCGATGGAGCCACAGGACACGGCGTTGCGCCCGGCCAGGGAGCCGTCGGCGTTGACCATCACCTTCGGCACCAGGAACAGCGAGATGCCCTTGGAGCCGGCCGGCGCGTCGGGCAGCTTGGCCAGGACCAGGTGGATGATGTTCTCGGTCAGGTCGTGCTCGCCGCCGGTGATGAAGATCTTGGTGCCGGAAATCTTGAAGCTGCCGTCGGCCTGGGGTTCGGCCTTGGTGCGGATCATGCCCAGGTCGGTGCCGGCGTGCGGTTCGGTCAGGCACATGGAGCCCGCCCAGGTGCCGGCGTACATGTTCGGCAGGTACTTGGCCTTGAGCTCTTCGCTGGCGTGGTTGAGCAGCGACAGGCAGGCGCCGGCGGTGAGCATCGGGTACAGGCCGAAGGACAGGTTGGCCGAGTTGACCATCTCCTCGACCTGGGCGCCGATCACCTTGGGCATGCCCATGCCGCCGAATTCCGGCGCGCCGCCCACGCCCACCCAGCCGCCTTCGGCGTAGGTGCGGTAGGCCTCCGGGAAACCAGCCGGGGTCTTCACGCCCTCGGCGCTCCAGCTGCAGCCTTCTTCGTCGCCGCTGCGGTTCAGCGGAGCGATCACGCCGCCGGTGACCTTGCCGGCCTCTTCGAGGATTGCCGACGCGGTCTCGGCATCGACGGTCTCGGCCAGGGCGGGCAATTCGGCCCACAGGTTGGCGACCTCGAAGACTTCATTGAGGACGAATTGCATGTCGCGCAGGGGAGCTTTGTAGTCAGCCATGATGGATCCTCGAACGAAAACGACGGCTGATCAGGCAGCCAGCGGTATCAGAATAGGAGGTACACGAAGGTACGCCGCCGGAGTTTACTCCAACAACTTTTCAGACTTTAAGCGTCATGATGTGACTGCACAACTATAGATTGGTCACAATATGTAGCGAAAAACGAGGAGGCCCGTGGCGAAGCGGGCCTCCTCGTCTGGCGTGGGGATTACAGGGCGAACTGCTCGGCCGACAGGCGCATCAGCACCTCGGAACCGGCTTCCGCCGCTGCCACGTGAGCCTGCGCGCGCGGCAGCAGGCGGCTGAAATAGAACTCGGCGGTAACCAGCTTCGCCTGGTAGTAGGCCGCCTCGCCGGCGCCCTCCTCCAGCTTCTGCTGGGCGACCAGCGCCATGCGCAACCAGAAGTAGCCCAGGGTGACGTAGCCGGAGAACATCAGGTAGTCGACCGAGGCCGCGCCGACTTCGTCCGGATTCTTCATGGCGGCCATGCCGACCTTCTGGGTCAGCTCGCCCCACTGCTTGTTCAGCGTCGACAGCTGCGCGACCTGCGCCTTGAGCTGCGGGTGCTCGGCATGCTGCTGGCAGAGTTGATGAACGAGCTTGGTGAAGCCCATCAGCAGCTTGCCCTGGCTGCCGAGGACCTTGCGGCCGAGCAGGTCCAGCGCCTGGATGCCGTTGGTGCCCTCGTAGATCGGCGCGATGCGGCAATCGCGCACCAGCTGCTCCATGCCCCACTCACGGATGAAGCCGTGACCGCCGAACACCTGCATGCCGATGTTGGTGACTTCCAGGCCGGTCTCGGTCATGAAGGCCTTGCAGATCGGGGTGAGGAAGGCCAGCAGGCTGGCGGCGCGCTCGCGCTCCTCGGCGTCCTGGGAGAGGTGCTCGATGTCCAGCAGCTGCGCGGTGAAGTAGGCCAGCGCGCGGTTGCCTTCGTTGAACGCCTTCATGGTCAGCAGCATGCGGCGCACGTCCGGGTGCACGATGATCGGGTCGGCGGGTTTCTCCGGCGCCTTCGGCCCGGTCAGCGAACGCATCTGCAGGCGGTCCTGGGCGTAGCGCACGGCGCCCTGGTAGCTGGTCTCGCCGAGGCAGAGCCCCTGCATGCCGGTGCCCAGGCGTGCGTGGTTCATCATGGTGAACATGCAGGCCAGGCCCTTGTTGGCTTCGCCGATGAGGAAGCCGCGAGCGCCGTCGAAGTTCATCACGCAGGTGGCGGAGGCCTTGATGCCCATCTTGTGTTCGATGGAGCCGCAGGCCACGGCGTTGCGCTCGCCGGCTTCGCCGTTCGCGTCGAGGTTGAACTTCGGCACGATGAACAGCGAGATGCCCTTGGTGCCGGCCGGCGCGTCGGGCAGCTTGGCCAGCACCAGGTGGATGATGTTCTCGGAGAGGTCGTGCTCGCCGGCGGAGATGAAGATCTTGGTGCCGGTGATCGCATAGCTGCCGTCGGCGTTGGGCACGGCGCGGGTCTTGATGATGCCGAGGTCAGTGCCGCAGTGCGGCTCGGTGAGGCACATGGTGCCGGTCCAGACCGCGCTGGTCATGCGCGGCAGGTAGGTGTTCTTCTGCTCGGCGCTGCCGTGGGCGTGGATGGCGGCCATCGCGCCCTTGGTCAAGCCGGGGTACATGCCCCAGGAGCAGTTGGACGCGCCGATCATCTCGCTGACCAGCAGGCCGAGGGACGGCGGCAGGCCCTGGCCGCCGTACTCCGGGTCGCTGGAGACGCCGTTCCAGCCGGCCTCGACGTACTGCGCGAAGGCCTCCTTGAAGCCCTTGGGCGTGGTCACCACGCCATTGTCGAAGTGGCAACCTTCCTCGTCGCCGGAGCGGTTCAGCGGGGCGATCACCTGCTCGCAGAACTTCGCGCCTTCCTCGAGGATGGCGGCGAACATGTCCGGAGTGGCGTCGGTGGCGCCGAGGGCTGCATAGCGGCCGGTGAAGTCGAAGACTTCGTCGGTGAGAAAGCGCACGTCGCGCAGGGGGGCCTTGTACTCGGGCATCGCGAATCTCCGTTCGGTTCAGGGCGCCAGCGCGGCGCGGAAACCTTGAACCTAACGGCGCAAGAGCCCCTGGACAATCACGCTGCACGCGCTGAATGCGCGGTCATAACGCAGGGCGTTCAGACCGTTCGCACCGCGCCCCGATGCGTCTGCCCGTGCACGGCGACCCGGTTGCGCCCGCCGCTCTTGGCCGAGTACAGCGCCTGGTCGGCGCCCTTGATCACTTCTTCCGGCGTGCGCCGTTCGCCATCGCGCTCGGCCACGCCGACGCTGATGGTGACCGAGACCACTTGCGCATCCTTACCACCGCGTCTGGTGCGGCCCTGGCGATCGTCCCTGGGGCGGTGTCCGCGATCGCGCAGATGCATCGCGTACTTCTCGATGGCCTGGCGGACGCCATCGAGGTGCGGCAGGCACTGCTCCAGCGACTTGCCCGCGAATACCAGGGTGAACTCCTCACCGCCGTAGCGATACGCCTTGCCGCCCCCGCCGGTGCGCCGCAGTTGGCTGGCAACCATGCGCAGCACCTGGTCGCCGACGTCGTGGCCGTGGCTGTCGTTGAATTTCTTGAAGTGGTCCACGTCGATCATCGCCAGCACGTACTGCTGGCCCAGGCGCTGGAAGCGCTCGTTCAGCGCGCGGCGTCCGGGCAGGCCGGTGAGTTCGTCGCGGAAGGCCATCTGGTACGCCTCGTGCGCCACCGCGCCGGCCAGGGTGAGCATCACCAGGCTGGTCATCACGGTCAGCGCGTGGGGCAGGATGAAGACCTTGGGCAGCATCCACAGCAGGCCGACCAATCCCACCAGTTGCGCGGCGTGCAGCGGGCGCGGCTGGCGCGCGTAGGCGGCGAGCAGAGCGATGAAGGCGAGGCTGAAGCCGAAGTAGGACAGTTGCGCCAGGCTCATCCACTGGCCGTGCAGCGACGGCCAGTAGACCTCGCTGAGCAGTTTCGCCAGGCCCTGCGGGAAGCGCTTGGCCAGGGCCGTCGCCACCCCGGCCACCGCGACCAGCGCGGCGCTGCGAGCGAGCAGGTCCTGCAGCATGTGCATGCGCTCCTGCCAGATGCCGTACAGGCCATAGAGCAGTGGCAGCAGCACGCAACACAGGTGGAACACCAGCGCCGCCTCCGACATCACCACGCGGTGCGCCTGGAAATAGTCGACCTGGGTATCGAGCAGGAAATACGCGATGTACACCACCGTCAGCATGAACAGCTGGCGCTGGCGACCGTAGACCATGCACAGGGCGCCGCCGAGGAGCAGCAACAGGGTCGGCAGGACATTGAACAGCGAGGTGAAGAATTCGGATAGTTCGGCCAGGGAGCCGGCGGCGATGCCCGCTGGGATCAGCAGCAGCGGAGTGAGAAAGTGGCTGAGCCGGTAAGGAGCCGTGGGTCGCACAGGAAGTTCCGAAGCGTTGGCGCCGGACTCGGGATCAACAAGCCAGCAAGTGGCGTAATAATGGCACCCTCTGCAGGCATTTGCGTGATTGCGGATACGAAAAAGCCCGCCTTGCGGCGGGCTTCCTACTGTTCAGCAGACGGACGGCAAACCGTCCGTTACGAGCGCTGATCAGTAACCGAGGGCGAAATCTTCCTCGGCCAGGTCCATCAGGTTGTTGGCGCCCGACAGCATGGAGCCAACGTGCGCGCGGGTGCGCGGCAGGATGCGCTGGAAGTAGAAGCGCGCGGTCTTCAGCTTGGCCTGGTAGAAGGCCTCTTCGCTGGTACCGGCGGCCAGCTTCTCGGCAGCCAGGCGAGCCATGTCGGCCCAGAAGTAGGCCAGGCAGGCGTAGCCGGAGAACATCAGGTAGTCGACCGATGCGGCGCCGACTTCCTCGCGGTCCTTCATGGCAGCCATGCCGACCTTCATGGTCAGGTCGCCCCACTCCTTGTTCAGCGCGGCCAGCGGTGCAACGAACTCCTTCACGGCGTCGTTGGCTTCGTTGGCCTGACAGAACTTGTGCACGATCTTGGTGAAGCCCTTGAGCGCTTCGCCCTGGGTCATGAGGATCTTGCGGCCCAGCAGGTCGAGCGCCTGAACGCCGGTGGTGCCTTCGTACAACATGGAGATGCGGCTGTCGCGGACGTTCTGTTCCATGCCGTGTTCGGCGATGAAGCCGTGGCCGCCATAGATCTGCACGCCGTGGTTGGCGGCTTCGAAGCCCACTTCGGTCATGAACGCCTTGGCGATCGGGGTGAGGAAGGCCAGCATCGCGTCAGCGGCTTTCTTCTCTTCTTCGTCCTGGCTGCGCTGGACGATGTCGACCTGCTTGGCGGCGAAGTACAGCATGGCGCGGTTGCCTTCGGCGAACGCCTTGGCGGTCAGCAGCATACGGCGTACGTCGGGGTGCACGATGATCGGGTCGGCGGCTTTTTCCGGGGCTTTCGGGCCGGTCAGCGAACGCATCTGCAGACGCTCGCGAGCGTAGGCGATGCCACCCTGGAAACCGATCTCGGCGTGGGCCAGGCCTTGCAGCGCGGTACCCAGGCGAGCGGTGTTCATGAAGGTGAACATGCAGTTCAGGCCCTTGTTCGGCGGGCCGATCAGGAAGCCGGTGGCGGCGTCGAAGTTCATCACGCAGGTGGCGTTGCCGTGGATGCCCATCTTGTGCTCGATGGAGCCGCAGGAAACGGCGTTGCGCTCGCCTACGCCGCCTTCGGCATTGGGCAGGAACTTCGGCACGATGAACAGCGAGATGCCCTTGGTGCCCTGCGGGGCGTCGGGCAGACGGGCCAGCACGATGTGGACGATGTTGTCGGCCATGTCGTGTTCGCCAGCGGAGATGAAGATCTTGGTGCCGGTGATCTTGTAGGTGCCGTCGGCCTGCGGCTCGGCCTTGGTGCGCAGCATACCCAGGTCGGTGCCGCAATGCGGCTCGGTCAGGCACATGGTGCCGGTCCACTCGCCGGAAACCAGCTTGGTCAGGTAAGCCTGCTGCTGTTCCGGGGTGCCGTGGGCGTGCAGGGTGTTCATGGCGCCGTGGGACAGGCCCGGGTACATGCCCCAGGACCAGTTGGCCTGGCCAACCATCTCGCTGATGGCCATGCCGAGGGATTCGGGCAGACCCTGACCGCCGTGCTCGACGTCATGGGCCAGGCTCGGCCAGCCGCCTTCGACGAACTGCTGGTAGGCCTCCTTGAAGCCGGTCGGGGTCTTCACGCCTTCCGGGCTCCACTTGCAGCCTTCCAGGTCGCCAACGCGGTTCAGCGGAGCGATCACCTGTTCGCAGAACTTCGCACCCTCTTCGAGGATGGCATTGACCATGTCCGGGGTGGCGTCTTGGGCGCCCGGCAGGTTCTGGTAGTGCGCTTCGTAGCCCAGCAGCTCGTCGCGAACGAAACGGATATCACGCAAGGGGGCCTTGTAATCAGGCATAGCGGTAAACCTCTACGAAGGGTTCTGGTGAATGGGCGACCGGTAGTTGCGGTCGCAGTGCGGGATCGTTCCCGGCCGCCCAGTCGGTGCGCGCACGCATCCCGACAGTCAAACAGGCGTTTGAAACATACGTTTACGCCATACCCTTGTCAAGCATGCAGACTGACCGCCCGGTCACGCTAGCAAGGCAACCGCCGGAGGGCTTTCGCGCCACCGTCCTGCCATTGATTAAAGCCCATGCCAGAGCGGCCGGCGCGTCGCGAGGACAGCCGGTGGGATGAGAAGAACATACGCGAGGAAAGTGGCCGTCAGGCGCGGATATCGATGAGGGTGCCGAGCGTTTCGTCGGCGGCCTGGATGACCTTGGCGCCAGCCTCGACCTCATGCTGGCCGCGGCGCAGGTCCATCAGGTGATCGGCCAGGACGGCGCTGGAGGCGTTGCCGGCGATCTCGGCGCCAGCCTGGTCGACGCGGCGCTGGCCGGCCTGGACCGAACCCAGGCCCGCGGCAAATGCATTACCGGAGATTTCCATCGTGCGTCTCCCAGGACAAAGACAGCCAATGGCCACCATTCAAGCAGACTTCCACCCGCCCGGCCAGGTGTCGTTACAGATCGAGGATGCTCAGGTCCAGGTGCGCCGCCACCGCCGCGGGTGTCGCGGGCGACAGCCGCGGCACGCGGCCGATGCAGGGCGCCGGCAGCCGTTCGGCCAGGGTCGCTAGGCTCTCCTCCAGGCGCGAGGTGTTGGGGTCGACGATGTTCGCCACCCAGCCGGCCAGTTGCAGACCGTCGCGCTGGATCGCCTCGGCACTGAGCACCGCGTGGTTGATGCAGCCCAGGCGCACGCCGACCACCAGGATCACCGGCAGGCCGAGTGCGATCGCCAGGTCCGACAGACTCTCCTCGCCCGACAACGGCACCCGCCAGCCGCCCGCGCCTTCCACCACCGAGAAGTCGGCGCCCAGCTGCAGCACCGAGCGCACGGCCGGGGCCAGCGACCCGACCTGCAGCTTCACGCCCTTCTCCCGCGCGGCAAGGTGCGGTGCGATGGCTGGCTGGAAGGCGAATGGGTTCACCTGGTCGTAGGCCAGCGGCAGGCTGCATTCGCTCAGCAGCGCCAGCGCGTCCTCATTGCGCAGCCCTTCGGGCGTCCGCTCGCAACCGGACGCCACCGGCTTGGCCGCCGCCGTGGACAGTCCGGCCAGCCGCGCCGCATGCAGCAGGCCGGCGGCGATAGTGGTCTTGCCGATTTCGGTGTCGGTGCCGGTGATGAAGTAGGCGTGGGACATGGCGTTCCTCTGATGCTCTTCGTAGGAGCGAGCTTGCTCGCGAACGGGACTCACCGGCAGCACCAGAGCTGGGCGGGTTCGCGAGCAAGCTCGCTCCTACAGGATTCAGTTCTTGCGCAGGACGGCGTAGACCACCCGGTAGGTCGCCGGCAGCCCCTGGGGCTGGCGGAATCGTTCATAGGCGGCGATCAGCGCGCGCACCCGCTCGCGCCCGGTCAGTCCGTCGGGACGACCAGGGTTGAGGTTGTGCGCACCGAGCGCCTTGAGTTCGTGGGTCAGGTTGCGCAGATCGGGAAAATGCAGGACGCGGTCTTCGGTGCGCAGTTCAAGCACCTCCAGCCCACTGTCCGCGCAATGCCGCTGGTAGTCCTCGAACGCGCGGAAGCGGTTCACATGGACGAAACCGTCCACCGCCTCCCAGCTCTTGCGCAATTCGCCCAACGTGCCGATGCACAGGCTGCTGAACGCCAGCACGCCGTTCGGACGCAGCACTCGCCGCGCCTCGCCCAGCACCGACGGCAGGTCCGCGCACCATTGCAGCGCCAGGCTGGAGAACAGCAGGTCGCAGGCGCCGTCACGCAGCGGCAGATGCTCGGCGTCTCCGCCAATGAAATGTTCCGCGCCGCCCAGCTCGCGGGCATGGCGCAGCATGCCTTCGGCGATATCGACGGCCAGGCCCCGGGCCTGTGGATAGTGAGCCGCCAGGGCGCGGGTGAAGTAACCGGTGCCGCTGCCCAGGTCGGTCCAGCACTGCGGTGCCAGCTCGCCCGGCAATCGCCGCAACAGCTGCGAGCCGACCGCGCGTTGCAGATCGGCCACCGCATCGTAGGTCTGCGCGGCGCGGGAGAAGGACGCGGCGACCTGGCGCTTGTCAGGCAGCACGCTATGACTGCAGTCAGGCATCGTCGCCCTCGTGGATGAATCTCAGGATGGCGCCAGCTACCTCGTCCGGCTGCTCCAGCGGCAGGCCGTGGCTGGCGCCGGCCATCCGGGCGACCTCGATGTCCGGCAGCCACTCCAGCAGGGCATCGGCGGCGCTCGCCGGCACCAGGGCGTCGTTGTCGGCGAACAGGTGCAGTTGCGGACCGGGGTAGCGCCCCAGGGCGGGGCGGGCATCGAGCTGGCCGAGCAGTTGCAGGCCGGCGGTCAGCCCAGCGGCATCCAGTTGCGGCAGCGCCACCTGTAGCTGCCGCGCCAGGGTTCGGGCATCGCGCGCGCCCTGGGCGACCAGCAGGGTGAAACGCTTGCGCACCAGCTGCGGCTCCAGCAGGAAGGCTTCGAAGAAGTCCTCGAACACCTCGCCCGCCATCGCCTCGGACCAATCCTCGCGGCGGCGGAAACAGGGGTTGCTGGCCAGGGTGACCAGCCCGCGGCAGGATTCGCCACGCCGCGCGGCCAGCTCGGCGGCAAGCATGCCGCCCAGCGACCAGCCGGCGATCCAGGCATCGTGGGGGACGTTGTCGTCCAGCTCGTCGAGCCAGGCGTTGGGGTCGGCATCGGTCGGCAGCGGCTCGATCTGTACGTTCAGGTGCGGTGCCTGTTCCAGCAGCGCATCGCGCAGCGGCTCCAGCGGCGCGCTGCCCAGGCCCCAACCCGGCAGCAGGATCAGTTGGTCACGCATCGTCGCCCTCCTCGGCATCGATCTCTGCCAGAAGGCTAGACGACACGCGCTGCCAGCTTTCCGCGAGCGCCACCAGCAGGTGATCGACCTGCGCTTCGCTGTGCAGCGCGGAGAGCGTCACACGCAGGCGCGCGGTGCCGGCCGGCACGGTCGGCGGACGGATCGCACCGACCAGGATGCCGCGCTCGCGCAGCTCCGCCGACAAGGCCATTGCCTGGCGGCTGCCGCCGATGAGGATCGGCTGGATCGGCGTCGGGCTGTCCATCAGGCGCAGGCCGATGGCTTCGGCCCCCGAGCGGAAGCGTGCGATGAGGGCATTGAGATGGTCGCGGCGCCAGTTCTCGGCGCGCAGCAGCTCCAGGCTTTTCAGCGTGGCGCAGGCCACCGCCGGCGGCTGGCTGGTGGTGTAGATGTAGGGGCGGGCGAACTGGATCAGCGTCTCGATCAGTTCCTCGCTGCCCGCGACGAAGGCGCCGGCGGTGCCGAAGGCCTTGCCGAGGGTGCCGACCAGCACGGGCACGTCGTCCATGCCCAGACCGAAATGTTCGACGATGCCGCCGCCGTTCGCCCCGAGCGGGCCGAAGCCGTGGGCATCGTCCACCATCACCCAGGCACCCCGCTTTCGGGCCGTCGCGCAAAGGCTGGGCAGGTCGGCCAGGTCGCCGTCCATGCTGAACACGCCGTCGGTCACCACCAGGGTGCTGCCTTCGGCCTTGTCCAGGCGCGCGGCGAGGCTGGCGGCGTCGTTGTGCAGGTAGCGCGAGAAGCGCGCGCCGGAGAGCAGGCCGGCATCCAGCAGCGAGGCATGGTTGAGGCGGTCTTCCAGCACGCTATCACCCTTGCCCGCCAGGGCGGTGACGGTGCCGAGATTGGCCATGTAGCCAGTGGAGAACAGCAGCGCGCGCGGACGGCCGGTGAACTCGGCGAGCGCCAGCTCCAGCTCGTGGTGCGGCCCGCAGTGGCCGTTGACCAGATGCGAGGCGCCACCGCCCACGCCCCAGCGCTCGGCGCCGGCGCGCAGGGCGGCAATCACCTCGGGGTGATTGGCCAGGCCCAGGTAATCGTTGGAACAGAAGGCCTGCATCGGCCGGCCATCAATGACCACGTCCGGCCCCTGCGGCGATTCCAGCAGCGGACGGCGGCGGTAGAGGTCCTCCGCCTGGCGCTGGGCCAGGCGGGCGGCGAGATCGAAAGACATACGCAACCCCGTGTCGGCGGTGGTCCAAGACAAGGACCTGTAGGAGTGAGCTTGCTCGCGAACATTGTTCCCCGGAGGTTCAGGGTGCCAGGCGGTTCGCGAGCAAGGACTAGGCGTCCCCCTCGTTCCTACATTAAAAGCGATCAGGCCGAAGCCGCGTTATAGAACAGCTGGGAGTCACGTTGTTCCACCAGCGCCTGCTCGATGGCAGCCTGGTGCACTTCGTCGGCGTGCTCCTCGCGCTCCTCGGGCTTGATGCCCAGACGTGCGAACAGTTGCATGTCCTTCTCGGCCTGCGGGTTCTTGGTGGTCAGCAGCTTCTCACCGTAGAAGATCGAGTTGGCGCCGGCCATGAAGGCCAAAGCCTGCATCTGCTCGTTCATCTGCTCGCGGCCGGCAGACAGGCGCACGTGGGATTTCGGCATGAGGATGCGGGCGACCGCCAGGGTGCGGATGAAGTCGAACGGGTCGACGTCCTTCTCCTCGGCCAGCGGAGTGCCCTTCACCTTCACCAGCATGTTGATCGGCACCGATTCCGGGTGCTCGGGCAGGTTGGCCAGCTGGATCAGCAGGCCGGCGCGGTCGTCCACCGACTCGCCCATGCCGAGGATGCCGCCGGAGCAGATCTTCATCCCTGCCTCGCGCACGTAGGCCAGGGTCTGCAGGCGCTCGCCGTAGGTGCGGGTGGTGATGATGTTGCCGTAGAACTCCGGCGAGGTGTCGAGGTTGTGGTTGTAGTAGTCCAGGCCCGCTTCGGCCAGCGACTGGGTCTGCTCCTGGGTCAGCTTGCCCAGGGTCATGCAGGTTTCCAGGCCGAGCTTCTTCACGCCCTTCACCATTTCCAGCACATAGGGCATGTCCTTGGCCGACGGGTGCTTCCAGGCGGCGCCCATGCAGAAGCGGGTGGAGCCGATGGCCTTGGCTTCCGCCGCGGCTTCCAGCACCTTCTGCACTTCCATCAGCTTTTCCTTGTCCAGGCCGGTGTTGTAGTGGCCGGACTGCGGGCAGTACTTGCAGTCTTCCGGACAGGCGCCGGTCTTGATCGACAGCAGGGTGGACACCTGCACGCGGTTCGGGTCGAAGTGCGCACGGTGCAGGGTCTGCGCCTGGAACAGCAGGTCGTTGAAGGGTTGCTCGAACAGGCCGCGGACTTCGGCGAGAGTCCAGTCGTGGCGGGTTACCTGGGCTGCGGTGGCACTCATGGGCATATCCTTTCGACGCTGTCGGGGGCGCCTTTTTGTCTAGTGAGCCGGCAGCACGCCACCGGGATTCAGGCTAAAGGCATCATATTGGGAGCTGTGACGCTGTCAACCAGTAACGCGACACAGGTCAACAAGTGATCACTTAATGATCACATCGATATTCATTCGCCACGCGCCGCTGAACCTGGCGCCCCACAGACCGCTCCAATCCATCAGGACATTCAGGAGTCATCCCCAGATGGGAACAGAAGGATTCTTCGACAGCCTCGGCCAGATGGTCGGCAAGGCCATCCGCTTCATCGTCGATCTCTTGTCGGGGGTACTCGGCGGCCTCTGGCGGGCGATGGACGACTTTTTCCACGGCCTGGCGCGCGCCGTCGGAATCGACGTCTCGATCTTCAGCTTCGTCCTGCTCTTCCTCGGCCTGCTGCTGCTCTACAGTGGCATCCGCGCCTTCCTGCGGCGCTCGATCTTCGGCGGGCTGATCTGGACGGTGCTGGGCCTGGTGGTCCTGAGCTGGCTGATCCACTGACGGCCGCCGCCCACGGAGGGATGGAGTGCGGTTCTATCAATGGAGTCCTATCCGGCAATGGCGCCCCGTCTGGTGGCGTCCACGCGTGCAATGCCTGTTGTGCGGCGGCAGGGCGGACCCGTCCGGCCTGCCGCTCTGCCCCGGCTGCGATGACGACCTGCCCTGGCTCGCCGGGCACTGCGCGATCTGCGCCTTGCCCCTGCCCACCGCCGGTCTCACCTGCGGACAGTGCCTGCGCCGCGCCCCCGCCTTCCAGCGCGTCGAAACGCCCCTGCGCTATGGCTTCCCCGTCGACACATTGATCACCCGTTTCAAGCACCAGGCCAACGCGCCCTTCGGCCGGCTGCTCGCGCAGTTGCTGGCGCGCCACCTGCAGCACGCCTTCGGCGAAGGACTGCCGCGCCCGGACCGCCTGCTGCCCGTGCCGTTGTCGCATCAACGCGAGCGCCGGCGCGGCTTCAACCAGGCCGCCCTGCTGGCCGGCTGGCTGGCCGCGCCACTCGGCCTGCCTGTGGATAACCGACTGCTGCGGCGCATCCAGGACACCCCGGCGCAGCAGGGCCTGGACGCCGCCACGCGCAAGCGCAACCTGCGCCGGGCCTTTGCCGTGGCCGATGGCGCGCGGATCGACGGCCAGCACCTGGCCGTGGTGGACGACGTGCTGACCACCGGCGCCACCGCCCAGTTCATCGCCCGCGAACTGCGCAAGGCCGGCGCCCGGCGGGTGGACATCTACTGCCTGGCACGTACGCCGGCCCCGGAATAGACGACCGCTCATCCACATTCCAGGCAACTTCCCCTTGCGTTTTATCGACAAGCAACGGAGCCTCGCGACATACCAATAAGCACTCGCGAAACCATGACCACCCTCAGTCTGCTGACCCAGCACGTCACCCGCCGCCCACAACGCATCGCCCTGCTCGCCCAGATCGCCCAGCTCGGCTCCATCACCCATGCTGCCAAGGCCGCCGGGATGAGCTACAAGACCGCCTGGGACGCCATCGATGAGCTCAACAACCTCTCCGACCGCCCGCTGGTGGAACGCAGCGTCGGCGGCAAGGGCGGCGGCGGCGCACGCCTGACCGCCGACGGTGAGCGCCTGCTGACGCTCTACCAGCGCCTGGAAGCCCTGCGCGAACACATCGTCGAACACGTCGAGCACCAGGCCGACCTGGAACTGATCGGCCGCCTGATGATGCGCACCAGCGCGCGCAACCAGTTGCACGGGCATATCTGCGCCATCGAACCCGCCGGGCTCAACGACCTGGTGTGCATCGAGCTGCCCGGCGGCTCGCGCATCCAGGCGCGGGTCACCCGCGAAAGCACCGAGAAGCTGGAGCTGCGCGACGGCCAGCCGGTGGTGGCGCTGATGAAGGCCGGCTGGCTGTACGTCGACCTGCCGCACATTCCCTGCCCGGAAGGGCTGAATGCGCTGGAAGGACACATCGACGACATCCGCGAAGCCGACGACGGTCCCAGCGAGGTGCGTATCCAGTTGCCCAGCGGGCAGATGCTCTGCGCCCTCACCGATCCCGAACGCATCGAGATCCTGCGCCTCAAGCCCGGCGCCCAGGTTCGCGCGCAGTTCTCCCCGGCCCAGGTGATCCTCGGCACGCCGCTGTAGTTTCCCTGCCGTACATCAAGCCGCGCACCGCCATGCCGCGCTCCAATGATCGCCAGCGACTCCCGCTCCTTCGGGGCGGGTCCTGTGCTTCAGACATCCCGGAGCCCCGCCATGCGCCGCCTGCCAAGCCTGTTCGCCCTGTCCCTGCTGCTGTCCCTGCCCCTGGCCGGTCATGCCGGTCCCGACGTATTGCGCGTCGGTGCCAGCGAAGCGCTGATGCCGATGCTTGCGCCGCTGGTGGACCGCTACCAGCTCGACACCCACAACAAGGTGCTGCTGATCGGCGGCGCCGACGAAGAACTCGGCGAACAGCTGCGTCAGGGCACGCCCTATGACCTGCTGCTCAGCGCTCAACCCGCGCCGCTGACCCGCCTGCACCATCAGGGCCACGGCGAGAAGCCCCATCCCGTCGGCTGCAAGGCGCAGCCCATGCAGGAGCTGACGCTGGTGCGGGGCGACCGGCACGAACTGGCAACCCACTTCCTCGACTACCTGAAACAGCACGACTGCAACGAACACTGAGGCAAATCGCCCACGGGGTTACACTAGGCGGCCTGCACACTGCCCGGATCGTCGCCATGTCCCATCCCTTCTCCGACCTCACGCCCGACCTGGTTCTGGATGCGGTGGAAAGTATCGGTTTCCTCAGTGACGCCCGCGTGCTGGCGCTCAATAGCTACGAGAACCGCGTCTACCAGGTGGGCATCGAAGGCAGCGAACCGCTGATCGCCAAGTTCTACCGTCCGGGACGCTGGAGCAACGAGGCGATCCTCGAGGAACACGCCTACGCCGCCGAGCTGGCCGAGTGCGAAGTGCCGCTGGTGGCGCCGCTGGTCCATGAGGGCAAGACCCTGTTCGAGCACGCGGGCTTTCGCTTCACCCTGTTCCCCCGCCGTGGCGGTCGCGCGCCGGAGCCCGGCAACCTCGACCAGCTCTATCGCCTCGGCCAATTGCTCGGCCGCCTGCACGCCGTGGGCGCCAACCGCCCCTTCGAGCACCGCGAGGCGCTGACGCCGGACAACTTCGGCCACCAGTCCCTGGCGACCCTGCTGGAAGGCAACTTCATCCCCAAAAGCCTGCTGCCGGCCTACGAATCCGTGGCCCGCGACCTGCTGAAGAAGGTCGATGAGCTGTATGCGCGGGTGAGCTACACGCCCATCCGCATGCACGGCGATTGCCACCCCGGCAACCTGCTGTGCCGCGACGAGACCTTCCATGTCGTCGACCTCGACGACTGCCGCATGGGCCCCGCCGTGCAGGACCTGTGGATGATGCTCGCCGGCGAACGCCAGGACCGCCTTGGGCAGCTATCGGAGCTGGTAGACGGCTACCAGGAGTTCCATGACTTCGACCCACGCGAACTACCGCTGATCGAAGGCCTGCGCGCCCTGCGCCTGATGCACTACAGTGCCTGGCTGGCGCGCCGCTGGGACGACCCTGCATTCCCGCCGAGCTTCCCCTGGTTCGGTAGCGAGCGCTACTGGGGCGACCAGGTGCTGGTGCTGCGCGAACAACTGGCGGCGCTGGATGAGGAGCCGTTGCGGTTGTTCTGAGCCTACGCCGGTGTTCATTACCGGCCTGCTGGCCGGATCGCGGACGCAGTCCGCTCCTGCGCCGCAGCGGGCGTACGACCGTTCGCGGCTCCCCAGCCCCTGCAGGAGCGAGCTTGCTCGCTCCTACGAAGAGCTCGCCCCGTAAAGACAACGTTACGCACATTCACTGCTCCCCAGGCATCGGCCACCTTCCCGGCACAGACAAGCCCCCCGCGCGCACCCTAGAATTAGCCGGCCATTCATTAGCTGCCTATCCAAGGATGTTTCATGGCTACCGCCAATCCCCGCCAGGGCTATGCCCTAGGACTGACTGCCTATGTCATCTGGGGGCTCTTCCCGATCTACTTCAAACTGCTCGAACGCATTCCCGCACTGGAAATCATCACCCACCGCGCCATCTGGTCCGCGGCGTTCGGCGCCCTGCTCCTGCTGGTCTGGAAGCACCCCGGCTGGTGGCGCGAGCTGCGCGAGAATCCCAAGCGCCTCGCCGTCCTCACCGCCAGCGGCCTGCTGATCGCCAGCAACTGGCTGGTCTACGTCTGGGCAGTGAACAACGGCCACATGATCGAGGCCAGCCTGGGCTACTACATCAACCCGCTGATCAACGTGCTACTGGGGCTGGTGATCCTGCGCGAACGCCTGCACCCGCTGCAGTGGGTCGCCGTGGGCCTCGCCGCGCTCGGCGTGGCCCAGCAGCTCTGGCAACTGGGCAGCCTGCCCTGGGTGTCGCTGGTGCTAGCGCTGACCTTCGGCTTCTACGGACTGATCCGCAAACAGGCGCCGGTCGCCGCGTTGCCGGGCCTGGTGGTGGAAACCTGGATACTGCTGCCGCTGGCCCTGGGCTGGTTGCTGCTGTTCGCCGACGGCCCGAGCACCCATGCCGCGTTCTGGACCACCCGCGACGCGCTCTGGCTCGCCGCCGCCGGCCCGATCACCCTGGTACCGCTGGTGTGCTTCAACGCCGCCGCGCGCCACCTGCCCTACGCTACCCTGGGCTTCCTGCAGTACCTGGCGCCGACCCTGGTGCTGCTGCAGGCCATCTTCCTGTTCGGCGAGCACCTGGACGGTACCCGACTGGTGTCCTTCGGCTGCATCTGGCTGGCACTGGTGGTGTACAGCGCGGACATCTGGTATCGCCTGTCCCGCGACAACTGATCAGTTCTTGATCACAACACTGGAAGCCTCGTCATCCGAGGCCTCCAGCAAGCCATCAGCAGATTATCCACAGCCTAATCCCGCGTAGACGGGAATAAGCGTCTCCCCCGGCCCCTTATCCCCAGTCCCGTTGCCTCGGTGCCGATCGGCCGATTCGCCGGCGCGCCATTCGATCATTTTTCGATCAATCCTCTCGAAGCCACGTAACTGGCTGGACCCAGCCGGATTCCCGGTGCTTTTCCACAGGCTCATCCCCGTATGCTGTGAATCTTCCAGGGCAAGCCGATCAGTCCGTGGACAACTCTCCGTATCCCCCGCAGGCAAAGGCTTACAACCATCCACCAACGGTCTTTCCACAGATTCATCCAGAGGTTTTGTGCACAGTGGCTGGAGGGCGTTCCAGATAGAACACGCAAGACGACCGGAGCGAATGAACCGCTCAGAAAACGAACGATTCCATCAAGGCCTCGTATCCATTGACTTGCAGAGAGTTATCAACAGAAAGCCCACGGAGCGATCCACGCGATCTGTGCACAGCGCCGCTGCGGATCGTGGATAAGCCGGGCTGGCTACAAGTCAATGAAAATGGGCTCTCTGCGAATCCAATCACAGAGAGCCCACAGACTTACCCACAGGCAGGAGATGGAAGGACAGCGAATCAATCCCCGTTGTGGAAATTCATTTCCACCATCAGGTCATCCGCCAGCGCCTCCAGCCGCTCCTGCAGGGTTTCCAGCGGCAGGGTCAGCGGCACCGCCAGCAGCGCTTCGGCGTGGAACAGCGGCTCGCTGCTCATCGGCGCCGGCAGGACTTCGGTGGTCAGGCGCTCCAGGTTGACACCATGTTCGGTGAGCAGACGGGTGATATCGCGGACGATACCCGGGCGATCGTTGCCGACCAGGTCCAGATGGATCGGTTTCCAGTTGCACGACGGTTCGATGCCACTCTCCGCCAGCAGCACGCGAATGCCGTGGGCCGACAGCCCTTGCAGGCCCTCGACCAGCTCGTCGTAGCCCTCGGCGGGAACCGCCACCCGCAGGATGCCGGCGAATTGCCCGGCCATGCGCGACATGCGGCTTTCCAGCCAGTTGCCGCCGTGGGCGGCGATGCACTGGGCGATGCGCTCCACCAGGCCGGGTTGGTCCGGGGCGATGACCGTGAGAACGAGGTGATCCATGAGCAACCTCCGTCAGGCGGAAAGATCCAGCCAATAGGTGTAGAACTTCTCGTCACGCTGGTAACCCAGTCGCTCGTAGAGTGACTGGCCAGCGCGGTTGGTCTTTGCCGTTTCCAGCATCAGGCCGCAGGCGCCGCTGGCTTCGGCGTGGACGCGGGCGGCGTTCATCAGCGCTTCGCCATGACCGTCGCGGCGCGCGGCCGGCATCACGTAGAGGTCGCTGACCAGCCAGGCCGGCTGCAGCGTCAACGAGGCGAAGAACGGGTAGAGTTGGACGAAGCCCACGGCCAGGCCGTCGATGCTGCGGGCAATGAACACGGTGGACTCGCCACGCTCGATGCGCGCCTGGAGAAAGCCGCGGATCGCCGTGTGGGGCGCGGGCACTTCGTAGAAGTCGAGATAACCGGAGAACAGCGGCACCAGGTCGTCGAGATCGGCGGGGGCGGTGGCAAGTGTCACGGACATGCGGGATTCTCCAGGGCGGAGAAAGCAGTATAGGCGGGGCTTGCGGAGCTGGCTGCGACGGGGTGCCACAGATACCCAGCCGGACTATACGTGTACAGTTTTAAGATTTATCTGGAACAATCAATGAATTTTTTGCGAACATAATAAGTGCTACGTGACTGAGATGCGTACTTTGGTCTAACCGCGACGCAAGCCCACTGATTTTTCCCACGGCATCATGTAGTATTTCGCGGCTCGGACTACAAGGCGTTTTGCCTGTGTCCCGAGCTGGTCCTGAGCAGAGTGAGGCAAGCAATGACTGAACGCGTTCAAGTCGGTGGCCTGCAGGTCGCCAAAGTCCTGTTCGACTTCGTGAACAACGAAGCCATTCCCGGCACCGGCGTCGACGCCGGAAAGTTCTGGGCAGGTGTGGAAGCCGTGATCAACGATCTGGCACCCAAGAACAAAGCCCTGCTCGCCAAGCGCGACGACCTCCAGGCGAAGATCGATGGCTGGCACCAGGCCCGCGCCGGTCAGCCGCACGACGCGGTCGCCTACAAGGCCTTCCTGCAGGAAATCGGCTACCTGTTGCCGGAAGCGGCTGACTTCCAGGCCAGCACCCAGAATGTCGACGAAGAAATCGCCCGCATGGCCGGCCCGCAGTTGGTGGTGCCGGTGATGAACGCGCGTTTCGCCCTGAACGCCTCGAACGCCCGCTGGGGCTCGCTGTACGACGCACTGTACGGCACCGACGCGATCAGTGAAGAGAACGGCGCCGAGAAGGGCAAGGGCTACAACAAGGTCCGTGGCGACAAGGTGATTGCCTTCGCCCGCGCCTTCCTCGACGAAGCCGCGCCGCTGGAGTCCGGCTCCCACGTCGATGCCACCGCCTACACCGTGAAGAACGGTGCGCTGGCCGTGACCCTGAAGAGCGGTGGCGACACCGGTCTGAAGAACGCCGCCCAGTTCATCGGCTTCCAGGGCGACGCCGCCAAGCCTGCAGCCGTGCTGCTCAAGCACAACGGCCTGCACTTCGAAATCCAGATCGACCCCACCAGCCCGATCGGTCAGACCGACGCCGCTGGCGTGAAAGATGTCCTGATGGAGTCCGCGCTGACCACCATCATGGACTGCGAAGACTCTATCGCCGCCGTCGATGCCGACGACAAGGTCGTGGTCTACCGCAACTGGCTGGGTCTGATGAAAGGCGACCTGGCCGAGTCCGTAACCAAGGGTGGCAGCACCTTCACCCGCACCATGAACCCGGACCGCGTCTACTCCAAGGTCGACGGTTCCGAGGTCACCCTGCACGGTCGTTCCCTGCTGTTCGTGCGTAACGTCGGCCACCTGATGACCAACCCGGCAATCCTCGACGCCCAGGGCAACGAAGTGCCCGAAGGCATCCAGGACGGCCTGTTCACCGGCCTGATCGCACTGCACAACCTCAACGGCAACACCAGCCGCAAGAACAGCCGTACCGGCTCGATGTACGTGGTGAAGCCGAAGATGCACGGCCCGGAAGAAGTGGCCTTCGCCGCCGAGATCTTCAGCCGCGTCGAAGACGTGCTGGGCATGCCGCGCAACACCATGAAGGTCGGCATCATGGACGAAGAGCGCCGCACCACCGTCAACCTGAAGTCCTGCATCAAGGCGGCCGCCGAGCGCGTGGTGTTCATCAACACCGGATTCCTCGACCGCACCGGTGACGAGATCCACACCTCGATGGAAGCCGGCGCCGTGGTGCGCAAGGGCGCCATGAAGAACGAGAAGTGGATCGGCGCCTACGAGAACAGCAACGTGGACGTCGGCCTGGCCACCGGCCTGCAGGGCAAGGCCCAGATCGGCAAGGGCATGTGGGCCATGCCCGACCTGATGGCCGCCATGCTCGAGCAGAAGATCGCTCACCCGCTGGCCGGCGCCAACACCGCCTGGGTTCCGTCGCCGACCGCCGCCACCCTGCACGCGCTGCACTACCACAAGGTCGACGTGTTCGCCCGCCAGGCCGAACTGGCCAAGCGCGCGCCGGCCTCGGTGGACGACATCCTGACCATTCCGCTCGCCCCCAACACCAACTGGAGCGCGGAAGAGATCAAGAACGAGCTGGACAACAACGCCCAGGGCATCCTCGGCTACGTGGTTCGCTGGATCGACCAGGGCGTCGGCTGCTCCAAGGTGCCGGACATCAACGACGTCGGCCTGATGGAAGACCGCGCCACCCTGCGTATCTCCAGCCAACTGCTGGCCAACTGGCTGCGCCACGGCGTGGTGACCCGGGAGCAGGTGCTGGAAAGCCTCAAGCGCATGGCCTCGGTGGTGGACCGCCAGAACGCCAACGACCCGCTGTACCGCCCGATGGCGCCGAGCTTCGATGACAACGTGGCCTTCCAGGCCGCGCTGGAACTGGTCATCGAGGGTGCCAAGCAGCCCAACGGCTACACCGAGCCGGTCCTGCACCGCCGCCGCCGCGAGTTCAAGGCCAAGAACGGTCTGTAAGCACATCGCCAAGCGTTGAAGAAACCGCCCTCCGGGGCGGTTTTTCATTCCTCGCGATAACGCCACGGCGACAGGCGACGGTCGCAGCCGGTCACGACACTCTCGACATGCTCGCGCAGGGTTTCCCAGCCGCCCTTCTCCAGGGCGATCCGCGCCGCCGCGCGCACCGGAATCCAGGTTTCATCCGCGTAGATGTTGTGGTCGTAGCAGCCCAGGGCGTCATCCGTCAGCTCGTTGCAGCGCTCCCAGACCTCCTGAAGCGCATCGCGAAACTCCGGAACTTGGCTTCCCGGGCATTTCTCCAGCCAGTCGTGCAGCGGCAGGATCTTTCCCGACCAGGTCTCACAGCCCGGACAGCCGCAGATGGCACGTTCCTGCTCCTGCGCATCCAGCGTCAGGAACTCCAGGCATCTGAACGCCTCGCAGCTGGCCAGCGCCCAGGCATGCTCATCCTGGCCGTACCAGGTCCAGACGAAGCTCAGTTCATCGCTCACGGCTACCCACTCCCTATCCACTCCCTGCTCGAATAGCCCTCAATAGTTACACAGGGAACGGCGCCACGCTGACCAGCGTAACTACTGTGCACAATCTTTGTGTACAAAATCCCCATCACGCACCGCGAAGAATCACTGCCAACCTGACTCACAAGTCAATGATTGCTATGGAGAAATATTTTCCTGACCACTTAGACATGCATCCAGGCCGCTCCAATAAAGGGCTCGACCAGGATTCGCACCTGCCTTCAGCGAGGGCTGAAAGGTTGTGGACGGTTGCACTGGCATGGTTCTGGCTTTGCACACAAACCAAAAAAAGCCGTGCATACAAAATCCGAGTAGCCCATGAATTCCAGTCCCGCTCACCTGTCCGGCGTTTCCTCCATCCAACCTATCGACAGCGCGGCGTCCAGCAATGATGCCGCGCCAACCCTGAGCCCGCGTCTGTACAGCGCCGACCTCGCCCCGACCAAGGCCCAGGGCCGCAGTTGGGGGCGTTACAGCCTGTTCGCATTGTGGACCAACGATGTACACAACATCGCCAACTATTCATTTGCCATCGGACTCTTCGCCCTCGGCATGAGCGGCGCGCAGATCCTCGCCGCCTTCGCCTTCGGCGCGCTGGTGATCTACGCGCTGATGAACCTGTCCGGCTACATGGGCCAGAAGACCGGCCTGCCCTACCCGGTGATGTGCCGCATCAGCTTCGGCATCCACGGTGCGCAGGTGCCGGCGCTGATCCGCGCGGTAATCGCCATCGCCTGGTTCGGCATCCAGACCTACCTCGCTTCGGTGGTCCTGCGCGTGCTGCTCACCGCCATCGCCCCGGGTCTTGCGGCCTACGACCAGGACTCGATCCTTGGCCTGTCGACCCTGGGCTGGATCACCTTCCTCGGCATCTGGTGCGTGCAGTTGGTGATCTTCGCCTACGGCATGGAGATGGTGCGCCGCTACGAATCCTTCGCCGGCCCGGTGATCCTGGTCGCCTTCGCCTCCCTGGCGGGCTGGATGTATTGGCGCGCCGGCCTGTCGATCTCCTGGTCCAGCGGCAACGCGCCGAGCGGTTCGGCGATGTGGCTGAAGGTCTTCGGCGCCGCCGCGCTGTGGGTCTCGCTGTACGGCACCATGATCCTCAATTTCTGCGACTTCACCCGTAACTGCCCGGACCGCCGCACCATCAGCGTCGGTAACTTCTGGGGCCTGCCGGTGAACATGCTCGGCTTCGCGCTGATCGCCGTGGTGCTCGCCGGCGCGCAATTCAGCATCGACGGCCGGCTGGTACAGAATCCCACCGAGATCGTCGCCGCCATCCCCGACACCTTCGGCCTGGTGCTGGCCTGCCTGGCCTTCCTGATCGTCACCGTGGCGGTGAACATCATGGCCAACTTCGTCGCCCCGGCCTACGTGCTCACCAACCTCGCGCCGAACCTGCTGAACTTCCGCCGCGCCGGCCTGCTCAGCGCCACCATCGCGGTGCTGATCCTGCCTTGGCACCTGTACAACAGCCCGGCGGTGATCGTGTATTTCCTCGGCGGCCTGGGCGCGCTGCTCGGCCCGCTGTACGGCATCATCGTCACCGACTACTACCTGGTGCGCCGTGGCCGGGTGAATCTGCCGGAGCTGTACAGCGAAAGCCGCGACACCGCCTACCACTACAGCGGCGGCGTCAACCTGCGCGCCGTGGCGGCGTTCGTCCCGTCGGCGCTGATCGCCATCGTGCTGGCGCTGCTACCGGCCTTCGAAACACTGTCGCAGTTCTCCTGGTTCTTCGGCGCCGGCCTCGGCGCACTGATCCACTTCGCCCTGGCCGACCGCAAGCGCTCCCATGTGGACGTTTCCGGCGAATCCATCGCGGTGGATGCCGCGCACCACTGAGTCTGTCGATGAACAACAAGGCCGCCCACGGGCGGCCTTTCGTCGTTCAGGGCACCAGCAGGAAGTCCAGCACCGCGCCTTCGAACTCGCGGGGAAACTCGATGTTCGACAGGTGCACCGCCGGCAGCGTAAGCAGGCGCGCGCCGGGGATCGCATCGGCGATCAGCTCGCCATGAAAGGCAGCGGTAACGGTATCGAACTGCCCGGCGATCCCCAGCGTCGGCAGACGAACCGCCCTCAGCGCCTGCCGCAGATCCGCTCCCTGCACGGCGGCGAACGAACCGGCCAACCCATGCCGGTTGGTCGCCAGCAGCGTGGCGCGGAACGGCGCCACGTCCGGGCGCTCCGACGCCAGCCAGGACGCCGGGAACCAGTTGGCGAGGAAGGTCGCGGCGGTATCCGCTGGAAGGCAGGGGATCGATTGGAGAACGCCGTCGATTTACCAGCGATCGGCCGATAAAGCCGACGGGCGCGGATTGCAGGGTGGGCGGCAGTCTGCGATTATTTGCGAATAGTTCTCGTTATTAAGATATTTCCCGACTTCGGGCATGGGGGAGCAAAGGGTGTCGGCCATCCAGATTGGCAATGGCGAACGCGTGGGTGCACTGTACCGCGATCATCGCGACTGGCTGACCGCCTGGCTCAACCGCAGCCTGGGCTGCGTGCAGCGCGCGGAAGACCTGAGCCAGGACACCTTCGTCCGCGTGCTCGGCCGCCGCGAGCTGCCGTCCCTGCGCGAGCCCCGCGCCTTCCTGGTGACCGTCGCCAAGGGCCTGCTGGTGGACCACTGGCGCCGGATGGCGCTGGAACAGGCCTATCTGGAGGAACTGCAGCACCTGCCCGAGGCCGTGCAGCCCTCGGCGGAAGAGCACTGCCTGATCCTCGCCGACCTGCGCGAAATCGATCGCCTGCTGGGCAGCCTGTCCGCCCGCGCGCGCAGCGCCTTCCTGCTCAACCGCCTGGACGGTCTCGGTCACGCCGAGATCGCCGAACAGCTCGGCGTCTCCGTGCCCCGCGTACGCCAGTACATTGCCCAGGGCCTGCGCCAGTGCTACATCGCCCTCTACGGAACGCCGACGTGAATGGCCCCGTCTCCCTGCGTGTCCTCGACGAGGCGATCAGTTGGCAACTGCGACTGGGCTCCGGCGAGACACGCCCCGACGACGAGGCGGCCTTCAGCCGCTGGCATGCCGAGCACAGCGAGCACGCCCGCGCCTGGAGCCAGTTGGGCATGCTCGACCGTAGCCTCGCCGGCGCCACGCCCCTGGCTGCGCGCAATGCCCTGCTGCGTTCGCCGCGGGAAGCGCGGCAGAAGGTCCGCCGGTTGGCGGGCAGCGGCCTGTCGCTGCTGCTGGTCGGCGCACTGGCCCTCGGCGTGGGCAACCGCTACCTACCCGTGCAGTACGCCTTCTCCGACCTGCTCACCGGCACCGGCGAACAGCGCGAGTTGCGCCTGCCCGACAACACCCTGCTGCGGCTCAACAGCCGCACCGCCGTGGACGTGCGCTTCGACGCCGGACAGCGCCGCATCGTGCTGCTTTCCGGCGAGATCCTGATCGAAACCGCCCACGGCGACAGCCGGCCGTTCATCGTCGAGACCCGCGACGGCCGTCTGCGCGCCCTGGGCACGCGCTTCCTGGTGGAGCGCGACGGCGACGACGGCACCCTGCTCAGCGTCCTGCACTCGGCGGTCGCCGCGCGCCCCGGACAGTTGGCGGAAGAAAAGGTCATCGCCCAGGGCCAGCACGTGCGCGTACGGCCCGACGGCCTCGGGCCGGTGCAGGGCAACAGCGTCACCGCCGACGCCTGGACCCACGGCATGCTGGTGGTGGACAACGTGCGCCTGGCCGACCTGGTCGAGCGCCTGTCGCGGGAAAGTCCGGGCTACCTCGGCGTCGACCCGGCGGTGGCGGACCTGCGCATCACCGGCAGCTTCCCGCTGAAGAACATCGACCTGGCGCTCAGCTCGCTGGAGCCGGCGCTGCCGGTGCGGATCGAGAAGCACGGCCCCTGGTGGTCGCGCGTGGTGCCGCGCGGCTGAGGGATATCTGTCCTGTAGGAGCGAGCTTGCTCGCGAACAGAATCTCCCGAAAGCACAGGCATCAATGGGGTTCGCGAGCAAGAACTAGGCGTCCCCCTCGATCCTACGAAGAGCCATCCGCACCGACCACAGAGGGCATCGCAAAAATATTTTCACCCAGCCCTATCACTTTTCAATTCTCGCCCGGCAAGGAGGCATCGAGAACCGTTTTCATTCAGGAGTCGTTTTCAATGCGCCGCCCGTTCGAACTGTCGCTCCGTCCCTGCCTGCTGGCCACCGCCATCCTGCTGGCCACCTCTTCGGCCGTCGCCGCCGAAGCCGTGCGTGACTACCAGGTGCCCGCCGGCCCGCTGGCCAGCACCCTCAACCGCATCGCCGCCGAAGCCGGCCTGTCGCTGAGCCTCGACCCGGCGCTGGCCCAGGGCCGCAGCGCACACGCCGTACAGGGTCGCTACGATGCCGCCGGCGCGCTGCGCCAGGCGCTGCAGGGCAGCGGGCTGGAACTGGTGGAAAGCGCATCAGGCAGCTACAGCCTGCGCCCGGTGCCCAGCGACACCCTGTCGATGTCCGCCACCACCATCAGCGCCGCCCAGGAAGACCCGGACGGCCCGACCGTCGGCTACCTCGCCACCCGCACCCGCGCCGGCACCAAGACCGACACCCCGCTGCTGGAAGCCCCGCGCTCCATCTCGGTGGCCACCCGCGAGCAGATGCAGGACCGCAACGTACAGAGCCTGGACGACGCGGTACGCTACATGCCCGGCGTGATCGCCAGCAGCTACGGCAACGACACTCGCGCCGAGTGGCTGAAGGTGCGCGGCTTCGAGCCGACCCAGTTCCTCGACGGCCTGCCGCTGCCCAAGGGCTCCTACGTGATGCCCAAGCTGGAAACCTGGGACCTGGAGCGCGTCGCCCTGCTACGCGGCCCGGCGTCCTCGCTGTACGGCCAGACCCCGCCCGGCGGCCTGCTGGACATGACCAGCCGCCGTCCGCAGGCCGAAAGCAGTCACGAAGTGCAGCTGCAGGTCGGCAGCTACGAGCACAAGCAGATTTCCTTCGACAGCACCGGCAAGGTCGACGATGCTGGCAACCTGCTCTACCGCGTCAGCGGCGTGGTGCGCGACAGCAACACTCAGGTCGATCATGTCGACAACAAGCGCTACAACATCGCGCCGAGCCTGACCTGGAACTTCGACGAAGACACCAAGCTGACCTTCCTCTCCCAGTTCAACCGCGACGACACCGGCATCACCAGCCAGTTCCTGCCGCTGCAGGGCACCAAGCTGTCCACCCCGGCAGGCGAGGTGAAGTACCACGAGAACCTGGGCGACCCGGACTGGGAGTTCTACGACAAGACCTACTACGCCCTGGGTTACGCCTTCGAGCACCGCATCAACGACGTCTGGCAGTTCCGCCAGAACCTGCGCTACACCAAGAGCGACCTGTCCTTCCAGGGCATCACCGCCGGCGGCAGCGCGACCTCGGTGGCCGACGACGGCACCCTGTCCCGTGGCGCCAACGTGGTGGATGAAGACATCAGCCAGTTCGCCATCGACAACAACCTGCAGGCCGACTTCTCCACCGGCCCGCTCAAGCACACCCTGCTGCTGGGCCTGGATCACCAGCGCGCCAACACCAACTACAAATGGCTGTATGGCACCGCGCCGACCAGCAATATCAACAAGCCGATCTACGGCCAGGACTTCAGCAACGTCGTCTACACCGCGTACAACGACTACAACCAGAAGATGCGCGATACCGGCCTGTACGCCCAGGACCAGATCGCCCTCGACAACTGGCGCCTGACCCTCGGCGGCCGCCAGGACTGGGCCCACACCGGTTCGAAGTTCTATAACGCCGATGGCGCTACCGATACCCGCCGCGACAGCCAGTTCAGCGGCAACGCGGCGCTCAGCTATGTGTTCGACAACGGCGTGGCGCCCTACGTCTCCTACGCCGAGTCGTTCCAGACCGAAGCCGGCGGCACCAACGGCGCGGCCTTCGAGCCGAGCACCGGCAAACAGGTGGAACTGGGCGTGAAGTACCAGCCGCTCGGCACCGACCTGATGCTCAGCGCCGCCGTCTACGACCTGACCCGCAAGAACATCGTCCTCACCGGCAGCGACTTCATCAGCCGCCCGGTGGGTGAAGCGCAGGTCCGTGGCTTCGAACTGGAAGCAGTGGGCAACGTCACCGAGAACCTCAAGGTGACCGCCGCCTACACCTACGCCAACAGCAAGATGACCAAGGTCGCCAACCCGCTGGACAAGAACCGTCCGCTGCCGCTCACCCCGGAAAACCAGGCCTCGCTGTGGGCCGACTACACCTGGCATGACGGTCTGCTCGACGGTTTCGGCCTGGGCTTCGGCACCCGCTACGTCGGCGAGACCCACAACATCGCCATCGGCAGCATGGGCTACGTGCGCGACAAGTCGGACGGCGACACCGGTTCCTACACCCTCTACGACGCCGCGGTGCACTACGACCTCGGCCGCCTCGACAACAGCCTCAACGGCCTGAACGTCGCGCTGAATGCCAACAACGTATTCGACAAGGAATACATCTCCACCTGCGACGGCTTCTACTGCTACTACGGCGACCGTCGCAACGTGGTGGCAAGCGTCAACTACAAGTTCTGACGCCCACGCAGCGCCACAGGCACCCGTAGGGCGCATAACGCGCCAGCGTTATCCGCCGGCACAACGGCGGATAACCTGTTCCAGGTTATTCGCCCTACGCTCCCGGTGGCCCGCGCAACGCGGGCCCTGCTCAACGCACCACTTCTCCCCAGACCACGCTCGCATCGTCATGGATCTTCAAGCGCGGATAATCCAGCGCCTGGTCATCGGCGCTTTCCAGTGCGCGCAATTCCTCGATCAGCGCTTCCACGCCACGCTCGGGTAATGCCCAGAACAGCGCGTCCAGGTCGTAGCGGCGAAAATCCAGCAACCGGCCGAAGCCATCGGTCACCAGCATGAACGCCTTCAGGCCCGCAGGGTCGAGCACTCGGCGTTGCACATGGGGAATCCAGCGTTCGCTCGGGTCCAGACACCAGTAGCCTTCCGGCGTGTTGGCCAGCGCACGGTTGCGCCGCACCCATTCGCGACTGGCCTGCCAGAGTTGCGCATGACTCCACTCCGGGTTCGCCTCGCGCAGTGCCAGCAGGCGCTGCACCGACTGGCGATCGATCTCTTCCAGCGGCGTGTCGCCGAAGCTCTCGACGCGGCCATCGTCCCAGGCCAGGTGGATGCAGGTATCGCAGAGGTTGAGCAATTCCAGCGAGCCGTCGCCCAGCACCCGCAGCAGGCTCAGGCAAGCGGTGGGCAGGTTGAGATCCAGGCTCACCGCCACGCCGGAATCGCGCTGGAAATCCGCGGCGATACCCGCCTGCAAGTGCGCCAGCAGCTCGCTGGTCGGTCGATACGGCTGCTCTTCCAGCAGCCGCTGCAGGTGCGCATTGGCGCTCTGCGCCAGCCAGCGCGCGTCGCTCTCGCCACCCACCAGCCCCTGTCCGAGACTGGTCGCACCGTCCAGCACCCAGGCCGCCTGCGCGGTGTAGCCGATCGCATCGTCGTTCACCGGTGAACCCTGGCGGCAGGCTGCCCCGCGTACGGAAATCGTCGTCACACCCCGTTCTCCTTCGTTTCGTCGGCCACACTGACCGGCGTACAGTCTCATCACCCTTTGGACTCTGCCAAGGAGAGCCCCATGCTTCGCGTCCTGCCCCTCCCCCTGAGCGGCCTGCTGCTGACCGGCCTGCTGCTGACCGGCCTGCTGCTGACCAGCGGCGCCCATGCCGCCGAGGTGAAGTACTTCGACCTGCCCAAGGGCTCCGGCCCCCATGACGTAGCGCCCACCGCGGACGGCAAGGTCTGGTACACCGCGCAACGCCTCGGCTCACTCGGCCGTCTCGATCCGCAAACCGGCGAAACCGAGCAGATCAGCCTGGGCAAGGGCTCCGCGCCCCACGGCGTGGTCGCCGGCCCCGATGGCGATGCCTGGATCACCGATGGCGGGCTCAATGCCATCGTCCACGTCGACAGCGAGCGCCTGGGCGTGGAAGTCATTCCGCTGCCCAAGGAAGCCGCCAACGCCAACCTCAACACTGCTGTATTCGATGACGATGGCATTCTGTGGTTCACCGGGCAGAATGGTTTCTACGGCCGCCTCGACCCCACGACCCGCGCACTCAAGGTCTGGGCGGCGCCCAAGGGCAAGGGTCCGTACGGTATCGCCGTGACGCCCGACGGCGAACTCTGGTATGCCTCGCTGGCCGGCGGCTACGTCGGCCATATCGACCCGGTCGGCGACAAGGTCACCCGTATCGACCCGCCCAGCGCCGCCAGCGGCCCGCGCCGGCTATGGTCCGACTCGGTCGGGCGGCTGTGGATCAGCCAGTGGAGCGCCGGCCAGCTGGCACGCCTGGATCCCGACAACAACCAGTGGAAAACCTGGAAGCTGCCGGGCGATCATCCGCAGCCCTACGCCCTTTACGTCGATGGCATGGACCAGGTCTGGCTGAGCGACTTCGCCAGCAACGCCATCCTGCGCTTCGACCCGCAAAGCGAACGATTCACCACCTATCCGAGCGACCGCGAGCACGCCAACGTGCGCCAGTTGCTGGGCCGGCCGGGCGAGGTCTGGGGCGCCGAATCCGGCACCGACCGCCTGGTGGTCATCCACGAATGAACGCCGAGGAGAACCCATGAGCGTCCGCCCCATCCTGTTCCACGCCGCCGCCTCGCCCTTCGTGCGCAAGGTCATGGTCCTGCTGCATGAGACCGGCCAGCTCGACCGGGTCGAGCTCTACGCCGCCGTCCACACGCCCATCGCACCGGACACCGGCGTGCTGCAGGACAACCCCGCCGGCAAGATTCCCGCCCTGCGCCTGGCCGACGGCCAGACCCTGCACGACAGTCGGGTGATCTTCGACTACCTCGACCAGCAGCATGCCGGCGAACCGCTGATCCCGCGCCAGGGCCCGGCCCGCTGGCGGCGCCTGACCCTGGCCTCGCTGGCCGACGCGGTGATGGATGCCTCCGTGCTGATCCGCTACGAAACCGCCATGCGTCCACCGGAAAAGCACTGGGACCAATGGCTGGACAACCAGCAGTTGAAGATCGTCCGCACCCTCGCCTACTTCGACGGCCCGGCCCACGCCGAACTGGCCGAGCGCTTCGACGTCGCCGCCATCGGCGTGGCCTGCGCCCTGGGCTACCTGGACTTCCGCCAGCCGCACTGGGACTGGCGCACCGAGTACCCGCGGCTGGCCCAGTGGTTCGCCGAGGTCAGCCAGCGGCCATCGATGCAGGCCACGGTTCCTGCCTGAATCATCGATGGCTATCGCTGCGCTCCTGCGCAAAACAGTCCTGGTGTCGCGCCGGCTGACTCCAGACTTGCCAGCCGGCGCCGCCCAGCACCCTCTCCCTTTGGGAGACGACTGCATGGATGCAGGAGGTAGGGCGACGCAGGACACTAAAGCCGAGGGCTGGGGTGAGGGCATAGCCGGCGCGCCAGAACTTCACCTCGCATCGACCGTGCCGCACCACCCTGCGCTGAAACCGCTCGTCACGCACCACTCGCCGCCCCATCCCCTGCTCGAACAACCCGGCGACCCGCCGCGCCAGCCGCCGGCCCACTTCGCGCTCCTCGCGCAGTCCGTTCCACGCACTCATGACGTCTTCCCCAGTCGGTAGATCGGCAGCGCCAGCAGCAGGCCGAGCTGGGCCACGCCCATGCACATTTCCAGGAAGGAACGCACATGGGGATTGTTCGCCGCATCCTCGACGCCGGTGAGTTGTGTCCACAGGTCGCCCGGCAGCAACAGCGCCAGGTGCGCCAGCGGCTTGCCGGTGGCCACCAGCAGGGCGATCCAGTCGAAGCGGCCGAGCAGCATCAGCACCGGCAGGCACAGGCCACTGAGCAGCAGGCCGGCCAGCAGGCACAGGGAAAACCGCATCAGGTTGGGCATTTGTCTTCTCCTCAGCGCTGCACGCGCACGTCGTCCAGGGAAAATTCCAGATCGTCGCCACGGGGCTTGCCGATGCCGTACCAATCCAGCCGGCGGGTCAACACCATCACGCCGCCGAGCACGCCGAACAGCAGCAGCGAACCCATCAGCAAGGCGTAGTCCTCGGCGCTGAGCAGCGCGTAGAGCATCCCGTAGAGCCCTGCCAGCCCGACGCTGAACCCGGCTCCGCGCCACAGGCTGCGCAGCACGTGGCAGAGGTAGAAACCGATCAGCCCGACACAGGCGCCGGCGGAAATCAGATAGGCCAGCTCGAAGCCGACATGTTCGGAGAGCGACAGCAGCAACAGGTAGAACAGCGCCAGCGCCATGCCCACCAGGGCGTACTGGATGGGGTGCACCGACAGGCGCTTGAGCACTTCGAAGAGGAAGAAGCCGGCGAAGGTGAGGACGATGAACAGCAGCGCGTACTTCACCGCGCGGTCGGTCTTCAGGTACTGGTCCACCGGGTCCACCAGCGCCACGCCGAAGCGGTGCTGGCCGAACTCGCTGCACTCCGCCGAACTGGCACGGGAGGCATCCGAGTCGACCGCTTCGACCGCACGGGCGACGTCGGCCTGGGCCGGCGCGGTGCAGGCGCGCAGCTGGTCCTCCAGGTTGGTGGCGAAGAAGCTGGTGCGCCAGCGCGCACTGAAGCCCTGGTCGCTGACGCTGCGTTCGGTGGGCAGGAACTCGCCGCCGAAGCTGGGGTGCGGCCAATCAGAGACCAGGTTGACCTGGCTGTCGCGGCCGACCGGGGTGATGTCCAGGCGACTGCTGCCCAGCAGCGACAGCTCGAAGGAATAGTCGAAGCGCTGCTCGCGGTCGCTGGCCTTGAACGGCAGCACGGCGTGCACGCCATTGCCGAGGAACCGACTCTGGGTGCCCGGCTGGAAGTCGCGCAGCTCGTCGCCGACCTTCAACTTCGGCGCGTTCTCGATACCGCGCACATCGCTGATGCCCACTGCCAGCAGGGGAGCGTCGAAGCGATAGCTCTCCAGGTCGCTGCCGATGCCGTAGTTGGCCGGTAGCACGAAGCTGCCGCTGACCTGGCTGTCCGCGTGGTACAGGCGCGCCTCGTAGATGCCGCGATGGCGCAGCTCGGTGCGCATCTGCCCATCGAGCAGGAAGGTCTCCGGCAGGAAGTACAGGCGGCCGCGCACCTCGCGCTCCTGCAACACGCGCTGCTGGCTCGCCTTGTCCAGGCGCCAGACACGGACGGTGCGACTGTAGGGCACGACCACCAGCGGGCCGGTGAGCTGCTGGCTGTAGCTGGCGCTGCGGGCGATGTCCCGCAGGACTTCGTCGCGGTAGTTCTGACGCTCGTCGACCAGGCCGTCGATCATCAGCAGGGGGATCAGCAGGAGGACGATCAGCAGGGCGATGGCGCCGAGCTTGATGCCGAGTTGGCGATTCATTGAGGGCTTCTCCGTAGGTGGACGACGGAGCAAGCCTGGGGCCCGCGCGTGGGGGCGCCTGGGCGGGAATGTGGAGACTGTGTGGGATTTGTGTGGCGCTGGCTTTTCGTAGGAGCGAGCTTGCTCGCGAACAATCCCCGCTGCGGAATCGGTTCGCGAGCAAGCTCGCTCCTACGAGGGCAAAAGCAGGCTCGCCCGCACCCCACCCTCGGCGTTCTCCACGCACAGCTCACCGCCATGCAACGCCGCCACTTCGGCCACGAAGTTGAGGCCGAGCCCGGTGCTCTTGCGCCCGCTGGACGGGCGCGGCAGGGAATAGAAACGCTCGGTCAGGCGCGGCAGGGCGAACTGCGGAATGGCGTCGCCCTGGTTGAACAGTTCTACGCGCCAGCCCTCGCCTTCGGGCTGCGCGTCAAAGCGGATGACACCGCCCGCCGGCGTGAAATCCAGCGCATTGTCCAGCAGATTGCCCAGCGCCTGGCGCAGCAGGAAACGCTCGCCCGTCACCGTCGCCTGGGGCGGGATATCGTTCGCCAGTTGCACGCCCTGCCCACGCGCCAGCCGCTCGTCGATCAATTCATCGACCAGCTCGTGCAGGGTCACCTGCACCCGCTCTTCCAGCCCCTGGCGCTGCTCCACCTGGGCCAGGTTCAACAGGCGCTCGATCAACTGCTGCAGCCGCTCGCTTTCCCCGGCGATGTTGCCGACGAAGCGCGCCCGCTGCTCGGCGGGCATCTCCCCTTCGAGCAATTCCGCCGCGCCACGGATCGCCGCCAGCGGGCTTTTCAATTCGTGGGTCAGGGTGTGCACGTAGCGCTCGACGTAAGCCTTGCCCTCCAGCTGCACGCGCATGCGCTCCACCGCATCGGCCAACTGCGCCATCTCGCCGCCCCGGTAGCGCGGCAGCTCCGCTCGCCGGCCTTCGCTGACCGCCTGGGCGTAGCGGGTCAGTCGATCCAGCGAGCGGCTCAGCCACCAGGACAGCAGCGCGCCGACCAGCAGTCCGAGGACGATCAGCCCGGCGCCGAGCCACGCCAGGCGACGCTGGGAGCGGTCGATGTAGGGTTGCAGGGTGCGGTTGGGCTTGGACACCGACACTACGCCGATGATCCTCTCCCCATCGCGGATCGGCGCGGCGACGTACATCACAGAGGATTCCGGGTCATCCGCCGACTCACGGCTGGAACGCGCGCCGTACTGCCCGCGCAGGGTCAGGTAGACGTCGTTCCAGCGCGAATAGTCCTGGCCCACGGCCTGACCGAGGGAGTCGAGCAGGACGATGCCGCGCGCATCGGTGACGTAGATGCGGTGGTTCACCGCCGTCTTGTTCACCCCCCAGATATCCGCCTGCGGGCTGCGCGCACCGTAGGCGCGGAGCATCTCGGGCAGCCGGCTCTGGTCGAGGCTGCCGTTCTTCACGTCGGCCTGCAGCACCTCGGCCAGCAGGTTGGCGGTGTCCACCAGGGTCTCTTCGCTGGACTGGCGCACGCCGGGACGGATCTCGTCCATCACCGTGCGCAGGACGAACCAGCCGGTCAGCCCGACGAACAGGAAATAGACCAGGAAGATCCGCAGCGACAGGCGCATCAGCTCTTGTCCGGCGCGTAGCTGTAGCCCAGGCCGCGATGGGTCTGGATCGGCTCGGCGGTGGCGGCGACCTGGCGCAGCTTGGCGCGCAGGCTCTTGATGTGACTGTCGACGTTGCGCTCGTAGCCGGCGTCGGCGGCGACGCCCAGGGCATCGAGCAACTGCTCGCGGCTGAACACTCGCTCGGGGCGCGCCAGCAGGGTCTGCAGCAGGCGGAACTCATGGCGGGTCAGCGCCAGCGGCTGGCCGTGATAGCGGATCGACGCACGCTCCTCGTCCACCTCGAACGCTCCGCTGCCATTGCTCGCAATGGGCGCCTCGCGCGGCGCGGTGCGCTTGAGGATGGCCTTCACCCGCGCGGCGACCTCGCGCGGGCTGAATGGTTTGACCACGTAGTCGTCGGCGCCGATCTCCAGGCCCACCACCCGGTCGATCTCGGCGTCGCGGGCGGTGAGGAAGATCACCGGCACCTCGGAGAAGCGCCGCAGCCGTTTGCAGGCTTCGAAGCCGCTGATGTCGGGCAGGCCGACATCGAGGATGACCAGGTCGAACGCCTCGCGCTGCAACCGCTCCAGCGCCACGCCGGCCAGGCTCAGCCAGGTGGTCGCGAAGCCTTCGGCCTGCAGCGCGTAGAGCAGCGTGTCGGCGATGGCGGCTTCATCTTCGACGATGAGGATGTGCGGCATAAGGCTCCGGCTCCGTGGAAACTGCCGGCACGGTGCCGCAAGCCCGGCACCGCGTCAATCGGGGTCTCAGCCGCCGGAGCAGGTCGGCTTGCCGGCGGCGAAGCGTTCGCCGGGATCGATCGCGACGTGGAATTTGCGCAGGCCCTTGGTGCCCATCAGGAACGGATAGTTGAAGTGGCTGCGGTCGGTCAGGTTGACCTCGATAGTGCGCTGGTCGCCGCCCAGGCACACCGGCAGCTCGATCACCGGGCGCTGGCTCAGGCCGGGGTTGCTGTCTTCCTCTTCGTCCTCGGCGGCGCCTTCGGAGCGGTTCTTGATCTTGGAGATGCGCAGCAGCTTGTGCTCGTACACCGAGTCGCCGCCCTCCTTGGTGGCCAGCTTGAAGCGCACCCAGTCCTCGCCGTCGCGCTGGAAGATCTGGATGTCCCTGGCCGACAGCGACGAGGTGTAGGCACCGGTGTCCATCTTCGCCTGCAGCGTCTGGTCGAGTTCGGGCAGGCTGACCCATTCGTAGCGGCCATAGAGCTTGGGTTCGGCGGCCAGCACCAGGCTGGGCAGAGCGAACAGGGAAAGCAGGGCGAGGGCGCGTTTCACGCAGAATCTCCGGGGTGAGGCATGTGCGCATAGGACTAGCACGACGGCCCTTGGTTCGCCATACCATCCCCGCTTGGGCCACGGGAATTGTCTGCGTATCATGGCCGCGCCACCGTCGCACAAGGAATCGGATCGTCATGCGGGCACACTCCCTGCAGGCATTGACCGGCGTCATCGCCGGCGTCCTGTTGCTGCTCAACACCCTGATCCTGATCGGCCCGATGCTGCTGATCGCGCTGCTCAAGCTGATCGTCCCCGGCCAGGCGGCCAGGGACGCCTGCTCGCGCGGGGTGATGTGGATCGCCGAGACCTGGGCGGAGATCGACAAGGCCGTCTTCGCGCTGATGACCCCGACCGTCTGGGACATCCGTGGCGGCGACAACCTGCGTGGCGACACCTCCTACCTGGTGATCAGCAACCACCAGTCCTGGGTCGACATTCCGGCGCTGGTGCAGGCCTTCAACCGCAAGACGCCCTACTTCAAGTTCTTCCTGAAGAAGGAACTGATCTGGGTGCCCTTCCTCGGCCTGGCCTTCTGGGCGCTGGACTACCCCTTCATGAAGCGCTACGGCAAGGCCTTCCTGGAGAAGCACCCGGAACTCAAGGGCAAGGACCTGGAGATCACCAAGGCCGCCTGCGAGAAGTTCAAGCGCATGCCGGTGACCGTGGTGAACTACCTCGAAGGTACCCGCTTCACCCCGGCCAAGCAGGCCAACCAGCAATCCCCCTACAAGCATCTGCTGCGCCCCAAGGCGGGCGGCGTGGCCTTCGTGCTGGCGGCATTGGGCGAGCAACTGGATACCCTGCTGGACGTCACCCTGGTCTACCCCAAGGGCCCGCGGCCGGGCTTCTGGGATCTGCTGTGCGGACGCGTGCCGCGGGTGATCGTGGATATCCAGGCCCGCGAGATCGACCCTGCGCTGTGGCAGGGCGATTACGAGAACGACCCCGAGTTTCGCCAGTACGTGCAGGCCTGGGTGTCACGCCTGTGGGAAGAGAAGGACGCGCGCATCGAGGCGCTGCGCCAGACCTTCTGAACCGGGCCTACGCCCCGCGCCCGGTGACCGGCGGAGTCTGCAATGCCGGCGAGGCGGGCATGCCCCAGAGGCCGCCGAGCGTGCCGAGCAACTGGCTGCTCAGACCCTGTTCGGTGAAGTAGTCGAGGATCACCCCGGCGAAGCGGCCGATCATCGACTGGTCCATGCCCAGCACACCGAAGATCTGGTCGACATCCTGCAGGTTGTTGATTCCCCCGAGCAGCGCCGCGGCGCCGCCCAGCCCACCCAGCATGCCCCCCAGGTCGCCCACGGAACCGCTGCCGGCGAGCTGCTGCATGTCCGGCATGGCCTTCTGCAACTGGGTGCTGTCGCTGTCCTTCAGGGTATTCAGGGCCAGTCCCAGCAAGGCGCCGGTGCCGCCAATGGCCTGCTGTTCGCTGACACCCAACTGATGGGTCAGGTGGGTCAGCAGCGCGCTGGCCGTCTGCGCGGGCGCTTCGGCTGCCGGCGCCGGCTCGGCGTTCTCGGCAAAGGTGGCGGCGAACACGGGAGATACGGCCAGCCAGGCGGCGGCCAGAACAACGGCGGATTTGGCGGACATCGACGACTCCGAGGAGGATGCCCGGCCCCGAACAGGGACCGGGTCGCCGATTCGACCCGGCGGGCCGCCAGCGGTTCCGCACCGGCCGGCGGCCCGTTAACTCAGGCGCCTGCGCCCCAGAGCCCGCTCAGGCTGCTCAGCAGTTGGCTGTTCACGCCCTGCTTGCCGAAATAGTCCAGCAGCACGCCGGCGAACTTGCCACTCATGCTCTGATCCATGCCCAGCGCACCGAAGGCCTTGTTCACATCGCCCAGGTTGCTGACGTTGCCCAGCAGGCCGCTGGACGCGCTGCCGCCGAGGTCGCCGAGCTGACCGCCCAGGCCGCCCAGCGCACTGCTGCCCGACAGCTTGTCGAGGCCGGGGACGGCCTGCAGCAATTGCGAGTAGTCGCCGCCACTGAGTTTGTTCTTGGCCAGTCCCAGCAGCGCGCCGGTACCGCCCAGGGCCTGTTCGTCGCTGACCCCGAGCTGGCCGGTCAGGGCGCTGAGCAGGCCGCTGGCCTGTGGCGTGGTGGCGACCTGCGCGGTGCTGCCGCCGGTAGCGCCGGACACCGCCTTGGCGGCGTCACCGAGGTTGAAGGCAAATGCGGAAGACGCCGCCAGCACGGTGGCCAGGGCGAGGGTGACTCGGGGTTTGACGGACATCGCTGTCTCCTCTGGAAATTCCGGCAAGCGACCGGACGCCATATCGACCGGTCGGCAGTGACATCGTTCCGCCATGTCCGACGCCCGCGGCGGAACGCGGCACTCGATCACAACGGCGGAAGAAAGGGGCCGATAAAGGTCTAGCACAGGTGTTCCGAACTGCGGAACCTGAACCTGCGATGGGCAGCCGGTCCCGGCACCGAAACATCCGGCCAGGTCACGACGGCGCGAATTTTCCAACTTGCGCCAGGATTCCCTAAGCTAGAGCCATCCCTGACCGATGGATCGATCATGAGCGAACCCTTCACCCTGACGCCCCGCGTGGCCCGCCTGCTGCCCTGGCTGGTGGCCATCGCCTTCTTCATGCAGGCCCTGGACGGCACCATCCTCAACACCGCGCTACCGAGCATGGCCCACTCGCTCAACGAAGATCCGCTGCGCATGCAGGGCGTGGTGATCGCCTACCTGCTCACGGTGGCGCTGCTGATCCCCTCCTCCGGGTGGATTTCCGACCGTTTCGGTACGCGCCGGGTGTTCCTCTTCGCGATCTTCCTGTTCAGCCTCGGCTCGCTGCTCTGCGCGCTCTCCCCCACCCTCGGCACCCTGGTGGCCGCCCGGGTGGTGCAGGGCGTCGGCGGCGCGCTGATGATGCCGGTGGGACGCCTGGTAATCCTGCGGGTCTACCCGCGCAGCGAGCT
Source organism: Pseudomonas sp. MT3 (assembly GCF_054720805.1). Taxonomy (NCBI): domain Bacteria; kingdom Pseudomonadati; phylum Pseudomonadota; class Gammaproteobacteria; order Pseudomonadales; family Pseudomonadaceae; genus Pseudomonas; species Pseudomonas sp. MT3. The sequence goes on from NZ_JBTVPY010000002.1 coordinate 114,519, forward strand.
GGTGCGGATCCTCAGCTTCGTCACCATCCCCGGCCTGCTCGGCCCACTGACCGGCCCGACGATGGGAGGCTGGCTGGTGGAGTACGCCAGCTGGCACTGGATCTTCCTGATCAACCTGCCGGTGGGGCTGATCGGCTTTCTCGTCGCCCTGCGCCTGATGCCGGACCTGCGCGGCGTACGGGCGACGCGCTTCGACACGATCGGCTTCCTGCTGTTCGGCGGCTCTATGGTGCTGATCACCATCGCCCTGGAAGGCCTGGGCGAGCTGCGCATGCCCCACGTGCGCGTGGTCCTGCTGCTGGTGGGCGGCCTGGTGCTGCTGGCGGCCTACTGGCTGCGCGCGCTGCGCATCGAGGCGCCGCTGTTCCCACCGGCACTGTTCACCACCCGCACCTTCGCCGTGGGCGTGCTGGGCAACCTGTTCGCGCGACTGGGCAGCGGCTCCCTGCCCTTCCTCACGCCGCTGCTGCTGCAGGTCGGCCTGGGCTTCTCGCCCTCCAAGGCCGGCATGACGATGATTCCGATGGCCCTGGCGGCGATGGTCATCAAGTCGCTGGCCAAGCCGCTGCTGGAGCTGTTCGGCTACCGCAGGCTGCTGGTGGGCAACACCCTGCTGCTGGGCGCGCTGATCGCCAGTCTGGGGCTGGTCGACCAGAACACACCCTACGCGCTGCTGCTGGCGCAGCTGGCGGTGCTGGGCGGGATCAACTCGCTGCAGTTCACCGCGATGAACACCCTCTCGCTGATCGACCTGCGCGACGACAACGCCAGCGCCGGCAACAGCCTGCTGTCGGTGGTGATGCAGTTGTCCATCGGCATGGGCATCGCCTGCGCGGCGGCGCTGCTGGGCGGCTTCAACGGCGATCAGGAAAGCGCGCAGGGCGACGTGCTGTCGGCCTTCCACGCGACCTACTTCAGCGTTGGCCTGCTATCGATGCTGGCGGCGGCGATCTTCTTCCAGCTCAACTCCGACGACGGCCGCACGACTCCGCGCCGGGTCGACCCGGAAAACAACGTCAACGAACACTGATCAAGGCTTGCAGGTGGGCGCCAGGGTCTGGGTCTTCGAGGCGTCCACGCTGCCCAGGTGCTCCAGGCTGCGGCGGCCGAGCAACACCGGGTAGTCCAGGGTCTGCCGGTCGCGCAGGGAAAACTGCTCGCGGTAGACCTTGTTGCCCAGGCACACATCCATCAGCACCACCGGGCTGCGCTCGATGCCGCTGGCGGTCTTGAACTTCAGCACGCGCTCGACCCGCCGCTCGAAGGGCAGGCGCAGTTCCTTGCCGGTGGTGGAGTCGGTGACCATCACGTCGTACTGCACCCAGCGCTCGCCGTTCTTCTTGATCCGGGTGATGTTGCGCGCGTCCATCGAGGACGTCTGCGCCCCGGTATCCAGCTTGGCCTTGAGCGCGGCATCCTCGGGCATCAGCTTGAGCGTCTCGACCCAACCCCAGGTGCTGGGCTGAGCGGGCTCGCCGGCCGCGACCGCGCAGGTGCCGGTGAAGGCGAACAGACCGAGGGCCAGCAGGCGAAGGACGGGCGACGGCATGGATGGGAGCTCCGGAAGGGATGACGACGCATTAGGCAATAAAAAACCCCGGATGTTTCCACCCGGGGTTCTTTTGGCTGACGCCAGGGGATCTTAGTTGATCACCTGAACGCGCTCGGCCTGCATGCCTTTCTGGCCCTGCACGACTTCGAAGCTGACCTTCTGGCCTTCGGCCAGGGTCTTGAAGCCGTTACCTTCGATGGCGCGGAAGTGAACGAAAACGTCCGGGCCGCTTTCCGGGGTAATGAAGCCGTAGCCTTTGGTCTCGTTGAACCACTTGACGGTGCCGTTCTGACGATTCGACATGGTGTTCTCCTTGGAACATATTTTGAAAATTAGCCACGAGTGGCCAGGAACTGAGTTGCAAGGAGTTACAAGGAGTCGAGCAGGACGGGGTGGAATAACCGACCGCATCAGGTCACGATCGACGGCGACCCATGCAAACACAGTTCAGGCACTCTACGACAAAAACCTACGGAAAGCGAATCTGTATAAAAAACCATAGATAGCCAGTCGCGGGATTTCTGACGAGTGGGCGCAAAGCCTTGTACCGTCGGCATCACAGCCCGCCGGAGGGCGCTCGCCTGCTACACTGCGCGACCAATGGATTCACCGGGCCTCTTTCGTGACCACCTCCGCATTTTCCAGCCTTTCCCTGTCGGCCGACCTGCTGGCAAACCTCGACTCCCTCGGCTACCGCGAGATGACTCCGATCCAGGCTGCCGCCCTGCCTGCGATCCTCAAGGGCCGCGACCTGATCGCCCAGGCCAAGACCGGCAGCGGCAAGACCGCCGCCTTCGGCATCGGCCTGCTCAGCCCGCTCAATCCGCGCTACTTCGGCTGCCAGGCGCTGGTGCTGTGCCCGACCCGCGAGTTGGCCGACCAGGTAACCAAGGAGATCCGCCGCCTGGCCCGCGCCGCCGACAACATCAAGGTGCTGACCCTCTGCGGCGGCGTGCCCTTCGGCCCGCAGATCGGCTCGCTGGAGCACGGCGCCCACGTGGTGGTCGGCACCCCGGGCCGGGTGCAGGAGCACCTGCGCCGCGGCACCCTGAAACTCGACGGCCTGAACACCCTGGTGCTCGACGAAGCCGACCGCATGCTCGACATGGGCTTCTACGACAGCATCGCCGACATCATCGGCCAACTGCCCGCGCGCCGGCAGACCCTGCTGTTCTCCGCCACCTACCCCGAAGGCATCGGCCAGTTGGCGGCGAAGTTCCTGAAGAATCCCGAGCGCGTGGAAGTGGAAGCGCTGCACGACGACAGCCAGATCGAACAGCACTTCTATGAGATCGATCCGAAGCAACGCTTCGATGCGGTCGTACGCCTGCTTCAGCATTTCCGCCCGCAATCCTGCGTCGCCTTCTGTCATACCCGCCAGCAGTGCATGGAAGTGGTGGAGCAACTCAACGCCCGCAAGATTTCCGCCCTGGCCCTGCACGGCGACCTGGAGCAGCGCGAGCGCGACCAGGTGCTGACCCTGTTCGCCAACCGCAGTTGCAGCGTGCTGGTGGCCACCGACGTGGCCGCGCGCGGGCTGGACATCGCCGCGCTGGAAGCGGTGATCAACGTCGAACTGTCGCGCGATGCGCAGGTCCACATTCATCGGATCGGTCGCAGCGGTCGTGCCGGCGAAAAGGGCCTGGCGCTGTCGCTGGTCACCCCCGCCGAAGCCAGCCGCGCGCAGGCCATCGAAGACCTGCAGGGCGCGCCGCTGAACTGGGAGCGCATCGACTTCCTCAAGGCCAACGACGCCCCACTGCTGCCGCCGATGACCACCCTGGCGATTGCCGGCGGGCGCAAGGACAAGCTGCGCCCCGGCGACATCCTCGGCGCGCTGACCGGCGACGCCGGGCTCAAGGGCACCCAGGTCGGCAAGATCGCCATCTTCGACTTCCAGGCCTTCGTCGCCGTGGAACGCGACTGCGCCAAGCAGGCGCTGAAGCACTTCAACGAAGGCAGGATCAAGGGCCGCTCGTTCAAGGCGCGCATCCTCTGACACAGCTTTTCTGTAGGAGCGAGCTTGCTCGCGAACCGCATGGCAGCGCAGCAGCCGGCGAACACTGTTCGCGAGCAAGCTCGCTCCTACGAAGAGCATCCGTGCCACACCCTGTCGCGCTCGCGATAGCCGCACCCGGAGCGTTCCGCTAGTCTGGGCGGCAGACACCCGGAAGCCTCCGACTCGCATGCCGTCCTCCCCACTGTTCCAGTCCCTGCGGCGCCTCTGGGCGCTGGACAAGTTCGCCTACAGCCTGCGGGTGTTCGTCGCCCTCAGCGGAGCCATGCTGGCGTGCTGGCTGCAAGGCCGGCCTGAGCTGGTGATCCCGCTGTTCCTCGGCGTCATCGCCAGCGCCCTGGCGGAAACCGACGACCATTGGCTCGGCCGCCTGCAGGCACTGCTGGTGACCCTGGCGTGCTTCAGCATCGCCGCGCTGGCGGTGGAGCTGCTGTTCCCCTACCCGCTCGTCTTCGTCGCCGGCCTTGCGCTCTCGACCTTTGCCATGACCCTGCTCGGCGCACTGGGCGAGCGCTACGCGGCCATCGCCTCGGCCACGCTGATCCTGTCGATCTACACCATGATCGGCGTGGACCAGCGCGGCGGCACACCCAGCGACTTCTGGCGCGAACCACTGTTGCTGGTGGCCGGCGCGCTCTGGTACGGCCTGCTTTCGGTACTGTGGAACGCGCTGTTCGCCAACCAGCCGGTGCAGCAGAGCCTGGCCAGACTGTTCCTCGAACTGGGCGAGTACCTGAAGATCAAGTCGACCCTGCTGGAGCCGCTGCGCCATCTCGACGTCGAGGCCCAGCGCCTGGCCCTGGCGCGGCAGAACGGGCGGGTGGTGGTGGCGCTCAACCAGGCCAAGGAAACCATCCTCGCACGCCTGTCCCACGGCAGGCCCGGGCCGAAGATCAGCCGCTACCTGAAGCTCTACTTCATCGCCCAGGACGTCCACGAGCGCGCCAGTTCCTCGCACTATCCATACAACCAGCTAGCCGAAACCTTCTTCCACAGCGACGTGCTGTTCCGCTGCCAGCGCCTGCTCAACCAGCAGGGCAAGGCGTGCAAGGCGCTGGCGAAAGCGATCCAGCTGCGCCAGCCGTTCGACTACAACGACAGCGAACTGGCCCTGGCCGACCTCAACGCCTCGCTGGACTACCTGCGCCAGCAGGGCAAGCCGGCCTGGCGCGGATTGCTGCGCTCCCTAGGCGCGCTGGCGGCCAACCTCACCACGCTGGACCGCAAGCTCAGCGGCGCGAGCAACCCCGACATGCTCGACGACGAGCAGGACAGCACCCTGCTCGACCGCTCGCCGCGCTCGGTCAAGGACGCGCTCGAACGTCTCCGCCTGCAGGTTTCGCCGACCTCGCTGCTGTTCCGCCACGCCCTGCGCCTGTCGCTGGCGCTGGCCGCCGGCTACGGCATGCTGCACCTGATCCACCCGACCCAGGGCTACTGGATCATGCTCACCACGGTGTTCGTCTGCCAGCCGAACTACGGCGCCACGCGCATCCGCCTGGTGCAGCGGATCCTCGGCACGCTGGTCGGACTGGTGGCCGGCTGGGCGCTGATCGACCTGTTCCCCAACCCGCTGATCCAGTCGCTGCTGGCGGTGGTCGCCGGGGTCGCCTTCTTCGCCACCCGCAGCACCCGCTACACCCTGGCGACGGCGGCGATCACCCTGCTGGTGCTGTTCTGCTTCAACCAGGTGGGCGACGGCTACGGGCTGATCCTGCCGCGCCTGTTCGACACCCTGCTCGGCGCACTGATCGCCGGCGTCGCGGTGTTCCTGGTGCTGCCCGACTGGCACGGGCGCAGCCTGCACCGCCTGGTCGGCGGCACCCTGGCGTGCAACAGCCGTTACCTGCGCGAGATCATGCAGCAGTATGCCAACGGCAAGCGCGACGACCTCGCCTACCGCACCGCCCGGCGCAACGCGCACAACGCCGACGCGACGCTCTCGACCACGTTGTCGAACATGCTGCTGGAGCCCGGCCACTTCCGGAAGGACGCGGAGATCGGCTTCCGCTTCCTGGTGCTGTCCCACACCCTGCTCAGCTACCTCTCCGCCCTCGGCGCGCACCGCGACCGCCTGCCCACGGCGCCGAGCGACACGCTGATCGGCGAAGCCGCCGAGCACCTCACCGCCAGCCTCGACGACATCGCCACGCGCCTCACCGAACGGCGCCCGGTGGCGATCTACAGCGACGAGGAAGACGCCCTGGCCCGGCGCCTGGAAGAACTCCCCGAAGAACAGGACGACGCGCACCGCCTGGTACAGACCCAGCTGGCGCTGATCTGCCGCCAGCTCACGCCGCTGCGCACCTTGGCGGCGCATCTGCTGAAGAAGGAGATCGGTACGGAGCAGACCGAGACGGCCTGAGCACTCCTTCTCTGTAGGAGCGAGCTTGCTCGCGAACCGCACGGCACCGCTGCCGCCGGGAGAGCTCATTCGCGAGCAAGCTCGCTCCTACGAAAAGCCATCCCGGCAAGCCCCAGCCCGACTGTCCGTTACAACCCATGCTCCCGCATCAACGCGTCATAACTGCCATCCGCCCGCATCGCGCGAATGGCCTCGTTGAACGCCGCGACGATCTGCGCGTGCTTCGGATTGCGCAGGCTGACCAGGATGTGCAGCCCCTTTTCCGCCAGCGGTGCCGGCAGGAACTCCAGCTCGCCCCTGACCGCCGCCAGTTCCCCGGCGAACTGGTGGCGAGCGGTGATCTCGTCCTCCAGCGTCAGGTCCACCCGCCCGGCCTGCAACATCAGCGCGGCGTTGGCGAAGCTGAGCACCGGCACCCGCCGCAACCTCGGGTCGCTGTCGAACTCGGGGGAATAGCTGTAGCCCCGCACCACGGCGATCCGGTAGGGGTACAGGTCGGCAAGGTGGGCGAAGGTGATCGGCGAGCCGCGTCGCTTGAGCAGGCGCACGCGGTTGCTCAGGTAGGACTCGGAGAAGACGCCGAATGCCTCCCGCTCCGGGCTGTACCAGGCATCCACCACCAGGTCGTACTCGCCGCCGCGCACGCCATGCAGCACGCGCGGCCAGGGCACCTCGACGTACTCGCTGGCGTAGCCGGCACGCTGCAGGGCCGCGCGCACCAGATGCACCGCCACGCCGCCGTCGGGTAGCCGGATGTCCGCATAGGGCGGCCAGCGGTCGGCGGCAACGCGCAGCACATCATCGGCGCGCGGCGCGGCACTGACGAGACACAACAGCAACAGCAGCAGGCGCAGCGGCATCGACGCTCTCATTCGGGGAAAGAATCAGGCAAGACTAGCCGCAGCCCCCGCTGGAGCGCCAACCCGGTCAGAACAGCATCGCCGCGCGCAGGCTCATGCCGCCGCCGGTCTCGGGGATCACCGTGAGGTTGTAACGGTCGCGCTCGGGCCCTTCGAGGAACAGGTTGTAGGTGAAATTGGCGAAGAAGTTACCCACCGCCATGCCCACCAGCACGTCCGTGGGATAGTGCTTGTCGCCCTCGACCCGCGCCAGCGCAGTCAGTCCGTCGAGAGTGTAGAGCCCGGCCTTGGCGGTGTAGCGCAGGGTCGGATCCATGTCGATGTAGTCCAGGTTGCGCCGGGTGAAGCTGGTGTGCACGGCGGTGACGGCGGTGTGCTTGGACGGGAAGGAATCGTCGGGAATCCCGTCGGGCCGCTCGCGCCCGGACCACTCCTTGGCCTCCTCGACGAATCCGGTCACGGCGTAGCGGTCCGCCGCCAGCAGCGCCAGGTTGCGCCCGCGCCAGCTCCATTTCTCCTCGGTATCCGCCTCCTTGGGCGCGGCGACCAGTGCGCTGAGCACGCTCAGGCCGGTGGCGAGGTTGAGCATACTGTCGGCGGCCTGGTTGGCATCGCCGCCGAACAACCAGTCGTGGTCGCTCGCCGAGCGCTGCCACTTGTGGTCCCAGTTGCCGGCGGCGATCACCGCCGCGCCGGCCACCGGGGCCCAGACGTCCGGGCTGACCACCGCGCGCTGCGCGGAGTCGCCCACGCGCGACCAGCTCATCTGAGGCGTGCCCGCGCAACCGACCAGGCCAGCGGTAACGGCCAGGGTCATGGCCGTCAGCAGGGTAGAGTTCATCATTCCCCCAGGGCGTCCATCTCGTCCTGGAATGGACGCGTCAGTGCATGAGCCCGCAACTATAGACGCTGATGCTCTGGCAGACCTTGTCTTCAGTCAGGCTTGGCGGACTTGCCGCCGGGCTCCAGCAACCCCTGGAACAGTTCGATGGGCATGGGGAAGACGATGGTGGAGTTCTTGTCGCCGGCGATCGAGCCCAGCGTCTGCATGTAGCGCAACTGCATGGCCCCGGACTGGCGGCTGAGCATCTCGGCGGCCTGCATCAGCTTCTCGGAAGCCTGCAGCTCGCCCTCGGCATGGATGACCTTGGCCCGCCGCTCCCGCTCCGCCTCGGCCTGGCGCGCGATGGCGCGGATCATCGACTCGTTGAGGTCGACGTGCTTGATCTCGACGTTGGCCACCTTGATGCCCCAGGCATCGGTCTGCGCATCGAGGACCTTCTGGATATCCATGTTGAGCCGCTCGCGCTCGGCCAGCATCTCGTCCAGCTCGTGCTTGCCCAGCACCGCGCGCAGGGTGGTCTGCGCCAACTGGCTGGTCGCGGCGAGGAAGTTCTCCACCTGGATGATCGCCCTCTGCGGATCGAGCACGCGAAAGTACACCACCGCGTTGACCTTCACCGAGACGTTGTCGCGGGAGATCACGTCCTGCGGCGGTACGTCGAGTACCACGGTACGCAGGTCGACCCGGACCATCTGCTGCACCACCGGGATCACCAGCACCAACCCCGGCCCCTTCACCTTCCAGAAGCGGCCGAGCTGGAACACCACCCCGCGCTCGTACTCACGCAGGATTCGCAACGCGCTGAGCACCAGGAACAGCAGCAGGATCAGCGCCACCAAGAGTCCGAAGGGAAAGCCCATCACACACCTCCTGAATCGTCGTTGGCCGCCACCTCCAGGCTCAGGCCGTTACGCGCCATCACCCGCACCCGCTGGCCGCAGTGCAGCGGGCGATTGGCGTGGACTTGCCACTGCTCGCCCTGCAGCACGACCCAGCCGGCGCAGGGATCATCGTCGGCCACCCACTGGATGGTCGCCAGGCTGCCCAGCAGCCCCACGGGCCCGCTGACCACCGCGCGCCGCCTGGCCTTGAGCGCCACACCGAGGATGCCGCCGATGAACAGGGCGCTGACCGTCGCCAGCGTGATCACCAGCGCCAGGGGAACGCCGAAACCCGGGGCATCGGTGTCGATCAGAATCAGCGAACCGACCACGAAGGCGACGATGCCGCCCAGCCCCAACGCGCCGAAGCTGGGCATGAAGGCCTCGCCGACCATGAAGCCCAGGCCCAACAGGATCAGCGCCACCCCGGCGTAGTTCACCGGCAGCATCTGCAGCGCATACAGCCCCAGCAGCAGGCAGATCGCTCCCAACACCCCGGGCAGCGCCATGCCGGGGTTGGCCAGTTCGAAGATCAGGCCGTAGATGCCGATCATCATCAGGATCAGCGCCACGCTGGGATCGGTGATCACCGCCAGCAACCGGGTCCGCCAGTCCGGCTCGCGCTGAAGCAACGCCGCACCGGCCACCTCCAGGCGCACATCGCGACCGTCGACGCTGACACTGCGGCCATCGATCATGGTCAGCAGCATCGGAATGTCCGGCGCCACCCCATCCACGACCTTCTGCTTCAGCGCCTCGTCCGCCGCCAGGCTGACCGCCTCGCGCACCGCGCGCTCGGCCCACTCCGCGTTGCGACCGCGCAGTTGCGCCAGGCCACGGATGTAGGCCGCGGCATCGTTGATCTGCTTGCGCTCGAGCGTGTCCGTCCCGGTATCGGGCTTGTCGGCGGACTTGTCCTGCGGCTTTTCCGCATCCGGCATGCCGATCCGTATCGGCGTCGCCGCGCCCAGGTTGGTGCCCGGCGCCATCGCGGCGACGTGGCAGGCGTAGAGAATGTAGGTCCCGGCACTGGCGGCGCGTGCGCCGCCGGGAGCGACGTAGCCCGCCACCGGCACCGGGCTCGTCAGGATCGCCTTGACGATGCTGCGCATGGCGCTGTCCAGCCCGCCGGGGGTGTCCATGCGCAGGACCACCAGCGCCGCGCCCTCGTCGGCGGCACGGCTGATGCCGCGCACCACGTAGTCGGCGCTGGCCGGGCCGATGGCGCCGTCCAGGTCAAGCACCACCACCGTGGGAGCCGCCAGCACCCCGCCTGCGCCAAGCAGCAGGAAACAGGCGAAAAGGCGAAGCAGCCTCGACATGGCGCCTCCCCGGCCGAAGCCGGTGGGCGTCGCGGCGAATGAATGAACGACGCCCTTCCCTAAGCATAGCTCCCCGGCCCGACCTCCCGCCGGAAACGAAAAACCCCGCCGAAGCGGGGTTTTCCAGATGCAGCGGGAATCAGCCCTTGAAGACGTCTTCCACGGACTGCAGCGGGTAGTGCGCCGGGTACGGCAGGGTCGCCACACCGGTCTCGATGGCGGCCTTGGCCACCGCGTCGGAAACGACGGTGATCAGGCGCTTGTCCATCGGTTTCGGAATGATGTACTCGCGGCCGAACTCCAGGGCGCTCACGCCGTAGGCGTCGCACACGTCCTTGGGTACCGGCTGCTTGGCCAGGTCACGCAGGGCCAGGGCGGCGGCGATCTTCATTTCTTCGTTGATGCGGGTGGCGCGTACGTCCAGGGCACCGCGGAAGATGAAGGGGAAGCCCAGTACGTTGTTCACCTGGTTCGGGTAGTCCGAACGGCCGGTGGCCATGATCACGTCATTGCGGGTGGCGTGGGCCAGTTCCGGCTGAATTTCCGGGTCCGGGTTGGAGCAGGCGAAGACGATCGGGTTCGGCGCCATGCGGGCGAGGTCTTCAGCGCTGAGCAGGTTGGCGCCGGACAGGCCGACGAATACGTCGGCGCCCTCCAGGGCGTCGGACAGGGTGCGCTTGTCGGTCTCGCTGGCGAACACGGCCTTGTACTGGTTCAGGTCGTTGCGGCCAGCGTGGATCACACCCTGGCGGTCGATCATGTAGATGTTCTCGACCTTGGCGCCCATGCTCACCAGCAGCTTCATGCAGGAGATGGCGGCGGCGCCGGCGCCCAGGCAGACGATCTTCGCGGTTTCCAGCTTCTTGCCGGCGATTTCCAGGGCGTTGAGCATGCCGGCGGCGGTGACGATGGCGGTGCCGTGCTGGTCATCGTGGAACACCGGGATGTCGCACTGTTCGATCAGCGCGCGCTCGATCTCGAAGCACTCGGGCGACTTGATGTCTTCCAGGTTGATGCCGCCGAAGGTGATGGAGATGCGCTTGACGGTATCGATGAAGGCCTGCGGGCTTTCGGCGTCGACTTCGATGTCGAACACGTCGACACCGGCGAAGCGCTTGAACAGCACGCCCTTGCCTTCCATGACCGGCTTGGAGGCCAGCGGGCCGAGGTTGCCCAGGCCGAGAATGGCGGTGCCGTCGGAAATGACCGCGACCAGGTTGCCCTTGCCGGTGTACTTGAAGGCCAGTTCCGGATCACGCGCGATTTCGCGCACCGGCTCGGCGACACCCGGGCTGTACGCCAGCGACAGGTCGCGGGCGGTGGCGGTCGGCTTGGTCAGCTCGACGCTCAGTTTACCGGGGCGGGGTTGGGCGTGATATTCGAGGGCAGCGGTCTTGAGATCAGACATTTGGGCACTTCCGCTTTTGTTGCTTGTTGGACAGACGGGGGTCCGAGCATACGCAGAAAGCCCGCACCTGCCAAGGTAGCCCAAGCCCCTGCTGTCAAGACCTCTAGCGTACGACCTTTAGCCAATCACCAGATTTTGGCTGGCCAATTGGATACAAGTCATTCAATAAGCGTATACGATTTATCGCGTCAGATTCCAGCCCCGGCCCCGCTTTCGCAAACTCCTCGACAGTCTGCCCGGATTTGACCTGAACGACGTCGATCCTGCGCGGTTGTGCGAGTTTTTTCTCATCGGCGCGCATCGGCCGGAAGCTGCGGATCACCTGCAGGAACTGGTCGTCCACTGTCTCCAGGGACGCGCGGCCTTTGACCGCACCGACGAACAGGTAGGCACGCTCCTTCTGGTAGATCACCGCGACGCGGCGCGCCGGCGAACCGGGCACTACGCCGGTGGCGACGTCCAGGCCGGCCTGCTTGAAACTCTCCTCGCCCGCCAGGCGGCCGCCCGCGCCCTTGCGCAGGAACTCCGCCGGGGTCAGTTGGCCATCGCGCTGCACCAGCTTCATACCGATATAGGCCTGCTGGTCGGCGGTGAAGCCCACCAGGGCGGTCGGCTGGTTGAGAATGCCCCAGCCCGCCGGGTAGCTGAGGGTGAAGTCCAGCTCCGAATGGTAGAAGGTCTGTCCGCGACGGATGCCGCTGGACGCCGAGTCGCCGAACGGCATGCCGTCGATGGCCTTCAGGTAACGCTCGGCGCCGACTTCCTGCTGGCCGCCGGCCAGGGCCTGAGCGGGGCCGACCACCTGCTTGAGGCGCTGGTCGTTGTCCGGGTGGGTGTCGAAAAGGCCGTGGTAGCCGACCGGCTGAGCCGCCTGCCCCTTGCGCACGGCTTCGTCGCGGGCGAAGTCTTCCTGGTTTTTCAGCACCCGCACCACCTGGATCATCGCGGTCGGATCGTAGCCGGCGCGGGCCAGGTACTTGGCGCCCAGGCCGTCGGCTTCCAGCTCCATGTCGCGGCCGTAGCCGCGCACGAAGGCGGTGCCGAGCACGTTGGTCAGGTCGGCGGCGGCGCCAACCCCGGTGCCGATGGCCACGGCCTGGCCGAGGATGTTCCAGGCGCTGGACTGGCTCTGCTGGCGCACGCTGTGACGGGCAGTGACGTGGCCGACCTCGTGGCCGAGCACGGCGGCCAGCTCCGCTTCCGAGCCCAGGTAGGCCATAAGGCCGCGATGGATGTAGACGTAGCCGCCGGGCAGGGCGAAGGCGTTGATGTCGGGCGTATCGATGACGGTGAAGTGGTATTGCAGGTTGGGCCGGTCGCCGGCGCGGGCGACCCGTTCGCCGACCTGCTGCACGTAGGCCTGCAGCTTCTCGTCCTCGTAGCGCGGGTACTGCTTGAGGATTTCCTGGCTGTATTTCTGCCCCATGTCCAGCTCGCTCTGCTCGCTCATCATCACGAAGTCAGACTTGCCGGTGGCCGGGTTGGTGGCGCAGCCGCCAAGGACACCGAGCAGCGCCAGCACGGCCAGGGTTCCGAACGAACGCACACTCATGGCAATACCTCCATCATCGCCGGGTCGGTCAAAGGCAGCATCCAGCGTGCCTGTCCAGAATTGATTGCACCGCGCTCGGACCGGTCGATCACCCAGCCACGCGCTTCCACGTGTCGACCGCGCAGCTCACGCAGGGTTGCATCGCCGAAACGCTTCACCAGCCGCGGAGCGATGCGCAGCACCAGCGGACCGTCGAGATCGATCCACAGGCCGCCGCCATTACGTTGCACCTGTTCGACCCGACCGCGAACCACGGCAAAGCCGCTTTCGTGAAGTTGCTGCGCCGTTTGAACCGGCGAACGCTTCCACAGTCCCTGCCCGGCATTGCGCGCCTCGCGCTCGGCCATTTGCTGGCAGGCGGTGAGATCGGTATTCGGAGCAATAGCTACAAGGTAGCCCAAGCCCTCGGCCAGCAGCCGGGACTCCAGGTTGTTGCCGCGCGAATCGTAGACGTGGGCCAGGGTGCGGCCGTACTTGTCCTTGCCCTGCCGGCCGGCAACCAGGCCGACCTCGCCGTCATTGGCCGCTACCAGCGCCTGCAACCGGCGCTGCGCGGCGACGGCGAAAGGCTCTTCCGGGCGACCGCGATGGGCCAGCTCCGGGGCGTTCACGCCAATCAGGCGCACACTGCGGCCGTCGGCCAGCTTCAGCGTGTCGCCATCCACCACCCGCGCCACGCGCACCGTTTCGGGCGATCCGGGCTTCGGACAGGCAGCGGCCGACACGTCCGCGACCAGGCAGACGGCCACAAAAAAGGCGCCCACCAGGGACGCCTTTTTCGGGATGCCGTGAAAAACCATCGAGGGCCTTTCCCGGAAATCGATCTTACTTCTTGCCACCGAACATGGCGAAACGCTGGTTGAAGCGATCGATACGGCCGCCGGTGTCGACGACTTTCTGCTTGCCGGTGTAGAACGGGTGGCACTCGGAGCAGACGTCCAGGTGGATGCTCTTGCACAGGGTCGAACGGGTCTTGATCACGTTGCCGCAGCTGCAGGTAGCTTCGATGTCTTCGTAAGCGGGATGGATTTCCGGTTTCATGATGTCTTCTCTCTGGTTGGTGTGCCGCCACCCAGTCTCTGTCAGAAGCCGAGCCACGGTCATCGAGGACCGCAGGCGGGATCTTTACCGGGCACCGCACAAATTAAGGGCGTGGATCATACCAGAGCTGTTTTTCCACGCAAGTCAAGCCTCGACCGATCGTCGCCGGGTGCTAAGATCGCCGCTCCCCGCCGCTCCGGAATCCGCCGCGTGCCTTCACCGTCCATCCTGCGCCTCGCCCTGCCCTCGCCGCTGCGCCGCCTGTTCGACTACCTGCCCCCGCGCGGGGTCGACGTAGCGCGCCTGCAGGCGGGCGTGCGGCTGCGCGTGCCGTTCGGCCGGCGCGAGATGGTCGGCGTGCTGGTGGACAAGGTGGAAACCTCCGAGGTGCCGGCGGACAAGCTGCGCCCGGCGCTCGCCGTGCTCGACCGCGAGCCGCCGATGCCGGCGCACCTGCTGGAGCTGTGCCGCTGGACGGCGCAGTACTACCAGCACAGCCTGGGCGACACCCTCTCCTGGGCGCTGCCCAACCTGCTGCGCCAGGGCGACCCGGCCGAGGCGCGGCAGCAGCGTTTCTGGCACGCCGAACCGGGCGCCCGCGAGGAAGACCCGCGCCTGGCTCGCGCGCCGCGCCAGCGCGAGACGCTGAAGATCCTCAAGCAGCATCCCCACGGCGTCGCCCACGACCTGCTCAGCCAGTTGCAGATCAACAAGGACAGCCTCGACCTGCTGCAGGAAAAAGGCCTGGTCTCCCTGGAAGTGCGCGTGCACAGCGTGCCGCCGCACCACGGCCCGTGGCTGGCACAGGCGGAACTGCCGCTGAACAGTGAACAGCGCGCGGCCTACGAATCGGTGCGCGCCGGTTTCGGCAGCTTCCACAGCTTCCTCCTGGCCGGGGTCACCGGCAGCGGCAAGACCGAGGTCTACCTGCAGCTGATCCGCGAGACCCTGGAGGCCGGCAAGCAGGCGCTGGTGCTGATCCCCGAGATCAACCTCGGCCCGCAGACCCTCTCCCGCTTCGAGCGCCGCTTCAACGCGCGCATCGCCCTGCTGCACTCCGCGCTGACCGACCGCGAGCGCCTCGACGCCTGGCTGGCCGCCCGCGACGGCGAGGCGGACATCGTCATCGGCACCCGCTCGGCGCTGTTCACCCCGCTGAAGAATCCGGGGCTGATCATCATCGACGAGGAACACGACGCTTCCTATAAACAGCAGGAGGGCCTGCGCTACCACGCCCGCGACCTGGCCATGGTACGCGCGCGGCTGGAGAACGTGCCGATCCTGCTCGGCTCGGCCACCCCCGCGCTGGAGAGCCTGCACAACGCCCAGAGTGGCCGCTACGGCCTGCTGCGCCTGACCCAGCGCGCCGGCGGCGCGCACCAGCCGAAGTTCCACCGCCTGGATGTGAAGAGCCTGCCGCTGGATTCGGGCATCTCCATGCCGCTGCAACGCTCGATCAAGGAAACCCTGGCCGCCGGCCAACAGGTGCTGGTCTATCTGAACCGCCGCGGCTTCGCCCCGACCCTGCTGTGCCACGACTGTGGCTGGATCAGCCAGTGCCCGCGCTGCGACGCGCGGATGACGGTGCACCAGGGCAGCGGCGAACTGCGCTGCCACCACTGCGACCACCGCGAGCGGCCGCCGCGCAACTGCCCGAAATGCGGCACCGTGGACCTGCGCCCGGTCGGCGCCGGCACCGAGCGCGCCGAAGAACGCCTGCGCATCCTCTTCCCGGACTACCCGGTGCTGCGCATCGACCGCGACAGCACCTCGCGCAAGCACGCCATGCGCGACCTGTTCGCCACTATCAATAAAGGCGAGCCGTGCATCCTGGTCGGCACGCAGATGCTCGCCAAGGGGCACCATTTCCCGCGCGTCACCCTGGTGGCGATCCTCGATGCCGACGGCGGGCTGTTCTCCGCCGACTTCCGCGCCAGCGAGCGCATGGCCCAGCAGATCGTCCAGGTCGCCGGCCGCGCCGGGCGCGCCGAGGAGCCGGGCCGCGTACTGATCCAGACCCACCTGGCCGACCACCCATTGCTGGTACAGCTCACCGAGCAAGGCTACTTCGCCTTCGCCGACCAGGCCCTCACCGAGCGCCGCTCCGCCGGCCTGCCGCCCTTCTCGCACCTCGCCCTGCTGCGCGCCGAGGCGCACAAGCCGGGGCAGGCCGAAGGCTTCCTCGACGAAGCCTGCGCCGAGGCCGAACGCCTACAGGCGACCCTCGGCCACGACGTGGAACTCCTCGGCCCGGTGCCGGCGCCCATGGAGCGCCGCGCCAGCCGCTACCGCGCGCAACTGCTGCTGATGAGCACCGCCCGCGCACCACTGCACCGCCTGCTGACACCCTGGCTGCAGACACTCGAAGGCATGCCCAGCGGACGCCAGGTGCGCTGGTCGCTGGACGTGGACCCGATCGACCTGTTCTGACAGATGCTCCGCACGGATAAACCGTCCAGGCTTGCGCATCCGTCCTACATTGACTTCCATCAGCCGCGACGGATGGCACAGCGGCGAGACTGAACAAGGAGCGCTCCGCGGTTGGCAAGCCATGCCCGGCCACGGATAATGCGCGGTTCTGAGCCCGATAACCGGTCGCGCGCGCCGGATGCGCGCGAGCACGGAGAAAACCATGAAAGACACGATTCGCCACCTGATCCAGCAAGCCCTTGTCAGCCTCACCGAAGACGGCACGCTGCCGGCCGGCCTGACGCCCGACATCCAGGTGGAGAACACCAAGGACCGAACCCACGGTGACTTCGCCAGCAACATCGCCATGATGCTGGCCAAGCCGGCCGGCATGAAGCCGCGCGACCTCGCCACCCAGTTGGTCGCCGCCCTGCCGCAGAGCCCGGAAGTGGCCAAGGTCGAGATCGCCGGCCCCGGCTTCCTGAACTTCTTCCAGGACCAGGCCTGGCTCGCCGCCAGCCTCGACAAGGCCCTGGCCGACGGCCAGATCGGCGTACGCAAGGCCGGTGCGGCCCAGCGCGTGGTGGTGGACCTGTCCTCGCCGAACCTGGCAAAGGAGATGCACGTCGGCCACCTGCGCTCGACCATCATCGGCGACGCCGTCAGCCGCGTGCTGGAGTTCCTCGGCGACACCGTGATCCGCCAGAACCACGTGGGCGACTGGGGCACCCAGTTCGGCATGCTGCTGGCCTACCTGGAAGAACAACCGGTGGACGCCCAGGCCGAGCTGCACGACCTGGAAGTCTTCTACCGCGCCGCCAAGAAGCGCTTCGACGAGTCCCCCGAGTTCGCCGACCGCGCCCGTGAGCTGGTGGTCAAGCTGCAGGCCAACGATCCCAAGTGCATGGCCCTGTGGACCCGTTTCAACGACATCTCCCTGTCGCACTGCCAGAAGGTCTACGACCTGCTGGGCGTGAAGCTGAGCATGGCCGACGTGAAAGGCGAGAGCGCCTACAACGACGACCTCGCGCAGGTGGTGGCCGACCTTACCGCCAAGGGCCTGCTGGTCGAGAGCGACGGCGCCCTGTGCGTGTTCCTCGATGAGTTCAAGAACGCCGAAGGCGAGCCGTTGCCGGTGATCGTGCAGAAGGCCGGCGGCGGCTACCTCTACGCCACTACCGACCTCGCCGCCATGCGCTACCGCCACAAGGTGCTGCATGCCGACCGCGTGCTGTACTTCGTCGACCAGCGCCAGGCCCTGCACTTCCAGCAGGTGTTCGAAGTGGCCCGCCGCGCCGGCTTCGTCCCGGCCAGCATGGACCTGGAGCACATGGGCTTCGGCACCATGAACGGCGCCGACGGCAAGCCGTTCAAGACCCGTGACGGCGGCACCGTGAAGCTGATCGACCTGCTGATCGAGGCCGAAGAGCGCGCCTATACCCTGGTGAAGGGCAAGAACCCCGACTTCAGCGAGCAGGACCTGCGCCAGATCGCCCACGCCGTCGGTATCGGCGCGGTGAAGTACGCCGACCTGTCCAAGCACCGCACCAGCGACTACAGCTTCAACTTCGACCTGATGCTGTGCTTCGAGGGCAACACCGCGCCGTACCTGCTGTATGCATACACCCGCGTGGCGAGCATCTTCCGCAAGCTGGGCAAGGGTTATGACGAAGTGGGCGGCAGGATCAATCTGCAGCAGCCCCAGGAAATCGCCCTGGCCGCGCAACTGGCGCAGTTCGCCGACCTGCTCAACAACGTCGCTGTGAAGGGTGTGCCGCACATCCTCTGCGCCTACCTGTACGAGCTGGCCGGCCTGTTCTCCAGCTTCTACGAGCACTGCCCGATCCTCACCGCCGAAGACCCGGCGCAACAGGAAAGCCGCCTGCGCCTCGCCGCGCTGACCGGCCGCACCCTCAAGCAGGGCCTGGAGCTGCTGGGCCTGGAAACCCTGGAGCGCATGTAAGCCTCATGGCGAAGAAGAAACCCGCTCCCAAGCGCGGCGCCAGCCGCTACCAGGCCCCGGCCAAGAAGAGTTCGGTCCCCGGCTGGGTCTGGCTGGTCGCCGGCCTGGCCATCGGCGGCTTCATCATGTTCCTGATGAAGCTGGAGCCGGGTCGCAACGACGTCAAACGCGAGAAGCCGGAGGCGCCCAAGGCCCTGGTCGGCTCCAACAAGCCCTCCGGCACCATGCAGCAACAGCCGGCCGCACCCACCGGGGTGAAGCCCAAGTACGACTTCTACACCCTGCTGCCCGGCTCGGAAGTCGCCGTGCCGCCCGAAGCCGTGCCGCCGCCGGCCAAGCCGCAACCCGCACAGCCGCCGCAGACAGTGGTGGCGACCAAGGAAGAAGCCGAGAAGATCGATACCCAGCGCGCCCTGGCCGCCCTGAGCGGACAGAATCCGCCGCCGCCCGCGGTGGTCAAGCCGTCGACCGCCGCCAACCCGGTCGCGACGGCGCAGAAGCAGGCGCAGACCCCGGCCACCCCCGCCAAGCCCACGCCACCACCGGCGGTGGCCGCCACCCAGTACTACCTGCAGGCCGGCTCGTTCCGCAAGCAGTCCGACGCCGACCACCTGCGCGCACAGATCATCATGATGGGTCAGAACGCCCGCGTGGAATCGGGCACTGTGCGCGACGAAACCTGGTACCGGGTGATGGTCGGTCCCTATGGCGACCGCACCAAGGCCTCGGCCGCGCAGAAGCAGTTGGCCGGCAACGGCTTCAGCAATCTGCTGTTACAGCAGCGCCAGACCCGCTGAGCCCCAGCGGCATCAGGCTCCGCGCCGACGGGCGGTGCGCGAAAAGCGCGCTCACCGCTCGGCGCAGGACTTGAACCCCGCCCCCCGCGTCCCCATCTGACTCTGCATTCGGGCACAATGCCCCGCAGTGTGGAGTAAGACCCTTGACCACCATCGTATCTGTCCGCCGTAACGGCAAAGTCGTCATGGGCGGCGACGGCCAGGTTTCCCTGGGCAACACCGTGATGAAAGGCAACGCGAAGAAAGTCCGCCGCCTGTACCACGGTGAAGTGCTAGCCGGCTTCGCCGGCGCCACCGCCGATGCCTTCACCCTCTTCGAGCGCTTCGAGCAGCAACTGGAGAAACACCAGGGCCACTTGGTGCGCGCCGCCGTCGAACTGGCCAAGGACTGGCGCACCGACCGTTCCCTGAGCCGACTGGAAGCCATGCTCGCCGTGGCCAACAAGGACGCCTCCCTGATCATCACCGGCAACGGCGACGTGGTCGAACCCGAGCATGGCCTGATCGCAATGGGTTCGGGCGGCGGCTTCGCCCAGGCGGCGGCCCTGGCCCTGCTGCAGAAAGGCAGCGACGACATGAGCGCCCGCGAGATCGCCGAGACCGCCCTGAACATCGCCGGCTCCATCTGCGTGTTCACCAACCAGAACCTGACCCTTGAGGAGCTCGACAGCGCCATCTAAGCGCTGTCGTTCCGGAGTAGCACGTCAAATGTCCATGACTCCCCGCGAGATCGTCCACGAACTCAACCGTCACATCATCGGCCAGGACGACGCCAAGCGCGCCGTGGCCATCGCCCTGCGCAACCGCTGGCGGCGCATGCAGCTGCCGGCCGAACTGCGCGCCGAGGTGACGCCGAAGAACATCCTGATGATCGGCCCGACCGGCGTCGGCAAGACCGAGATCGCCCGTCGCCTGGCCAAGCTGGCCAATGCGCCGTTCATCAAGGTGGAAGCGACCAAGTTCACCGAAGTCGGCTACGTCGGCCGCGACGTCGAGTCGATCATCCGCGACCTCGCCGATGCCGCGATCAAGATGCTGCGCGAGCAGGAAGTACAGAAGGTGAAGTACCGCGCCGAAGACGCCGCCGAAGAGCGCATCCTCGACGCCCTGCTGCCGCCGGCGCGTACCGGTGGCTTCGGTGACGAGCCGGCGCGCGAGGATTCCAACACCCGCCAGCTGTTCCGCAAGCGCCTGCGCGAAGGCCAGCTGGACGACAAGGAAATCGACATCGAGGTCGCCGACGTTCCGGCGGGCGTGGAAATCATGGCCCCGCCCGGCATGGAAGAGATGACCAGCCAGTTGCAGAACCTGTTCTCCAACATGGGCAAGGGCAAGCGCAAGAGCCGCAAGCTGAAGGTCGCCGAGGCCATGAAGCTGATCCGCGACGAGGAAGCCCAGCGCCTGGTCAATGAAGAAGACCTCAAGGCCCGCGCCCTGGAAGCGGTCGAGCAGAACGGCATCGTCTTCATCGACGAGATCGACAAGATCGCCAAGCGCGGCAACGTGGGCGGCGCCGACGTCTCCCGCGAGGGCGTGCAGCGCGACCTGCTGCCGCTGATCGAGGGCTGCACCGTGAACACCAAGCTGGGCATGGTGAAGACCGACCACATCCTGTTCATCGCCTCGGGCGCCTTCCACCTGTCCAAGCCCAGCGACCTGGTGCCGGAACTGCAGGGCCGCCTGCCGATCCGTGTCGAGCTCAAAGCCCTGACCCCGAGCGACTTCGAGCGCATCCTCAAGGAGCCGCACGCCTCGCTGACCGAGCAGTACACCGCGCTGCTCAACACCGAGGGCCTGGGTATCGAGTTCGCCGCCGACGGCATCAAGCGCCTGGCGGAGATCGCCTACCAGGTCAACGAGAAGACCGAGAACATCGGTGCCCGTCGCCTGCACACCCTGCTCGAGCGCCTGCTCGAAGAGGTGTCCTTCGACGCCGCCGACCTGGCCAGCGAGCACAGCGACAAGCCGATCGTGATCGACGCGGCCTACGTCAACGGCCACCTGGGCGAACTGGCGCAGGATGAAGATCTGTCGCGGTATATCCTGTAAGAGCCCCCGTAGGAGCGAGCTTGCTCGCGAACCAGATCTGGCGCCGTACCTGCCCGGTTCGCGAGCAAGCTCGCTCCTACGAAGAGCCGCCTGTAGCCTAGCCTGTAGCCAGCGAGCCTCCCATGCGCCTGCCCACCGCCATCAAACTGCACAAAGCCTCGAAGACCCTGGAGCTGGAATACGCCCCGGGCGAACGCTACAGCCTGAGCGCGGAATTCCTCCGCGTGCATTCGCCCTCGGCGGAAGTGCAGGGCCACGGCAACCCGGTGCTGCAGGTCGGCAAGCTGAACGTCGGCCTCAGCGGCCTGGAGCCGGCCGGGCAGTACGCGCTCAAGCTGACCTTCGACGACGGCCATGACAGCGGGCTGTTCACCTGGGATTACCTCCACGAACTGTGCGTTCGCCACGACGAGATGTGGGCCGATTACCTGGCGCAACTGGAGAAGGCCGGCAAGTCGCGCGACCCGTCGGAGTCCGTGGTCAAGCTGATGCTGTAAGGCACGCCTTCCCTGTAGGAGCGAGCTTGCTCGCGAACGGGGTTGTCCGGCGACATAGGGGTTGGGCGGTTCGCGGGCAAGCTCGCCCCTACGAAGGGCTATCCGACGCGTGGACTCGGCCCATCCTGCCCCCTCACCTTCCCCCGGCTGCGCGCCCTCTCCCCCTGGAAGAAGGTTGGGGTGAAGGCGATCCCGAACGCCATCAACCTCTCGGGATCGCCGGCACTCATCTTCTCACTGCACAAACCTTCGTCGGGCAATCGCCTCGGGGCACGCCATTTGCAACATTCGCCATGCAGACTGACGGTCGCGTGGTCGCTGTGGACGAGTTTGGAAGATGCCCCCGCTCTAGGGCGCGTTTTCTAACTTTTCCCGACATACTCCTAAGAGTTGGCCCACGCTGCACCAGCTTGCGCGGTGAAGGAAACTCGGGTAACCAAGGCAGTGCAATGCAGCGCACTCGAGGTTCCTGACGCCCAGTGCTGCCGCCAAGTGATGAACCGCGTGGAGTGTTCTCCACGTTCCGCCAACCCGAGCAGTACTTGGCCGCGTCACTCCAGATGAGCCTCGCCAGTATTCGTCTCAGGACAATGGAGCGTCGCCGATGACCCAGAAGAACAACAACGATCTGCCTCAGCAAGCCGCGGAAAACACCCTGAATCTCAGCCCGGTGATCGGCATCCAGGGCAAGGACCTGCTCACCTCTGCCCGCATGGTGCTGCTGCAGGCGGTCAAGCAGCCGTTCCACAGCGCCAAGCACGTGGCCCACTTCGGCCTTGAGCTGAAGAACGTGCTGCTCGGCAGGTCCGACCTCAAGCCCTCGGACGACGACCGGCGCTTCAACGACCCGGCCTGGAGCCAGAACCCGCTCTACCGTCGCTACCTGCAGACCTACCTGGCCTGGCGCAAGGAGCTGCATACCTGGATCGGCGACAGCGACCTGTCCAGCCAGGACATCAGTCGCGGCCAGTTCGTCATCAACCTGATGACCGAGGCGATGGCACCGACCAATACGCTGTCCAACCCGGCGGCGGTCAAACGCTTCTTCGAGACCGGCGGCAAGAGCCTGCTCGACGGCCTCACCCACCTGGCCAAGGACCTGGTGAACAACGGCGGCATGCCCAGCCAGGTGAACATGGACGCCTTCGAGGTCGGCAAGAACCTGGCCCTGACCGAAGGCGCAGTGGTGTTCCGCAACGATGTGCTGGAACTGATCCAGTACAAGCCGATCACCGAGAGCGTGCACGAGCGCCCGCTGCTGGTGGTGCCGCCGCAGATCAACAAGTTCTACGTCTTCGACCTGTCGCCGGAGAAGAGCCTGGCGCGCTTCTGCCTGCGCAACAGCGTGCAGACCTTCATCATCAGCTGGCGCAACCCGACCAAGGCGCAACGCGAGTGGGGCCTGACCACCTACATCGAGGCCCTCAAGGAAGCCATCGACGTGGTCCTGGCGATCACCGGCAGCAAGGACCTGAACATGCTCGGCGCCTGCTCCGGCGGCATCACCACGGTGACGCTGCTGGGCCACTACGCGGCCCTGGGCGAGAACAAGGTGCATGCCTTCACCCAGATGGTCAGCGTGCTGGACTTCGAGATGAACACCCAGATCGCCCTGTTCGCCGACGAGAAGACCCTGGAGACCGCCAAGCGCCGCTCGTACCAGTCCGGCGTGCTGGAAGGCAAGGACATGGCCAAGGTGTTCGCCTGGATGCGGCCGAACGACCTGATCTGGAACTACTGGGTCAACAATTATCTGCTGGGCAACGAGCCGCCGGCCTTCGACATCCTGTTCTGGAACAACGACACCACCCGCCTGCCGGCCGCGCTGCACGGCGAGCTGGTGGAGATGTTCAAGACCAATCCGCTGACCCGCGCGGGCGCGCTGGAAGTGTCCGGCACGCCGATCGACCTCAAGCAGGTCACCTGCGACTTCTACTGCGTGGCCGGCCTGTCCGACCACATCACGCCCTGGGAAGCCTGCTACCGCTCCGCGCGGCTGCTGGGCGGCAAGTGTGAGTTCATCCTCTCCAACAGCGGGCACATCCAGAGCATCCTCAACCCGCCGGGCAACCCCAAGGCGCGCTTCATGACCGGACCGGAGCTCTCCGCCGATCCGAAGACCTGGCAGGAACACGCCAGCAAGCATGCCGACTCCTGGTGGCTGCACTGGCAGAACTGGCTGGCCGAGCGCTCGGGCAAGACCCGCAAGGCGCCCACCGCGCTGGGCAACAAGGCCCACCCGGCCGCCGAAGCCGCCCCCGGAACCTACGTACACGAACGATGAAGACAGAACCTGTCCCGCCCGCAGGCGCCGTCGAGAACGACGTCGCCCCGCAACTGCCAGCGGCCACCGAGGTGATCGCCGAGCCCCGGCGCGCCAAGGCCCGGCGCAGCAGCCAGGAGGCGGCGCCGAGCAAGGCGCCGGCCGCCCAGCCCTTCGAGTTCCGCACCATCGAACTCGACGGGCAGACCATCCGCACCGCCGTGCGGCCGGGCAAGGCGCACATGACGCCGCTGCTGATCTTCAACGGCATCGGCGCCAACCTGGAGCTGGTGTTTCCCTTCGTCGCCGCGCTGGACCCGGACCTGGAGGTGATCGCCTTCGATGTCCCTGGCGTCGGCGGCTCGTCCACGCCCAGCACGCCGTACCGCTTCCCGGGCCTGGCGAAGCTGGCCGCGCGGATGCTCGACTACCTGGACTACGGCCAGGTGACGGCCATCGGCGTGTCCTGGGGCGGCGCCCTGGCGCAGCAGTTCGCCCATGACTACCCGGAGCGCTGCAAGAAGCTGATCCTCGCCGCCACCGCCGCCGGCGCGGTGATGGTGCCGGGCAAGCCCAAGGTGCTCTGGCGCATGGCCAGCCCGCGCCGCTACATCCAGCCTTCCTACGGCGTGCACATCGCCCCGGACATCTACGGCGGCGCCTTCCGCCGCGACCCCAGACTGGCCCTGGCCTTCGCCAGCAAGGTGCGTTCCTCCGGCCAGCTTGGCTACTACTGGCAGCTGTTCGCGGGCCTGGGCTGGACCAGCATCCACTGGCTGCACAAGATCCGTCAGCCGACCCTGGTGCTGGCGGGCGACGACGACCCGATCATCCCGCTGATCAACATGCGCATGCTCGCCTGGCGCATCCCCAACGCGGAGCTGCACGTGATCGACGACGGCCACCTGTTCCTGGTGACCCGCGCCGAGAGCGTGGCGCCGATCATCATGAAGTTCCTCCGGGAAGAACGGCAACGCGCGGTCATCCACCCTCGCCCGTTCACTCCCAAGGCCGGTTGAGTATCACAGCTTCGTCATAGTCGGCAGGCATCCTGCCTTGACCAAGCATTTCGCAGTGACTAACAACAAACAGGCGTGTTCACGGGTATCGACACGTAGCGCCTGACTCGGGCCGGCAGGTCCTGGCTGCTCCACGGTGGCCGGACTGCTGCCCAACTGCCGATCCACTGCCCTGTTTTCGGGCAGTTTTCCTCTCGCGCCGATACCCGTGTCCCCCCTCGAACCGGCGACAGCCGTCTGTCATGGGGTCTTCCCGACTCCGGTACAGGCCTTGCTTTGCCATTGGTAGATCGGACCCCTTACGGAGTGCTGTTCATGCGAGAGAAAGCCGAGCCGGGTAGCGTCCCCGTCCCCACCGAGTTCATGAATGTGCAGAGCGCCATCGTCGGCCTGCGCGGCAAGGACATGCTGTCCACCCTGCGCATGCTCGCCCTGCAGGGTGTCCGCCAGCCGGTCCACTCGGCCCGGCACCTGGCGGCCTTCGGCAAGCAGATGGGGCGGGTGCTGATCGGCGACTCGCCGCTGCAGCCCAACCCGCAGGACACGCGCTTCCAGGATCCGTCCTGGCGCCTCAACCCG
Source organism: Pseudomonas sp. MT3 (assembly GCF_054720805.1). Lineage (NCBI taxonomy): Bacteria > Pseudomonadati > Pseudomonadota > Gammaproteobacteria > Pseudomonadales > Pseudomonadaceae > Pseudomonas > Pseudomonas sp. MT3. Next base: position 139,937 of record NZ_JBTVPY010000002.1, read on the forward strand.
CTCTACCGGCGCACCGTGCAGGCTTACCTGGCCTGGCAGAAGCAGTTGCTGGCCTGGATCGACGAAAGCAACCTGGACGGTGACGACCGCGCCCGCGCGCGCTTTCTGCTGTCGATCCTGTCCGATGCGGCATCGCCCTCGAACACCCTGCTCAACCCGCTGGCGGTGAAGGAGTTGTTCAACACCGGCGGGCAGAGCCTGCTCAAGGGCGCGCAGCACCTGCTCGACGACCTGATGCACAACGGCGGCATGCCCAACCAGGTCAACCGCAGCGCCTTCGAGATCGGCCAGAACCTGGCCACCACACCCGGCGCCGTGGTGTTCCGCAACCAAGTGCTGGAGCTGATCCAGTACAAGCCGCTGGGCGAGCACCTGCACGCCAGGCCGCTGCTGGTGGTGCCGCCGCAGATCAACAAGTTCTACATCTTCGACCTGACGGTGGAGAAGAGCTTCGTCCAGTACGCCCTGAAGAACAATCTGCAGCTGTTCATGGTCAGCTGGCGCAACCCCGACGCGCGCCACCGCGAGTGGGGCCTGTCCACCTACGTCAGCGCACTGGACGAGGCCATCGAGGTCTGCCGCTCGATCAGCGGCAGCCGCAGCGTCAACCTGATGGGCGCCTGCTCCGGCGGCCTGACCATCGCCGCGTTGCAGGGCCACCTGCAGGCACGCCGGCAACTGCGCAAGGTCGCCAGCGCCACCTACCTGGTGAGCCTGCTCGACAGCCAGGTGGAAACCCCCGCCGCGCTGTTCGCCGACGAGCAGACCCTGGAAAGCAGCAAGCGCCGCTCCTACCAGCACGGCGTGCTGGATGGTCGCGACATGGCCAGGATCTTCGCCTGGATGCGCCCCAACGACCTGGTCTGGAACTACTGGGTCAACAACTACCTGCTGGGCAAGCAGCCGCCGGCCTTCGACATCCTCTACTGGAACAACGACAACACCCGCCTGCCGGCCGCGCTGCACGGCGACTTCCTCGACTTCTTCAAGCACAACCCGCTGGCCCGGCCAGGGGCGATGGAGGTCAACGGTACCGCCATCGACCTGAAGAAAGTCGCGGTGGACAACTTCCACGTCGCCGGCATCACCGACCACATCACCCCCTGGGACGCGGTCTACCGCTCGGCCCAGTTGCTGGGCGGCGAGAGCCGCTTCGTGCTGTCCAACAGCGGGCACATCCAGAGCATCCTCAACCCGCCGGGCAACCCCAAGGCCTGCTACTTCGACAACGGCAAGCTGAGCTCCGACCCGCGCGCCTGGTACTACGACACCCAGCGCCACGAAGGCAGCTGGTGGCCGCTGTGGCTGGAGTGGATCCAGCAGCGCTCCGGCGAGCGCCGGCCGGTGAGTTTCGAGCTGGGCAACACCGAGTACCCGGCCAAAGAGGCCGCGCCGGGGACCTACGTACACGTGCGCTGAGTGCCGCTATCCGCTGCGGTTGGTCGCTGGCACCGTGCTGATTTTCGTAGGAGCGAGGGGGACGCCAAGTTCTTGCTCGCGAACCTCGTCGAGGAGCGCAGGACATCAAGCGGTTCGCGAGCAAGCTCGCTCCTACAGGTTTGCCGACACTTCGAAAGTTTGCGCGTCGGCAATTGCAGGCCGCCGCTCACCGAAGCTATCGTCGGCCCCATTGCGGCTGGAACCTGAACACGGATGAAAACGCGCGACCGGATTCTCGAATGCGCCCTGCAGCTGTTCAACGAGCAGGGCGAGCCCAACGTCTCCACCCTGGAGATCGCCACCGAACTGGGTATCAGCCCCGGTAACCTCTACTACCACTTCCACGGCAAGGAGCCGCTGGTGCTGGCGCTGTTCGAACGCTTCCAGGACGAACTGGCGCCCCTGCTCGACCCGCCCGAGGACGTCCGCCTGGGCGCCGAGGACTACTGGCTGTTCCTGCACCTGATCGTCGAGCGGCTGGCGCACTACCGCTTCCTGTTCCAGGACCTCTCCAACCTCGCTGGCCGCCTGCCCAAGCTGGCGCGCGGCATGCGCGGCTGGCTCAACGGACTCAAGCGCACCCTGGCGACCCTGCTGGCGCAGCTCAAGGCCCGCGAAGAGCTGGACAGCGACACCCAATCCCTCGGCCAACTGGTCGAGCAGATCACCCTCACCCTGCTGTTCTCCCTCGACTACCAGCGCATCCTCGGCCACCCGGGCGACGTGCGCCATGTGGTCTACCAGGTGATGATGCTGGTGGCCCCGCACCTGCGGGATGAATCGCGACAGATCGCCGAGCGCCTGGCCCAGGACTACCTGGATCGCTGAAATGAAAACGCCCGGCACAAGGCCGGGCGTGGGTACGGCGACAGGTTTGTCAGGCCTGGGTCGACGGCGTCGCCGGAGCGGCGGCGGGCGTCACGGCCGGCGTAGCGGCGGGAGCCGCCGGTGCCGGGGTGGCAGCCGGAGCCGCCGGCTTGGCAGCGACAGGCTTGGGTGCGGCAGCCTTCTTTACCGCCGGCTTCTTCACGGCAGCCGGTTTCGCCGCGGCAGCTTTCGCAGCGGCGGGCTTGGCAGCAGCCTTGGCGGCAGGTTTTGCAGCGGGCTTGGCCGCCGGCTTCGCAGCCGGTTTGGCGGCAGCCTTGGCAGCAGGCTTCGCGGCAGCTTTCGCAGCCGGTTTCGCCGCAGGCTTGGCAGCGGCCTTGACGGCGGGCTTGGCGGCCGCGGTCTTCGCCGCGGGTTTCGCGGCCGGCTTGGCAGCGGCTTTCGCAGCAGGCTTGGCGGCGGCCTTGGCAGCCGGTTTAGCGCTCGGCTTGGCGGCGGCCTTGACGCTGACGCCGGTGAGCTTCTCGATCTGCTTGGTGAGGCTGTCGACCTTGCTGTGCAGGTCCTTCACCTCGTTGCGGCTCGGCACGCCCAGGCGCGAGATCGCACTGTTCAGGCGCTTGTCGAACGCCTCTTCCAGCTCGCCCCACGCACCGATCGCCTTGCCCTTGACCGCCTCGACCTTGGACTTGGCGGAACGCGCGGAAGACTTCACCGCGCCAACGGATTTGTCGACCTCGGTCTTCGCTTGTTTCTCGGCCTTCTCGCCATCCTTGACCAGGGTCTCGAACAGCTTGCTGCCGTCCTTGCTGACCTTCGAGTAGGCCCCCAAGCCAGCCAGCCAGATCTGCCGCGAGTACTTCTCGATCTCGCCGATCCAACTGGGCTCTTTATCAGTCGTTTTTTTGCCAGCCATCCTGCTCTCCTTATTGAGTTCTCGCGACACGCTCGAGCACTTCGCTCAGCTCATCCAGCTTAGCAGAGAGCGCCGCCACATCACGCCTGGAGGGAATCCCGATACGGTTCAGCGCAGCGGCGACACGCGCATCGAAAGCCTCCTCGATCCTGTCCAGGTTGAGCCTGGCCTTGACGCTGTGCAAACGGCCCTTGACGTTGTCGTTGGCGGCGTCGATCTGGGTGTTGACCAGCTCGCGGCCTTTCTTCTCCACCGACTCGCCGGCCTTGACCAGGTCCTTGAAGTACTCGTGGCCTTCCTGGCCGACCTTGGCGTAGGTGCCCAGGCCCGCGAGCCAGATCTGCCGCGCGTAGCGCCTGGCATCGCTATAGAGGGAGGATTCGAGCTCTTCGACTTTCTTCTTGCTGACAGCCTTGGCCATGATGGCACCTCACAGGTTTCGGATTCGACTATGTCCAATAGCGACCCGCGAAAGGCGGGACTGTGAGCCAAGGTATCGGGGAAAATTAGAAAACACATACCAGCCGTTGTCGGCACAACGGGAGCGGCAAGCTTCAAGCCCTAAGCTGCCAGCGAAAACCCTCTTGCGGCCTGATGCTTGTGGCGTGCAACTCGTGCTCTGGATAAAGCGACTGGCTTACGCCAGCGCTTTATCCAGAGCACGTTCGATCTCGCCCTTGAGCAGGCCACTCATGGCCGAGAGCATCAGCCCCAGCTTCACGTCCACCGCAACCTTGTCATCGCCCACCTCGATGCGCCCGTCCACCCCGCTGCGCTTGAACACCAGGGTGTCGCCCTGCCACTCGCTGCTCACGCCGTGCTCGCGGGAGAGCTTGTCGGCGAGCTTTTCCGCCTTGGCGCGGGCGGCCTCTCGGCCAATGGAGTGGGGACGTTCGACGTGGATACGGGACATGCTGGAACTCCGCGAATGACTGACCCGCCGATCATACGCGCCGCGCCGTATCGCCGCACCCCGGCGCAGTAAGTGTGGAGCAGGGTCGAGCGGGGCGGCGTTTTCTCCGCATCCTGTTAGAATGCCCGCCACTGACTTCCAGGGTAGAAATGCCATGAGCGAACCGCGCAAGCCCCAAGCCGGCCAGGACGGCGCCGATCCCACCACGCACTTCGGCTACAAGACCGTGCGCGAGAGCGAGAAGGCCGAGAAGGTCGCCGAAGTGTTCCACTCGGTCGCGGCCAAGTACGACCTGATGAACGACCTGATGTCCGGCGGCGTCCACCGGCTGTGGAAGCGCTTCACCATCGAGCTGTCGGGCGTGCGCGCCGGCAACCGGGTGCTGGACATCGCCGGCGGCACGGGCGACCTGACCCGCCAGTTCTCCCGCCTGGTCGGCCCGACCGGCGAAGTGGTGCTGGCCGACATCAACGCCTCGATGCTCAAGGTCGGCCGCGACAAGCTGCTCGACAGCGGCGTTGCCGGCAACGTCAGCTTCGTCCAGGCCGATGCCGAGAAGCTGCCCTTCCCGGACAACCATTTCGACGCGGTGACCATCGCCTTCGGCCTGCGCAACGTCACCCACAAGGACGAAGCCATCCGCTCCATGCTGCGGGTGCTCAAGCCGGGCGGCCGCCTGCTGGTGCTGGAGTTCTCCAAGCCCACCAGCAACCTGCTGTCCAAGGCCTACGACGCCTACTCCTTCACCCTCCTGCCGCTGATGGGCAAGCTGGTCACCAATGACTCCGAGAGCTACCGCTACCTCGCCGAGTCGATCCGCATGCACCCCGACCAGGAAACCCTGAAGTCGATGATGGTGGAGGCCGGCTTCGACCGCGTCACCTACCACAACATGACCGGCGGTATCGTCGCCCTGCATCGCGGCATCAAGCCCTGATGACCCTGCTGACCCTGCTGACCCAGGCCATGCTGGCCAGCGCCGAAGCCACCCTGAACCGCGTCCTGCGGCTGGACGGCGTGGCGCTGCAGCGCCTGGGCCGACTCGCCGGCGAAGTGCTGGAAGTGGATTGCCAGGCGCCCGCGCTCAGGCTGTTCATCCTCCCCGACGCCGACGGCCTGCACCTGGCCGCGCACTTTGAGGCCGAAGTCGATTGCACCCTGCGCGCCCCGGCGGGCAGCCTGCTGCAACTGGCCCTGGCGCGGGACAAGACCCGCGTGCTGCACAGCCCGGAAGTGGAAATGGGCGGCGACAGCGCCATGCTCCTGGAACTGGCCGACATCCTCCAGAGCCTGGAGCTGGACTGGGAATACGAAGTCTCCCGCTGGCTCGGCCCGGTGCCCGCGCACCTGCTCGGCGCGCGTCTGCGCGGCGGCATGGCCTGGGCCGGCGGCAGCCTGGAAAGCCTGCGCCTGAGCCTGGCCGACTACCTGGCCGAGGAAAGTCGCAGCCTGGTCGGCCAGCACGAAGCCGAAGCCCGCTTCGAAGAGCTGGACCAGTTGAAGATCGCCCTCGACCGCCTCGACGCGCGGATTACCCGCCTGACCCAGAAGACCAAGCCCGACGCATGAAGCTGCTCGCCTTCCGCCGCCTGCTGCGCATCCAGCGCATAGCGATCCGCTACCGACTCGACGACATGGTCCTCGAACTGCCCTTCCTGCCCTGGTGGCTGCGGCTGGTCGGCGGACTGCTGCCGTGGCGCTGGCTGCCACGCAAGCCGCTGCAGCTCAGCCGCGGCGAGCGCCTGCGCCTGACCCTGGAAGACCTCGGGCCGATCTTCATCAAGTTCGGCCAGATCCTCTCCACCCGCCGCGACCTGCTGCCCGACGACATCGCCAACGAGCTGGCGCGCCTGCAGGACAAGGTTCCACCCTTCCCGCCAGAGCTCGCCGTGGCGCGCATCGAGGAACAACTGGGGGCGAAGATCGAGCAGGTGTTCGCCCGCTTCGAGCGCGAGCCGCTGGCCTCGGCCTCGGTGGCGCAGGTCCATGCCGCGCAGCTCAAGAGCGGCGAGGAAGTGGTGGTGAAGGTGATCCGCCCGAACCTGGAACCGGTGATCCGCTCCGACATCGCCTGGCTGCACATTCTCGCCCGCACCGCCGAGCGCATCTCCGCCGATGCCCGCCGCCTGCACCCGGCGGAGGTGGTCAGCGACTACGAGAAGACCATCTACGACGAACTCGACCTGCTGCGCGAAGCCGCCAACGCCTCGCAGCTGCGGCGCAATTTCGACGGTTCGCCGCTGCTCTACGTGCCCCAGGTGTACTGGGACTGGTGCCGCCCCAAGGTGCTGGTGATGGAGCGCATCTACGGCATCCCGGTCACCGACCTGGACACCCTGCGCGACCAGCGTACCGACTTCAAGGCGCTGGCCGAGCGCGGCGTGGAGATCTTCTTCACCCAGGTGTTCCGCGACAGCTTCTTCCATGCCGACATGCACCCCGGCAACATCTTCGTCAGCACCCGCACACCCTGGAGCCCGCAGTACATCGCGGTGGACTGCGGCATCGTCGGCAGCCTCACCGACGAGGACCAGGACTACCTGGCACGCAACCTGATCGCCTTCTTCAAGCGCGACTACCGCAAGGTCGCCCAGTTGCACATCGACTCGGGCTGGGTACCGGCCGAGACCAAGGTCAACGATTTCGAGGCGGCGATCCGCACCGTGTGCGAACCGATCTTCGAGAAGCCGCTCAAGGACATCTCCTTCGGCCAGGTGCTGCTGCGCCTGTTCCAGACCGCGCGGCGCTTCAACATGGAAGTGCAGCCGCAACTGGTGCTGCTGCAGAAGACCCTGCTCAACATCGAAGGCCTGGGCCGCCAGCTCTACCCGGAACTGGACCTGTGGACCACCGCCCAACCCTTCCTCGAACGCTGGATGCGCGACCGCGTCAGCCCCGGCCAGCTGCTGCGCAATGCCCAGCAGCACATCGAGCAACTGCCGCACCTGGCGCAGATGACCCGCGACACCCTCGAACGGCTGTCCCGCGAAGCGCAACCCGAAACCCGCGACGGCGCCGGCCAGACAGGCATGAGCAGTGCCTGGCCGGCGCGACTGATTGGCGCAGTGCTGGTCGCAGGCGCGGCCCAAACCGGCCTGGCGACCCATTCCCTCGGGGCTTGGCCGGCCTGGGCGATGCTGGCCGGCGGTCTGTATCTGATCCTGCGCCGATAGCCAGTCGCCGCCCCGGCTGGCACACTTAACCGTTAGTAGAGAGTGGCTGCGGGCACCCTGTGTGACCGCCCGACGGAACCCGAGATGAAAGACTGGCTGGACGAAATCAACTGGAATGCCGATGGACTGGTGCCGGCGATCGCTCAGGACCATCGCACCGGTCGCGTGCTGATGATGGCCTGGATGAACCGCGAGGCCCTGGCCCTCACCGCCGCCGAGAACCGCGCCATCTACTGGTCGCGCTCGCGCGGCAAGCTCTGGCGCAAGGGCGAGGAATCCGGCCACGTGCAGAAGCTGCACGAACTGCGCCTGGATTGCGACGCCGACGTGGTGATCCTGATGGTCGAGCAACTGGGCGGCATCGCCTGCCACACCGGCCGCGAGAGCTGCTTCTACCGGGTGTTCGAGAACGGCGCCTGGCAGACCGTCGACCCGGTGCTCAAGGATCCGGACGCCATCTACTCCCACGTAGGTACAGGAAAACCCCATGAGCACTGATACCCTCGCCCGCCTGGCGGAAGTCCTCGAAGCGCGCAAGAATGCCGCAGCGGACAGCTCCTACGTGGCCAGCCTGTACCATAAGGGCCTGAACAAGATTCTGGAGAAAGTCGGCGAAGAATCGGTGGAAACCATCATCGCTGCCAAGGACGCCGCCGCGAGTGGCGACTGCACTGACCTGATCTACGAAACAGCCGACCTCTGGTTCCACTCCCTGGTGATGCTCGCCGCCCTCGGCCAGCACCCACAGGCGGTACTGGACGAGCTGGACCGCCGCTTCGGCCTTTCCGGGCACGACGAAAAAGCCGCCCGCCAGCCGTCGGCCTGACCCCTATCATTTCAAGGAGTACAAGATGGGCATCTTTGACTGGAAACACTGGGTCGTCATCCTGATCGTCGTGGTCCTGGTCTTCGGCACCAAGCGCCTGAAGAACCTGGGTTCGGATGTCGGCGAAGCCATCAAGGGCTTCCGCAAGGCGATGAACACCGAGGAAGACGAGAAGAAAGACCCGAACGCCGCTGCCGGCAACCCGCCGCTGAACCAGCCGCACACCATCGACGCCCAGGCGCACAAGGTCGAAGAACCGGCGCGCAAGGACTGATGGAATAAACCATGTTTGGTATCAGCTTCAGCGAACTGCTGCTGGTGGGCCTGGTCGCCCTGCTGGTGCTCGGTCCCGAGCGCCTGCCGGTCGCCGCGCGGACTGCCGGCCTGTGGATCGGCCGGCTCAAGCGCAGCTTCAACGCCATCAAGACGGAAGTGGAGCGTGAGCTGGGCGCGGATGAAATCCGCCGCCAGTTGCACAACGAGCACATCCTGCAGATGGAGCAGGAAGCCAAGAAGCTGATGGCGCCGCTGAACGACCTGCAGTCCCAGGTCGAAAACAGCCTGACCCCGCAACCGCAGGCGGAAACCCCGCCCGCGGCACCGGCCATCGCGCCCAACGGCCACCTGAACAGCCTGCCGGGCGCGGGCCTTGCGCCTGCCGCCAACCCGGAAACAGCACCGGCCGAGCCGACCGTCGCGCCCCAGGCGCCAGCGTCGAGCCAGCCGTCCGCTTCGCCCGAGACGCCGCGTACCCCATGAGCGCCGAAAAGCCCGACCAGCCCGAACAAGACCAGGAAATGCCCCTGGTCTCGCACCTGACCGAACTGCGCAACCGCCTGCTGCGCTGCGTGATCGCGATCTTCGTGATCTTCATCGGCCTGCTGTACTTCTCGCAGAAGATCTACGCGCTGGCCTCCGAGCCACTGCGGCGCTTCCTGCCCGAAGGCGCGACCATGATCGCCATCGACCCGGCGTCGGCCTTCCTCGCGCCGCTCAAGCTGACCATGATCGTCGCCGTGCTGTTCGCCATGCCGGTGATACTCGGCCAGGTCTGGGGCTTCATCGCGCCGGGACTGTACAAGCACGAGAAGCGCGTCGCCCTGCCCCTGCTGGCCTCCAGCATCGTGCTGTTCTACGCCGGCATGGCCTTCGCCTACTTCCTGGTGTTCCCGTTGATGTTCCACTTCTTCCTCGGCCAGGCCCCGGAAGGGGTGACGCCGATGACCGACATCAACAGCTACCTGGACTTCCTCACCCTGCTGTTCGCCTTCGGCGTGGCCTTCGAGATTCCCGTGGCCACCGTGCTGCTGGTGTGGATCAGGGTGGTCGACGTGGCCTACCTGAAGAAGATCCGCCCCTACGTGATCATCGGCTGCTTCGTGGTCGGCATGATCCTCACCCCGCCGGACCCGCTGTCGCAGACCCTGCTGGCGGTACCGATGTGGATGCTGTTCGAGGCCGGCGTACTGTTCAGCCACCTGATCCGCAAGCGCGGCCCGGAACCGGAAGAAGAATCCAAGGGCGACCAGCCGCCGGCGACCCGTTCTTGAACCTGCTGCTGCTGGACGACGCCGACTTCGTCGCGGCGGACCGCGTGATCCTGCGTGACCGCCGCCTGGTCCACATGCAGGACGTCCACCGCGCCGAAAGCGGCGACCGGCTACGCGTCGGTCGTCTCGGCGGCCTGATGGGCGAAGGCCATCTGCTGCGCCTGGAGGCCAACGAAGCCGAGCTGGAAGTGCGCTTCGACCAGCCGCCGCCGGACAAGCTGCCGATCACCCTGCTGCTCGCCCTGCCCCGCCCGAAGATGCTCCGCCGCGTGCTGCAGACCATCTCGGCCCTGGGTGTGCCGCGCCTGGTGCTGCTCAACAGCTACCGGGTGGAAAAGAGCTTCTGGCAGACGCCGTTCCTCGAACCCGACGCCATTCGCGAACAACTGATCCTCGGCCTCGAGCAGGCCCGCGACACCGTGTTGCCCGAGGTGATCATCGAGAAGCGCTTCAAGCCGTTCGTCGAGGACCGCCTGCCGGCGATGGCCGCCGGCAGCCTCGGCCTGATCGGCCATCCCGGCCCCTGGCCGGCGTGCCCCCGCGCCCTCGCCGAACCGGTCACCCTGGCCATCGGACCGGAGGGCGGCTGGATTCCCTACGAAGTGGAAAAGCTCCGCGAAGCCGGGCTCGACCCGGTGCAACTGGGCGAGCGCATCCTGCGCGTCGAAACCGCCGTCACCGCGTTGTTGGCACGCTTGTTCTAAGCCAGGAACCGCAAGGTTTCCAGCCTGAACCGCCAGTCAGAAAAACACCGCGCGCCCTTCAGTTCCGGACACCAACGCCGATACCCGCGATACCGGTCGTCCCCACCCTGCGCACCTCCCGCTCAGCCCTACGCACCGGCCCTGTTCATCGCTGGAGCCCCGCTGTCATGTTCCGCTGGTTCAACAACCTCAGTGTCAAACTCAAACTCGCCGCAGGTTTCGGCCTGGTGCTGCTGCTCACCCTGTTGATCGCCCTCACCGGCTGGATCAACCTGGGCAACGTGATCGACCGTGGCGACAAGCTCGGCGAGATCTCCGAGCTGGCGGCGGTCGCCAAGGACCTGCGCGTCTCACGCCTGAAATTCCAGTCCACGCGCTCGCCGCAAGACGCCAAGCTGGTGGTCGACACCCTGGACCAGCTGGATCGGAGCCACGGCGCGCTCTACGACAAATTCAGCACGGCGGAAGATCGTCGCAAGATGGACCAGCAGCGCGAACTGGCAACCGAGTATCGCCGCCTCTTCGGCGAACTGCTGAAGTCCTTCGACGCGCGCGACGCCGCCAAGCAGAACCTCATTCGCAACGCCGCGCTCATCACCGGGGGGCTGGAGAAAGCCGAACAGACGCTGGTCGCCGGCGGCGCCACCGAGAACCTCCGCCCGCTGCAGCAACTGGCCGACCTGGGCCGCCAGGTGATGCTGGCGCGCTTCCAGGTGCTCGCCTACACCAGCAATGACAATCCCGCGCTGGAGACGCCCGCCGTCGACGCTCTCCAGCAGGCCATCCAGGCCGTGCAGACGGGCATGCGCGGCGCTCCCGTCGAACTCGCCGCCGACTACCAGAACGCCCTCGACGCGCTGTCGGCCTATCGCGCGGCGCTCGAGGGCTATCGCCATGAGGTCAACGCCAGCCAGGCCGCCCGTGACCGCATGCGCGACGGCGGCGTGCAGATCGAGAAGATCAGCAACGAGCTGACCCTCAGCGAAACCGCCAAGCGCGATGCCGGCGTCGGCCAGGCGAAAACCCTGCTGGCGCTGTCCGCCCTCATCGCCCTGGTACTGGGCCTGATCGCCGCCTGGATCATCACCAGGCAGATCGTCAATCCGCTGCGTGACGTGCTGGGGCATGCCGAGCGCATCGCCGACGGCGACCTGAGCCACGACATCCACACCAGCCGCTCCGACGAACTGGGTCAGTTGCAGCGGAGCATGCAGCGCATGAACCTGTCCCTACGCGAACTGATTGGCCGCATCCACGACGGCGTGACCCAGATCGCCAGCGCCGCCGAGGAGCTGTCGGCCGTTACCGAGCAGACCAGCGCCGGCGTGAACAACCAGAAATCCGAGACCGACCAGGTCGCCACCGCGATGAACGAGATGGCCGCCACCGTGCAGGAAGTCGCGCGCAACGCCGAGGAGGCCTCCGAGGCCGCCTCCGCCGCCGATCGCGAGGCCCGCGACGGCGAAGGCGCGGTCAACGAAGCCGTCGGGCAGATGGACCGCCTGGCCGGCGAGGTCGACCGCTCCAACGAATCGGTGCTCAAGCTCAAGCGCGAAAGCGAGAAGATCGGCAGCGTGCTGGACGTGATCAAGGCGGTGGCCGAGCAGACCAACCTGCTGGCCCTCAACGCCGCCATCGAGGCCGCTCGCGCCGGCGACGCCGGCCGCGGCTTCGCCGTGGTCGCCGATGAAGTGCGGGCCCTGGCGCAGCGCACCCAGTCCTCCACCGAGGAGATCGAGGAGCTGATCGCCGGTCTGCAGAGCGGCACCCAGCAGGCCGTGCAGATGATGGAAACCAGCCGCGAGCTGACCGTCAGCACCGTCGACCTGACCCGCCGCGCCGGCGAGCGCCTGGGTGCGATCACCCGTACCGTGTCGACCATCCAGTCGATGAACCAGCAGATCGCCGCCGCTTCCGAGCAGCAGAGCGCCGTGGCCGAGGAAATCAACCGCAGCGTGATGAACGTGCGCGACATCTCCGAGCAAACTGCCGCCGCCAGCGAGGAAACCGCCGCCTCCAGCATGGAGCTGGCGCGCCTGGGCAACGAGCTGCAGATGCTGGTCAGCCGCTTCCGCGTCTGATCCGCCCCGCAACGAACAAGGCCCGCGCAATGCGGGCCTTTTCTGTTCTTCCATGCCCGGACATCGGCGCCAGCGCTTCCCCTCACCCCATCTGGGAGAGGCTGGCTAACGCGCGGCCAAGGAGCTTTGGCTCTTCGTAGGAGCGAGCTTGCTCGCGAATCGATTCCGCGACGGGGCCTGTTTGCGAGCAAGCTCGCTCCTACAGAAAGCGTCGCATGCGCGACATCGCGACAAATTCCCGCCTTCAGTTTCCCATTTCGCCGCCGATAGCCTCTGGCGCACGAAGATGCGCCCCGACAATTCCGCCTCGCCACTGCACACCTGTATTTGCCAGCCACGGGCCGTCGATCCCGTGGCGACGCCTGCCTGGAGTATTCGACATGTACGATTGGCTAGTAGTACAGCTGGGACGCCTTAACGTCAGCCTCAAGCTGGCGGTGGGTTTCGGTATCCTCCTGTTCCTCACCCTGCTGGTCCTGCTCGGCGGCCTGCGCAGCCTGGACAACCAGGCCCGGCGCGGCGAGCAGTTGGCGACCATCACCGAGCTGAACGACCTCAGCCAGCAGGCCAACCTGGCCCGTCTGCAGTTCGAACTGGGCGGCGACCGTGCCCAGGCCGAGCGCGTCGAGCAGCACAGTACGAAGATGCTGGAACTGATCGAACAGCGCCTGCGGGACAGCGACATCGATGCGACCCCGCTGGACAGCGCGCGCCAGGCCGTGGCCGACTATCGCCAGGCGTTCGCCGGCCTGACCCGCGCCGTCGAGCAGCGCAGCGAGGCCCGCGGCACCCTGGTGGGCAGCGCCCAACGCGCCTTGCAGACCTTCGAGGCGCTGGACAGGCAGCTCTTCGACCGGCTCGCCGGACAGCCCGGCGACGCCCAGTTGCTGCACAGCGCCCAGGCCGCCGGCCAGTTGCACCAGCAACTGCTGCAGGTGCGCTACCAGGTGCGCGGTTATGTCTTCGAACAGTCGGCCAGCGCCGAGCAGGCCGCCTTCGCCGCCTTCGACACCCTGCGCGACAGCGGCGCGACGCTGCAGGGCCAATTGCCGGCCGACGCCGCCGAGGACCTGGCCAGCGCGTTGAACGAGCTGCAGGGCTACCGCAGCGGCATCGAACACTTCCGTGACGGCGTCAACGCCACGCGGCAGGCGCGCCAGGCCCTGGACGGCGCCAGCCAGGCGATGCTCGGCGCCAGCACCCGGCTGTACGACGACACCCTGCAGCGCAACGCCGCGGAAACCGCCGCCGCCAAGACCCGGCAGATCCTCATCGCCGTGCTGGCCCTGGCCTTCGGCCTGCTGTCCGGCTGGGCCATCAACCGACAGATCGTCCGCCCGCTCCACGAGGCGCTGGAACTGGCCGAGCACATCGCCCAGGGCGACCTGTCGCAGGGCCTGGTCCGCGAGCTGAACCTGCAGCGCCCCGACGAACTGGGGCAGTTGCAACGCGTCATGCTGCGCATGCGCGAGAACCTGGCCCAACTGATCGGCCAGCTCGGTGGCAGCGTCGGCCAGTTGGCCACCGCCGCCGAGGAGCTCTCGGCGGTCACCGAGCAGACCCGCGCCGGGGTCAACGCCCAGCGGGTGGAAACCGAGCAGGTGGCCAGCGCCATTCATGAAATGGCCGCCACCGTGCAGGAAGTCGCGCGCAACGCCGAGCAGGCCTCCCTGGCCGCCCAGCAGGCGGACCAGCAGGCCCGCCAGGGCGACCAGGTGGTGCAGGACGCGGTGGCGCAGATCGACCGGCTGGCCAGCGAGGTGGATCGCTCCGCCGAGGCGATGGAATCGCTGCGCAAGGAAAGCGAGAAGATCGGCAGCGTGCTGGATGTGATCAAGTCGGTGGCCGAACAGACCAACCTGCTGGCGCTCAACGCCGCCATCGAAGCGGCCCGTGCCGGCGAGGCCGGGCGCGGTTTCGCCGTGGTGGCCGACGAAGTACGCGGCCTGGCCCAGCGTACCCAGCAGTCCACCGAGGAAATCGAGGGACTGATCGCCGGCCTGCAGCGCGGCGCTCAGGACGCGGCGCAACGCATGGACGGCAGCCGCCGCCTGACCGGCAGCTCGGTGGAACTGACCCGCCGCGCCGGCGAGGCGCTGGGCGTGATCGCCCGCACCGTGGCCGACATCCAGGGCATGAACCTGCAGATCGCCTCCGCCGCCGAACAGCAGAGCAGCGTGGCCGAGGAGATCAACCGCAGCGTGGTGCAGGTCCGCGAGATCGCCGACCAGTCCGCCGCCGCCAGCGAGCAGACCGCCGGCTCCAGCACCGAACTGGCGCGCCTGGGTAACCAGCTGCAGTTGCAGGTGGGCCGCTTCCGCCTGTGACCGTCGAACCGGTCGGTGCTCCCGCGCCGGCCGGCAACGGCAGGACAGTTGTCATGCGCATGGCGTAGGATCAGTCACTCGCCACACTGGGAGAGTGACCATGCGCCCGCTGACCATCGACCTCGACGAACTGGCCTTCGCGCTCGATACCCAGGGTATCGAGCACTACCTCGATCTCTTCAGCGGTCAGGTGCTGCTGATCCCCGAGGACGATCCCGACCCGGAACTGGCCGAACTGCTGCACCGCGAGCCAGAGCGCCTGCTGCCCATCGAGCCGCTGAGCAGCCGCCAGTCGCTGGACCTGATGCGCGATTTCCTGCGCGAAGTGCCCGAGCCCCACGCCTATTCCGCCTTGGCCAACGCCATCGAGGGGCGCAAGCCGTTCAAGGCCTTCCGCCATGTATTGATGGGGTACCCCGAGCTGCTGCAGGCCTGGTATGTCTACCAGGGCGAACGCCTGCGCGAGTGTGCGCTGGATTGGCTGGCGGACAACCATATCCAGCCGGCGACGCGGAGTGCGATGTTGTAGTCCGAGGGCTCGCGAGCACGCAAGCCGGACCTGTAGGAGCGAGCTTGCTCGCGAACCACCCCAGACTCCGGCGCCCTGCGTTCCGACCCTACCCGCACGAACAAAAACGCCGCCCCGAAGGGCGGCGTTCTCGTTTCCAGCCAGTGAAGATCAGCCTTTGGGCGCTTCGCTGGAGATCGGCTTGGCCTCCGCCGCCGTGGCCTGCCAACCGCCGCCGAGGGCCTTGTACAGATTCACCTCGCTGGTCAGCTGGTTCAGCCGGTCGCTGATCAGTTGCTGCTGGGCACTGAACAGCGAACGCTGCGCATCGAGCAGGGTCAGGTAGTTGTCCACACCCGTGCGGTAGCGCTTGTCGGCCAGGCGGTAGTACTCGCTGCTGGCGTCCACCAGCGAGCGCTGCGCCTGCAGTTGCTCGCCGAAGGTGCCACGGGCGGCGAGGCCGTCGGCGACCTCGGAGAAGGCCGTCTGGATGGCTTTCTCGTACTGCGCCACGTTGATGTCCTTCTGCACCTTGGCCAGGTCCAGGCTGGCGCGCAGGGCGCCGGCGTTGAAGATCGGCAGGCTGATGGACGGCTGGAACAGCCAGCTGCCGGAGCCGGCGTCGAACAGGCCGGAGAGGTCCGGGCTGAGGCTGCCGGCATTGGCGGTCAGGCTGATGTTCGGGAAGAACGCCGCGCGCGCCGCGCCGATGTTGGCATTGGCCGCCTTGAGCTGATGCTCGGCCTGGAGGATGTCCGGGCGACGCTGCAGCAGGTCGGACGGCAGCCCTGCCGGCACGGTGGCCAGCAACTCTTCGGACAGCTCGCGGCCTTGCGGCAGGTCCGCCGGCAGGCCGGAACCGAGCAGCAGCACCAGGGCGTTCTGGTCCTGGGCGACCAGGCGGGTGTACTGCGCCAGGGTGGCCCGCGCGCTTTCCACCGAGGTCTGCGCCTGGCGCAGATCCAGCGCCGAGGCGACGCCGACGTCGTAGCTGCGCTTGGTCAGGTCGTAGCTCTTCTGGTAGGTGCCCAGGGTGTCGCGGGTCAACTTCAGTTGAGCCTGGTCGGCGCGCAGGGTCAGGTAGGCGTTGGCGACGTTGGCCACCAGGCTGGTCTGGGTGCTGCGACGGGCCTCTTCGCTGGCGAAGTAGGTTTCCAGCGCCTGGTCACGCAGGGCGCGCAGGCGACCGAACAGGTCGAGCTCCCAGGAGGTGACGCCCAGGGTCGCGCCGTACTGGCTGCTGATCATCGAGTTGCCGGTGGTCGACAGGTCGGCAGGCAGGCGCTGGCGCGAGCCGTTGATGCCGGCGTCCACCGCCGGGAACAGGTCGGCCCGCTGGATGCGGTACTGCGCCCGGTAGGCTTCGATGTTCAGCGCGGCGACGCGCAGGTCACGGTTGTTTTCCAGCGACACTTCGATCAGCCGCTGCAGTTGCGGGTCCTTGAAGAACTCGCGCCAGCCGATGTCGGCGCCGGCGTTGGCCGGTTGCGCCGCCACGTAGGCATCGCCCTGCGGATAGGCCCCCGCCACGGGCGCCTCGGGGCGCTCGTAGTCGGGGATCAGCGAGCAGCCGGACAACACGCCGGCGGCTATCGCGAGGGACAGTAAGGACTTTCTCATATCAATGCCCCTTCTCGGTGGCTTCCTGTTCCTTGGACGCGGCGTCCTTGAACAGGGTACTGACCACCACGTAGAACAACGGCACCCAGAAGATCGCCAGGACGGTCGCGGTGACCATGCCGCCGATCACGCCGGTACCGATCGCGTGCTGGCTGCCGGAGCCGGCGCCGGTGGAGATCGCCAGCGGCACCACGCCGAGGATGAACGCCAGGGAGGTCATGACGATCGGGCGCAGACGCATCCGGCACGCCTCGACGGCCGCCTCGACGATGCCCTTGCCCTGCTCGTGCAGTTCCTTGGCGAACTCGACGATCAGGATCGCGTTCTTCGCCGACAGGCCGATGGTGGTCAACAGGCCCACCTGGAAGAACACGTCGTTGGACAGACCGCGCATGGACGTCGCCAGCAGCGCACCGATGACGCCCAGCGGCACCACCAGCATCACCGAGAACGGAATCGACCAGCTCTCGTACAGCGCTGCCAGGCAGAGGAACACCACGATCAGCGACAGGGCATAGAGCGCCGGGGCCTGGGAGCCAGACAGGCGCTCCTCGTAGGACAGGCCGGTCCAGGCGTAGCCCACGCCCTTGGGCAACTGCTTGACGATCTCCTCGACCGCCGCCATCGCCTCACCGGTACTGCGGCCCATAGCCGGTTCACCGAGGATTTCCATCGCCGGTACGCCGTTGTAGCGCGAAAGCTTGGGCGAGCCATAACTCCACTCGCCGGTGGCGAAGGCGCTGAACGGGACCATCTCGCCTTTGTCGTTGCGCACGTACCACTTGTCCAGGTCTTCCGGGCTCATCCGCGCATTCGGACGACCCTGCAGGTAAACCTTCTTCACCCGGCCACGGTCGATGAAGTCGTTGACGTAGTTCGAACCCCAGGCGATGGACAGGGTGCTGTTGATGTCGGCCAGCGACAACCCCAGGGCACTGGCCTTCTCGTCGTCGATCAGCAGCTTGTACTGCGGCTCGTCGTTCAGGCCGTTGGGACGCACGCGCTGCAGCGCGGGGTTTCGCTCGGCCAGGCCGAGGAACTGGTTGCGCGCGCCCATCAGCACCTCGTGGCCGACGCCGGCCTGGTCCTGGAGGAAGATGTCGAAGCCCACGGCGTTACCCAGCTCGAGCACCGCCGGCGGGGCGAAGGCGAACACCATCGCATCCTTGAAGGTGAAGAAGTGTTCCTGGGCGCGGTGGGCCAGCTCGAACACGCTGTTCTCCTTGCCCGGACGCTCTTCCCAGGGCTTGAGCATGATGAACGCCATACCCGAGCTCTGGCCGCGGCCAGCGAAGTTGAAGCCGGTCACGGTGAATACCGAGGCCACCGCGCTGCTTTCCTGTTCCAGCAGGTAGGAACGCATCGCGTCGACCACCACCTGGGTCCGCTCGGCGGACGAGCCCGCCGGCGTCTGCACCTGGGCGAACAGTACGCCCTGGTCCTCGTCGGGGAGGAACGCGGTGGGGATGCGGGTGAACAGGTAGACCATGCCGCCGAGGATCACCAGGTACATCAGCAGGTACGGGAAGCGGTGCTTGAGGATCGACACCACCCCACGCTCGTAGCCGTGCGTGGTGGCGAGGAACATGCGGTTGAACCAGCCGAAGAAGCCGCGCTTGTGCTCGCCGTGGTCGCCCTTCTCGATGGGCTTGAGCATGGTGGCGCAAAGCGCCGGGGTGAGGACCAGGGCCACCAGCACCGACAGGGCCATCGCCGAGACGATGGTGATGGAGAACTGCCGATAGATCACCCCGGTGGAGCCGCCGAAGAACGCCATCGGCAGGAACACCGCCGACAGCACCAGGGCGATACCCACCAGCGCACCCTGGATCTGGCCCATCGACTTGCGCGCGGCCTCCCTGGGCGACAGGCCTTCCTCGGCCATCACCCGCTCGACGTTTTCCACCACGACGATGGCGTCGTCCACCAGCAGGCCGATCGCCAGCACCATGCCGAACATGGTCAGGGTGTTGATCGAGAAGCCGAAGGCGGCGAGCACGCCGAAGGTGCCCAGCAGCACCACCGGCACGGCGATCGTCGGGATCAGCGTGGCGCGGAAGTTCTGCAGGAACAGGTACATCACCAGGAACACCAGCAGGATCGCTTCGCCCAGGGTCTTCACCACCTCATGGATGGAGGCGGAAACCACCGGGGTGGTGTCGTACGGGTAGACGATCTGCATGCCCTGCGGGAAGAACGGCTCCAGGGTGCTCAGGGTGGAGCGGATCGCCTTGGCGGTGTCCAGCGCGTTGGCGCCGGTGGCCAGCTTGATCGCGATACCCGAGGCCGGCTTGCCGTTGAACTGGGCGTTGATGCTGTAGTCCTGGCCGCCCAGGGCGACGTCGGCGACGTCCTTCAGGCGAACCTGGGAGCCGTCGGCGTTGACCTTGAGGAGGATCTCCTTGAATTGCTCGGCGCTCTGCAGACGGGTCTTGCCGATGATGGTGGCGTTGAGCTGCTGGCCCTTGACCGCAGGCAGGCCGCCCAACTGGCCGGAGGAGATCTGTACGTTCTGCGCCTCGATCGCCGCCCTCACGTCGCCCGGGGTCATCTGGAAGCTGTTGAGCTTGGCCGGGTCCAGCCAGATGCGCATGGCGTACTGCGAGCCGAACACCTGGAAGTCGCCCACGCCGGAGGTCCGCGACAGCGGGTCCTGGATGTTGGAGACGATGTAGTTCGACAGGTCTTCCCGGGTCATGCCGCCATCGGTGGAGACGACGCCGACCACCATCAGGAAGTTCTTCACCGCCTTGGTCACGCGGATGCCCTGCTGCTGCACTTCCTGCGGCAGGAGCGGCGTGGCCAGTTGCAGCTTGTTCTGCACCTGGACCTGGGCGATGTCAGGGCTGGTGCCCTGGTCGAAGGTCACGGTGATGGTCATGCTGCCGTCGGAGTTGGACTCCGAGGAGATGTAGCGCAGATGGTCGAGACCGTTCATCTGCTGCTCGATCACCTGCACCACGGTGTCCTGCACCGTCTCGGCGGAGGCCCCCGGGTAGCTCACCTGGATGGCGATGGCCGGCGGCGCGATGGCCGGGTACTGGTTGACCGGCAACTTGAGGATCGACAGACCGCCCGCCAGCATGATCACCAGGGCGATCACCCAGGCGAAGATGGGCCGGTCAATGAAAAACTTCGACATTACGAATCCCCTTGATTAACCCTGCTTGGCCGGTTGCGCGGCGGCGGGTTTGTCGGTGGCCCCGGCGGCGGGCGCCACGTTCTTCGCGGGTACGGCCTTGGCCTGCCCCCCCGGCTGGACGAACTGCAGGCCTTCGGTGATCAGGCGATCGCCGGGCTTGAGGCCTTCGCTGACCAGCCAGTAGGCGCCGACGGTGCGCTCGGCCTTGAGGGTACGCAGCTCGACCTTGTCGCCTTCGCCCAGCACAAGCGCGGTAGCCTGGCCACGGAAATCGCGGGTCACGCCCTGCTGCGGGGCGAGGATCGCCTGCTTCTTCACCCCTTCCTGAAGCTGCGCGTGGACGAACATGCCCGGCAGCAGTTCCTTGTTCGGGTTGGGGAAGATCGCGCGCACGGTGACCGAGCCGGTGCCCTGGTCGACCGACACCTCGGAGAACTCCAGCTTGCCTTCCAGCGGGTATTCCGAGCCGTCTTCCAGGTACAGCTTGACCTTGGCGGCATTGTCGCCGGCCTTCTCCAGTTGCCCGGCGGCCAGCTCGCGACGCAGGCGAATCAGCGCGGTGGAGGGCTGGGTCACGTCGACATAGATCGGATCCAGCTGCTGCACGGTGGCCAGTGCGTCGGCCTGACCGTTCTGCACCAGCGCGCCCTCGGTGACCGAGGAGCGGCCGATACGGCCGGAGATCGGCGAGTAGACCCTGGTGTAGCGCACGTTGATCCTGGCATTGTCCACCGCGGCCTTGGCCTGCAGATAGGCGGCCTGGGCGTCGGCGTACTGCTGCTTGCTCACCGCCTCGTCCTTCACCAGTTCCTTGTAGCGCTCGGCCTGCTGCTGGGTGGACACCAGGTTGGCCTGGGCGCTCTGCAGGGTAGCCTGGTAGGTGGCCGGGTCGATCTGGTACAGCTGCTGGCCTTCCTTGACGTCGCTGCCTTCCTTGAACAGGCGCTTGAGGATGATGCCGTTCACCTGCGGACGAACTTCGGCGATGCGATAGGCAGTGGTGCGGCCGGGCAGCTCGGTGCTCAGGGTCACCTCCTGCGCCTGCAGGGTCACCACCCCCACTTCAGGGGTCGGCGTCTCCTGCGGAGCCTGACTCTTGTCACAGCCGGCAAGAGTGGCCACGGCGACGAGCAGGGTCGGAACCAGGGCGCGCATGGCTGGCTTTCGTTGCATATCGTTATCCTCATGAGCAAAGCATCCGGGGTGGCGTTGGGCTTGCCGGTCCGGAAAGCTGGCAAAAATACTTACATTCAGCTCTGTTTGTAAACGTCCGAAAGCCCTGCGGGAAAGCTACTGAAACGATTTAGTCGTTTGCCGAATCGGCAGTAGGTTTCCCGCAAGGCGGAGGTCTGGCAGCACAAAGTTGATAAGATCAACTAAAATAAGAAAAATGGTTGATCCGATCAATCGAATTTACATTCCGTTTACCGTGACCGCGCCGATGACCCACACCGTGAATCCCGAGTTGCCACAAGCCCTGATGAAGGTTTTCGACCACATGCGCGAAAGCCTCCAGGACAAGCTGTGCGCCGAGGGTATCGACCTCGCCCCGCCGGACATCCGCCTGCTCGAACTGATCGGCGCAGACGCCGGACAGAGCCTGCAATGCCTGGGCCGCAAACTGTGCCGCGACAAGGCGCTGGTCACCCGCAAGATTCGCGAGATGGAAGCGCTCGGACTGGTCCGCCGCGAACGCAACCCTGACGACCAGCGCAGTTTCCAGCTGTTCCTCACCGAGGCTGGCCGGAGCATCGAGACACGCACCCTGGCCATCCTCGCACGAACTCATGACGATCTGTTCGCGCCACTCGACGACGCCCAGCAACAGATGCTCACCCACCTGCTCCAACAGTGCCTGCCAGACCGTACGGCATAAGCCATACAAACGAAAACGCCGGCGAATGCCGGCGTTTTCGCGATTCCGCGTCTTACTGTCGCACCCCTTCGACCGAAAGGGTCAGCTCCACTTCCTGGGAAGACGGGCCGAGATCGCGCTGAATGTTGAAGTCCTTCAGCTTGAGGGTGGTGGTGCCGATGAAGCCGGCACGGTAGCCGCCCCACGGGTCGTCACCCTGGCCAACCAGTTCGGCCTTGATGGTGACCGGCTTGGTCACCCCGTTCAGGGTCAGGTTGCCGGTGATTTCGGCGTTCTTGCCATCGGCCTTCACAGCGGTGGACTCGAAGGTCGCGGTCGGGTTCTTGCCGACGTTGAGGAAGTCCGGGCTGCGCAGGTGCTTGTCACGCTCGGCGTGGTTGGAGTTCACGCTGTTGGTGTTGATGGTGACCTTGACCTTGTCGGCGGACGGATTCTTCTCGTCGAAGGTGAAGGTGCCGTCGAAATCGTCGAAGCGGCCATACAGCCAGCTGTAGCCCAGGTGCTTGATGCGGAACTCGATGAAGGCGTGCTGGCCTTCCTTGTCGATCTTGTAGTCCGCAGCCATGGCCTGGCCGGCGGAGAACAGCGCAGTGCCCAGAGCCAGCGCGGCGAAGGTCTTCTTCAACATTGAACAATCTCCCTGTGGGTGAGGTTTTACTTCGCGGCGCGGCCGAACATGCGTGTCAGCGTGGCGTCGCGATCGATGAAATGGTGTTTGAAGGCCGCCAGGGCGTGCAGCACGGCGAGCACCACCAGCGCCCAGGCCAGGTACAGGTGGATGACGCCGGCGACGTCGGCCTGGTCCGGCAGCCCGCTCAGGGTGGCGGGTACGTCGAACCAGCCGAACACGCTGATCGGCTTGCCTTCGGCGGTGGAGATCAGGTAGCCGACGATCATCACCGCGAACAGCAGCGCGTACAGCGCCAGATGGCCGACCTTGCTGCCCAGCCGGGTGAGCGATCCATGATTGGCCGGTGCCGGCGGCGGCGGGCTGACGAAGCGCCAGACCACGCGCAGGGCCAGTGCGATGAACAGCAGGATGCCGATGCCTTTATGGATTTCCGGAGCGCGGTGGTACCAGGTGTCGTAGTAGTCCAGCTCACGCATCCACAGGCCCAGGCCGAACAGGCCGAAGACCACCAGCGCACTGCCCCAGTGCAGGAACAGGCTGACCAGTCCGTAGCGAGCGGGGGAATTACGCCATTGCATCGATCCACATCCTTGAATAACGGAGGTCCAAGACTATCGACAAATTGATCGAATAAAAGTGGAAAATCCTGCTTTGAAACATCGATTCACAAGATAGATCCCCTCTGAAACGCGCGTACCAGGGCCCAGAAACAACAATGCCGGCTTTCGCCGGCATTGTGTGCGGGACGCATCCGATCAGAACGGCAGCCAGGACAGGATGCCCTTCTTCTCGCCCTTGCCGTCGGCAGCCTTGTCGCTGGCGGCCGGCTTGCTCTCGGCAACCAGGGCCTTGCCTTCCAGCACCGGGGTCTTGCCGGCATACAGGTCACGAACCTGGCTGGCGGCGCGCTTGCCGCTGCGCAGGGCGCCTTCCAGGGTGCCCGGATAGAGCGCATCGGTGTGCTCGCCGGCGAAGGCGACGCGGGACACCGGGGTTTCCCAGACGCGCCAGAAGCGGCTGATCTGGCCCGGACCGAAGGCCAGGTAGGAACCGCCGGTACCGACGTCGGTGCTGTAGCGACGCATTTCATAGCCGGCGTAGGCGCCGCGCATCTTCGGGTAGTACTTGTTCATGCGGATCAGCACCTGCTCCAGCACCTGGCGATCGCCGAAGGCCTGCATCACGCGGGCGTTGTCGCCGGACAGGTTGATCAGCACGTTGGCGCCGCCCTTGGTCGCGGGCTCGACCCAGATCATGCCCAGGCCCTGGTCGCTGTAGATCTCGCCGGACAGGCGCGACTTGTCGTCCCATACCGGACGCTTGAACTTCATCAGGATCTGGTCGCGCCAACCGTAGTTGGTGCTCTTGAGCGCGGCCTGCTGCTTCTCGCTCAGGCCCGGGGTCATCTGGATGTTGCCCAGGGCGCGCAGCGGCACGGCCAGTACCAGGTAGTCGGCGCTGTAGCCGGTGGGACCGACCTTGACGGTCACGCCGTCCTTGTCCTGGCTGATCGAGGTGACCTTGGCGTTGGTCTTGATGGTCTTGATCTGCTTGACGAAGGCCTGGGCCAGCACCTGGCTGCCACCGGGCAGGCGCGCGGCACGCAGGTCGCGGTCATTGACGTTGCGGTACACGCGACCCTGCTGGGCGAGGTACAGCAGCGACAGGCGCGACGGTTCGTCATAGCGCGAACGGATGCGCTGGTTGACCAGCAGGCGAGCGGTCGGCGACAGGTTCAGCTTGTCCAGCCAGCGCGCGGCGTTCATCTGGTCCAGCGCGAACAGGGTCTTGCTCGACAGCGGGTTGAGCGGGTCCTCGATGGAGGCGGAGAGCTCGTCCAGCGACTTCTCGAAGCGCTCCAGGTCCGCGGCGACGGCCGGCATCTTCTGCTTCAGGTCGCTGCTGGAGTAGTAGACGCCGTCGATCAGGTAGCTTGGCGTACGTACGAAGTCGGGCGCCGGAACGGCCTTGATCTTCAGGGTATCCAGGTAACTGTTGAGTGTCGGCTGCACCTTGCTGTTGCCGATCCACTCGCTGGTGGCCAGGCCCGAACGGCCACCCACCTGCGGCTTGGCCTCCAGTACGGTGACCTGCCAGCCGTTCTGTTGCAGCTCGTAGGCCGCCGACAGGCCGGCGAGTCCGCCACCGACCACGATGGCCGTCGGCTGTTTGTCCTTGCCCAGCGCCACCGCGCTGAACACCCCCAGAGCAAGCAACGCAGCAGCGCGCAGCCATCCCGTCTTCATCGCCACGATTCCCCAAATGGTGCAAAAGGGCGAAGCATACGTCAGCGCCTGAAGGGCGGATAGACGTCTTGGTCGGCAATCGGCGACATGTGTCGTCGGACGCGTCCTTGTCCATCTCAAGCGCATTGCATAGGCTTGCCCGACCCTCTCAAGCCGTCCATCAGACGACCAGCCAGATTAGGAGTACCCCAATGGGCCTGAATGCCGAGTGGATGCAGCGCGATCTCAGCGTGCTCTGGCACCCCTGCACCCAGATGAAAGACCACGAACGCCTGCCGGTGATTCCGATCCGCCGTGGCGAAGGCATCTGGCTGGAGGACTTCGAAGGCAAGCGCTACCTCGACGCGGTCAGCTCCTGGTGGGTCAACGTCTTCGGCCACGCCAACCCGCGCATCAACCAGCGCATCAAGGACCAGGTGGACCAGCTGGAACACGTGATCCTCGCCGGCTTCAGCCACCAGCCCGTGATCGAGCTGTCCGAACGCCTGCTGCGTCTGGCGCCGGCCGGCTTCTCCCGGGTGTTCTACGCCGACAGCGGCTCGGCCGGCATCGAAGTCGCGCTGAAGATGAGCTACCACTACTGGCACAACCTCGGCCAGCCGCGGAAGAAGCGCTTCATCACCCTGACCAACAGCTACCACGGCGAAACCGTGGCGGCGATGTCGGTGGGCGACGTGGCGCTGTTCACCGAGACCTACAAGTCGCTGCTGATGGACACCATCAAGGTGCCGACGCCCGACTGCTACCTGCGCCCCGAAGGCGTGAGCTGGGAAGAACATTCGCGGACGATGTTCGCGGCGATGGAGCAGGCGCTGGAGCAGCACCACCAAGAGGTCGCGGCGGTCATCGTCGAGCCGCTGGTGCAGGGCGCCGGCGGCATGCGCATGTACCACCCGGTCTACCTCAAGCTGCTGCGCGAGGCCTGCGACCGCTACGGCGTACACCTGATCCACGACGAGATCGCCGTCGGCTTCGGCCGCACCGGCACGATGTTCGCCTGCGAGCAGGCCGGCATCACCCCGGACTTCCTGGTGCTGTCCAAGGCGCTGACCGGCGGCTACCTGGCGATGAGCGCGGTGCTGACCACCGACAAGGTCTACCAGGCCTTCTACGACGACTACGCCACCCTGCGCGCCTTCCTCCACTCGCACACCTACACCGGCAACCCGCTGGCCTGCGCCGCCGCCCTGGCGACCCTGGACATCTTCGAGCAGGACAACGTCATCGAGGCCAACAAAGCCCTGGCGGCACGCATGGCCAGCGCCACCGCGCACCTGGCCGACCACCCGCACGTCGCGGAAATCCGCCAGACCGGCATGATCCTCGCCATCGAGATGGTCCAGGACAAGGCCACGAAAAAACCCTACCCCTGGCAGGAACGCCGCGGCCTGAAGGTCTTCCAGCACGGTCTGGAGCGTGGTGCGCTGCTGCGTCCGCTGGGCAGCGTGGTGTACTTCCTGCCGCCGTACATCATCACCCCCGAACAGATCGACTTCCTCGCCGAGGTCGCCAGCGAAGGCATCGATATCGCCACCCGCGACAGCGTGAGCGTGGCGATCAGCGAACGCTTCCCCGAGCATCGCGATCCGGGCTGATCGGCTACAAGCGGCAGGCCGAAAGCTTTAAGCTTGCCGCTTTCCCCCATCAGTTCGACATCGCCATGCGCCTCTCCCGCTTCTTCATCGACGCCCCGCTCTCCCTCGGCCAGCACGAGCTGCCCGAAGCCCAGGCCCATTACATCGGCCGCGTGCTCCGGCACTCGGCCGGCGACGCCGTGCAGCTGTTCGACGGCTCCGGCCACGAATACCTGGGCGAACTGATCGAGGTGGGCAAGAAGAACGTCCGCGTGGAACTGCGCGAAGCCTTCGACGGCCAGGCCGAATCGCCGCTGCGCATACACCTGGGCCAGGGCCTGTCCCGTGGCGAGCGCATGGACTGGGCGATCCAGAAGGCCACCGAACTGGGCGCCAGCGAGATCACCCCGATCGTCAGCGAACGCTGCGAAGTGCGCCTGAAGGACGAGCGCGCCGACAAGCGCATGGCCCACTGGCGCCAGGTGGCGATCAGCGCCTGCGAACAGTGCGGCCGCTCGGTGCTGCCGGTGCTCAATGCGCCGGTAACCCTGGCCGAATGGCTGGAGAGCTGCGAGGCGCAGCTCAAGCTGGTGCTGCACCCGGTGGCCGAGCCGCTGACCAGCCATGACAAGCCGACGAGCCTGGCCTTCCTGATCGGCCCGGAAGGCGGCCTGAGCGATGCGGAGGTGGAGCAGGCCAAGGACGCCGGATTCCAGGCCGCCCGGCTGGGGCCGCGCGTGCTGCGGACCGAGACGGCGCCGGTGGTGGCGCTGAGCGTGGCGCAGCAGCTTTGGGGTGATTTCTGAAGTCGGGATTCGCGCTCGCCGAGAAGCCCCTCACCCCAGCCCTGGCTGCGCCCCGCTCCTGAGGGAGAGGGAGCCGGCAGCGCCGATGCCAGGCGGGTTCGCGAGCAAGCTCGCTCCTACGAAAATCGCTCCGAGCTAGCCGGCGAGCTGTAGGAGCGAGCTTGCTCGCGAACCGCCCAGCTCTGGCGCATCCGGTCAACTCAGATTCCCCGCAACGCCAACCCCGCCAACACCAACCCGCACAACGCATGGCTCATCCGCTGCCAGCACGGCGAGGCGTTGTGCCTCAGCCAGTCCACCAGCGCCGCACAGCAGAAGCAGCAGAGCACCGAACAGGCGGATGGGGCGCCAGGGCGCGCCCAGGCGGCTTCAGATCAGGCCGGAATCGGCCAGCATCTGCTCCAGCGCGACCAGGTCGGGGATGCGTGCCTGCTCGTCGCCCAGGTTCACCGCGTCCAGTTCCAGCGGCGCCAGCGGCACATTGGCGCGCTGCAAATCGGTACCGACCTTCAGCGAACGCGGAATGCCCTGCACCAGCAGGGCGAGGAACTTGACGCTGGCCCGGCCGCCGAGGGCGTTGAGCACCAGTACGCGGGCGCCGGCGCTGACCTGCGCCTGGCCGTCGGAGGCTGCCTCGAAGGACAGCAGCGGCAGGCGCAGGTCGCGCCAGGCCACCTGACCCAGGTACCAGGACGGCAACCCGTCCACCGGGTGCGGCGCGCGGTAGGTGATCAACTCGGCCACCGCCACGTTGGGCAGCAGCAGGTTGCGGTCGGCCAGCGGCACCAGCAGGCCGGTCAGGCTCGCCGGTCCGGCGTTGGCTGCCACGGCGGACTGGCCGCCTTCCTTGACCACGGGAAGATCACTCATCGCACCACTCCGCTGTTGACCGGCTGTCTCATTGCGTCACTTCGGCCACGCACTGCGCGGCCAGATGGTTGACCAGCGCCGCCGCCAGCTCGCGCGGGTCGGCGGACAGCGTACTGTAGCCACCCTCGCGCAGGCTGTCGGGCATGCTCGAACAGGCGCAGCTGTCGGCGCGCTGGGTCCAGATTTCCGCGCCCTGCCGGCGCACGTACGCGGCCGCCGCGCTGCCGTCGCTGCACATGCCGCTGAAGACGATCACGCCGCAGCGCTCGCCGTACTGCTGGGCGAGGTTGAGCATCATCTGGTCGATGGACGGGCTGTACGGCTCCGGCCAGGCACGCTCCAGAACGCGCATCCGCGCTTCGCCGTCGAACCCCAGCTCCTGGCTGATCGGCACCACCACCACTTCGCCGCACCGCACCGGGTCGCCATTGCGCACGGTGTTCACATGCCACTGGCTGTGACGGCCGACCGCCTGCGGCAGATTGGCCTCGAACGCCGGATCGATGTGCTGGGCATAGAGGAAGCCGACCGGCAAGGCGCCGGGCAGCGCATCGAGGAACGCCTTCACCGCCGCCGGCCCCCCCAGCGACGCCGCCAGCAGCCAGACCTGCGCGGCCGGCTCGCCGGCCTTGAGCGGCGATGCCGCAAGATCGTCGGGCAGCGCCACGCGGCTGGGCCGCTGCGCTTCATCGAGCAGCGCGGCGAGGCTGCGGCCCACGCCGGCGCTGGGGTCGCCCACCAGCTTGCGCAGCTTGGACACCAGCCGCCGCTCCCAGCGCGGATAATGTTCGGAATGCCGCTCCGGCGCGTACCCCTCGCCGAACAACACGGGAACCCGCGACTGTTCCAGCAGGTTGTCCACCAGCGGCGAGTCTTCCTGCTGCGCCAGGTCCACCAGCCACAGGTCGGTCTCGCAGGCGTCCAGCTGTTCGCCGTCCAGGCGCGCCGGGTCGGCGTTGAGCACCACCTGGTAGCCGTGGCCGGCCAGGGCCTGCCCCAGCACATGGCGCTGCAGCGAGGTATCGGCGATCACCGCAATGCGCGGCGTGCTCTGCTCAGACATGGGACTTCACCAGGCTCAGGATGCTCTCCAGCAGTTCGCTTTCCTGGTACGGCTTGCCCAGGTACTGGTTGACCCCGATGGCCAGGGCACGGTCGCGGTGCTTCTCGCCGGTACGCGAGGTGATCATGATGATCGGCAGATCCTTGAGTTGCTCGTCGTGGCGCACCAGGGTCGCCACCTCGAAGCCGTCCATGCGCGGCATCTCGATGTCCAGCAGCATGATGTCGGGCTTGTGGTCCTGCAGTTGGGCGATGGCGTCGACCCCGTCCTTGGCGGTCAGCACGTTCATGCCGTTGCGTTCCAGCAGGCGGCTGGTGACCTTGCGCACGGTGACCGAGTCGTCCACCACCATGACCAGGGTCGGGCGCTGATGCTCGATTTCCGCCACGGCCGGCCCCGCCAGCTGGCGGCGCGGCTGCGCCTGCAGGGCGTGCGCATGGCGCACGCGGATGGTCGCCAGCAGGTCGAGAATCACCACCACGCGGCCGTCGCCGAGGATGGTCGCGCCGGAGATGCCGGCGACCCCGGCGAACTGCGCACCGAGGCTCTTCACCACGATTTCGCGGGAGCCCGCCAGGGCGTCGACCTGCACCGCCACGGCGTGGTCCGCCGAGCGCACCAGAATCACCGGCAGCGGCAGCGACTGGCCCACCAGCTTCGGGTGCTGGCCGTTGTTGAGCAGATCGCCCAGGTATTTCAGCTCGTAGCCCTGGCCGGCGTATTCGAAGCGCGGCGCGGCGTTGCCCTCGGCTGAGGCCTGCTCGTAGAGCGCCTCCAGCTCGTAGGGGGAAACCCGCACGATGCCTTCGATGGTGTTCAGCGGCAGGGCGTACAGGTCCTCGCCGGAAAGCACCATCAGCGCGCGGTTCACCGACA
Source organism: Pseudomonas sp. MT3 (assembly GCF_054720805.1). Lineage (NCBI taxonomy): Bacteria > Pseudomonadati > Pseudomonadota > Gammaproteobacteria > Pseudomonadales > Pseudomonadaceae > Pseudomonas > Pseudomonas sp. MT3. Next base: position 169,904 of record NZ_JBTVPY010000002.1, read on the forward strand.
CGGTGAACGGCAGGCGGATGTTGAAGTGCGTGCCCTCGCCCAGCGTCGAGTGGATGCTGATGGAGCCGCCCAGTTGCTTCACTTCGGAGGCAGCGACGTCCATGCCGACGCCACGGCCGGAAATCTGCGTGATCTTCTCGGCGGTAGTGAAGCCGGCCTCGAGGATGAACTGCAGCACCTCGTGGTCGGTCAGGTCGCTGTCGTCGGTCATCAGGCCGCGTTCGATGGCCTTGCGCCGCACCGCGTCGAGGCGAATGCCGCCGCCGTCGTCGCCCAGGGTCAGGAGGATGTCGCCACCCTCGCGGCCGAGGGTCAGGCGGATGGTGCCGACTTCCGGCTTGCCGGCCAGGCGGCGCGCCTCGCCGGACTCGATACCGTGGTCCACCGCGTTGCGCAGCATGTGCTCCAGCGGCGCGACGATGCGTTCGAGCACCGTGCGGTCCATTTCGCCTTCGGCGTTGCTGACCACGAACTCGACCTGCTTGCCCAGCTCGTTCGCCACCTGGCGGACGATCCGGCGCAGGCGCGGCACCAGGCGGTCGAACGGCACCATGCGGGTGCGCATCAGGCCTTCCTGCAGCTCGGTGTTGACCCGTGCCTGTTGCAGCAGCAGGGTCTCGGCGTCGCGGTTCTTCGCGGCCAGGGTTTCCTTCAGGTCGAACAAGTCGGACGCGGACTCGAACAGTGCGCGCGAGAGCTGCTGCAACTGCGAGTAGCGGTCCATTTCCAGCGGGTCGAAGTCTTCGTAGCCGGCGCGCTCGGCGTCAGCCTGGTGACGCGAGAGGATCTGCGCCTGGGTTTCGGTGTCCAGACGGCGCAACTGGTCGCGCACCCGCTCGATGGTGGCTTCCATTTCCGTCAGGGTCGAGCCGACGTCGCTCACCTGCTGCTCGACGCGGCCCCGGAAGATCGAGGTTTCGCCGGCGAGGTTGACCAGGCCTTCGAGCAGTTGCGCGGGGACCTTCACCAGTTCCTGCGGCGCACGGCGGGCGGCGGCTTCCTGGGCGGCCTCCTGGGCGCGGCGCACGAACGGCAGTACCACCGGCGCCTCGACGCGCGGCGCTTCGACCGCGGCCATGATCGCGTCGGGCAGCACCGCCGGCAGCGTCTGCGGCTCGGGCTGAAGCGGCGTCGGCGCAGCGGGCGCCTCGGCCTCGCCCAGGTGCTGGCGCAACTGGTCGACTTCGGCCTGCAGCCCTTCGAAGCCGGACTGCACGTCCAGCAGCAGGCTTTCCGGCCAGGGCGCGCCCTGTTGCTGGGCCTCGGACAGGTGCTGTTCGAGGTCGTGGGCCAGATCGCCCAGAGCGCTCTGGCCGGCCAGGCGAGCGCCGCCCTTGAGGGTGTGGAGAATGCGCAGCAGTTCGTCCAGCGCGCCGTTCTCGCGCTCGCCGTCCCAGCGGCCCAGGGCCTGCTCCATGCTCTCGAGCAGGTCGTCGGCTTCTTCGAGGAAGATGTCGAGGATGTCCGCTTCCGGGCCTTCCGGCAGGTTCGGCTCGGCGCTCAGCGCCTGCAGGCTGACGCTGCTGGGGATGCTCAGTTGCTCGTCGGGGTTGGCGCGAAATCGGCGGATCGCCTCGATCAGCGAGTCGCCCTCCGGAATCCGCCGGTGCCCCTGAACGGCCTCGAGCATCTCCGCGAGACGGTCATGGCAACGCTGCAGCAGTTCGAAGAGCCCGGGGCTGGCACGCAGGCGCCCGCCGCACAGGCCTTCGTAGAGAAACTCCAGTTCATGGGCGAGGTCGCCGATGGGGCGGATCTCGGCCATCCGCGCGCCGCCCTTGAGGGTGTGCAGATCGCGCTGCAAGGCTTCGAGTTCGAGGCTGTTGTCGACGTTGTCCATCCAGCGCTGCAGGGCGCCGGAGGAACTTTCGAGGATGTCGAAACCTTCCTCCAGGAAGATTTCCACCAGCTCCTGGTCGTGCTCGTCGTCCAGCTCGTAGCCGGCGTCGACGACGGGTTCCGGCACGATCGCCGGCGGTGTTTCGTCAATGCCCGCCTCGGCCTTGTCGAGGAAGGACTGCAGGTCGATCTCCGGCAGCGCCGCCGACGCTTGTTCAGCGCTCTCGGCGTCGCTTTCCAGCTCGGCGTCGGCGGGCAGTTCGATCGCCTGTTCGAGCGGCGCCTGCTCCGCTTCCGCGTCGAGCGGGGTCTGGGACAGCAGGGCGCTCAGCCCGGCGGACGGGTTCTGCCGGAAGGTGCGGATGATCTGCACCAGATCGGCCGGATCGGTCAGCGCCTGGCCGGCCTGCAACTGGTCGAGCTGGGTCGCCAGGCGGTCGTGGCAGGTGCGCAGCAGATCGCCCAGCGCCGGGCTGTGCTGGAAGCGATGGTCCAGCAGTCCTTCGTAAAGCGATTCGAGTTCGTGGGAAAGGTCGCCGATCTCGCGGATCTCGGCCATGCGCGCGCCACCCTTGAGGGTGTGCAGGTCGCGCTGCAGGGTCGACAGGGCCGCCAGGGCATCCGGCGACTGCAGCCACTTCTCCAGCGCCTGGCCGGCGTTATCCAGGATATCCACCGCCTCTTCGAGGAAGATCGCGACCATTTCCTCGTCCAGCGCTTGCGGCGGATGCCGCGGCGCGGCGTGCGGGCGCGGGTCGGCGGCGGTGATGACTTCGTCGTCATCGGCGTGACGCGCCTGTTCGGCGTTCTCGCCGCGCGGCGGCCAGGTCAGGCCGTCCGGCAGGTCATCCTCGGCCACGGGCCGGGCATCGAGCAGGAACTCTTCGTCTTCGGGCGGGAAATCCTCGGCGGTCAGACTCTCCGGATCGACGAAGTCCTGCTCCGGCTCGGTGGGCGCCGAGTCCAGCAGGCGGCACAGCGCATCGACCTGTTCCGCGCGCGGGCTGACCTGCAGGGCCGCGGCGACCTGGTCCATCATGCCGATCAGCGCTTCGTGCGCGTCCTCGGCGGCGCTGAAGAAGGCCTCGCCAACCTCCAGGCGGCCCTGCTGCACCGCGCCATAGACCGCCAGCAGCGCATCGGCCAGCTCGGCCATCTGCGGCAGCTCGGCCATCTGCGCCCCTCGGCTGAGGGTTTCCAGTTCATCGTGCAGGGCGCCCAGCTCCTGGCGCTCCTGCGGGTGTTCGCGCCAGCGCCGCAGCAGGTCTTCGGCGTCCAGCAGGATGTCCATGCCCTCGGCGAGGAACACGCCGATCAGCTTCGGATCGCTGCCCTCGCCGCTTTCGCCGCGACGCTTGGCCTCGGCGGCCTCCAGGCGCTCCTGGTGGACCTGGGCGATGCGCGCCAGCAGCTCGGTGCTGCCGTCGATGGGCGCCAGCGGGTGACCTTCCAGCAGTTGATCCAGGCCAACCCGGAACAGGCGCTCGGCGCCGTGCAGCAATTCGGCCTCGCGCAGGTCGATCTGCAGCAGGTTGGTCTTGAACTCTTTCATCAGCCGCTCGAGCGGCGTGGCGATTTCGGCGATCGGCAGGATGCCGGCCATGTGCGCGCTGCCCTTGAGGGTGTGCAGGGCGCGCTGCAGGTCGTCGGTCACCGGCTGCGGCAACTGCTGCGCGCAATCGGCGAGGAAGCCGACCAGGGTTTCCAGATGGGTTTCCGCCTCGTTGCGGAAGATGTCCAGCAACTGCGGATCGAGGCTTTCGCCGTCCACCTCGACGGCGTTCGGCACAACGTTCGCGCGGTCGCCCTCGGCGCCGGCTTCCGGCTGCCCGCCACGGGGCGGCGGGACCGGCTGCCCCTTGGCCAGGGCATGCGCGGTGGCGGCCAGGCGATCGACATCGTCACGCTGGCGCTGGGCGTTGGCGGCAAACTCCTCGACCAGCTCCGGCATCAGCGCAACCACGTCCTGGACCACCTGCTGTACGGCGGGCGTCGCGGAAATGCTGCGATCGAGCACACGGTTGAGCAGGTTTTCGATGGACCAGGCCAGCTCGCCGATCACCAGCGCGCGAACCATCCGCCCGCTGCCCTTGAGGGTATGGAAGGCGCGGCGGATCTCGGTCAACGCGTCGCGCTCATCGCCATCCGCCAGCCAGGCCGGCAGATGGGCGCCGATGGTTTCCAGCACCTCGCCGGCCTCTTCGATGAAGACCTCGCGCAGCTCTTCGTCCATCGGCTCTTCGTCGGCGGGCGGCGGCAGCAGGCTGGGCGGCACATCCTGCGCCGGCGGGTTGATCGCCTGGGTCGGCGCGGCCATCACCTCGGCGAGGGACAGCGGTTTCTCAAGCGTTTCGCCGACCGGCTCCACCACCAGCGGCGGGCTCGGCAGCTCGATTTCCGGCAGGTCGAGGTCGGCGATATCCAGCTCGCTCCAGTCCTCCACCGACGCGAGCGGTTCGTCAGCGCCCTCTAGCGTCAGGCTTTCCAGCTCCAGCGGCGCATCCAGGCTGAAGTCGACGCCCTCGGCCACGGCGGGCGTCTCGGACGACTCACCGAGGGTCCAGTTGTCATCGCTGACCAGCGGCTGTTCGGCGGCGGGCAGTTCGAGGTCCCAGCTCAGCGCGTCCGCCGGGGCAACCGGTTCGACGCTGCCGGGCAGTTCGTCCAGCGCCAAAGGCGCATCCAGGCTGAGGTCGACGCCCTCGGCCACGGCGGG